>DASWVN010000312.1:0-3420 GCA_036401215.1 Vicinamibacterales bacterium | reverse complement strand
GGGGGGCGCTCTTGAACCTGAGCTACACGCTCGTCCGGGTGTAGACGGCACGTTGCGGCCGGTGCACGACGTGGGTCTTCCGCTGATCCTCGCTCCCTATGTCCGACTGCTGAAGCCGCTTGTCACCCCGCTCCTCGGCGTACCCGACCATCCCGTCCTGAAGCGGTTTCGTTTAACCCCCTCGACAGCGTATCGCCACCTGCTCAGCGCGTTCATGATCATCGTCGCTGCCACGCTGGCGCGGGAGATGTTCAAGACGTTCCTGCTGGTCGAGACGCAGCCGTCGCTCGCATTCTGGACTGCACTCGTCGTGTCGTTGTCTCCGCCGCTACTCATCTTCTCGATACTCACGTTCACCGAGTTGATGAGCGCACTGGTCTGCCTGGTGCTGTTTCGGTATCTAGTGCTGGAGGATCGAAGGGAGCTGTGGCCGTGGGTGGGCGCAGGCGCGCTGATCGGCTTTCTGCTGCTCCTTCACGTCAGGAGTGTCGGACTCGTCGCGATTCTTCTGATCCTTGCCTCGAGAAAACTCGCAAGGCAGCAGTCCATCCAGAACGTGGCTGCCTTCCTAACGCCGCTCTCACTGATCGTCGGAGTCCGCATCGCGCTCAACTACCAGTTCTGGGGCACCTACCTGACGAACCCTCACGCACGACTCGGTCCGACGTCGATCCCTGACAATGTGCACGGCGCTCTTCATCGTTCCCTCGCCATGCTCCTGGATCAGGAGTTCGGTCTGCTCCCGTACGCGCCGATCTTCGGGCTTGTGCCACTGGGCGGCGTCATCCTCTGGCGGAGATCCCCAGCACTCTCGGCGCAGCTCCTGGCTGTCGTTGTCTTCTACCTGCTACCGATCTGCCTGCCATTCTTCAATGTGCATGGGTGGACGGGAGGCTGGAGTCCGCCAGGCCGGTTTCTGATGCCAATCATCCCGCTGCTCGGGATCGCCGTATACGCCGCAATGGCTGCGACGTCACGAGCCGTCATTGCTCCGCTCCTCTTGCTTCAGATAATCGCGAATGCGTACTTCTGGCAGAATCCAAAGACCCTCTGGAATGATGGTGACGGCATCGCTGCCGTTTGTGAGCGTCACGATCTGGGAGTCTGCCGGCTGCTGCCGTCGTTTCCGGAACTGTAAGTCATCCGCGTCCCTAGGTCCCAGAAACCAACGGCAGGCCCAGACGTGTCACTGACGTTTGGCCGACAACCGTTCCGCCAGCTCCGTGTGACCGTGTTCGCGCGCCACGTCTGCGGCGGTCTTGCCGTCCTCGCTCACGAGCGCTGGATCAGCGCCTCGGGCGAGCAGGAGATCGACGAGGTCGGTGCGTCCGGCTGAAGCGGCGCCCATCAAGGGGGTATAGCCCACCTGCTGCCGCGCGTTGGGGTCGGCTCCCGCGTCGAGGAGCGCGGCCACCGCTTCGGCGCTCCGCCCGGCGACGGCCGCGTGCAACGGCTGCACCTTCATCGCGTTCTGCGATGCCGCGTGCACATCGGCTCCACGGTCCAGCAGCAGTCGGACCGTGGACGGATGACCGAAGAACGCCGCCAGCCCCAGCGGGTAGTGGCCGTCGGAGGCGGGCGCGTTCACCAGCGGGGGATCCGCAGCGAGCAGGCGGCCGAGCTGAGCATCGCGCCCGAGCGCGGCGGCTTCCCAGATCGTCAGGGACGGAGCCGTTTCGGCGAGGCGCACGGCCTCGTCGCGCTGCTGCCGGTACAGGGCGTTCAAAATCTCCGATTGCGGATCCTGCATGCCGATCTCCTGTTCGTTGACGAGGCTGACTGCTATAGTCGACTTTTACTCCGCGAGTGCATTATGGCCAAACCGACCACCTACACACCGCTGCTTCCCTCTGACATCGCATCCGCCTTTCCGAACTCGCAAAAGATCTACGTCGAAGCGCGCGGCGTCCGGGTGCCGATGCGGGAGATCTCGCTCACCAATGGTGAATCGCTTCGCGTGTATGACACGAGCGGGCCGCAGGGGCATGACGTTCGCGCCGGGCTGCCGAAGCTTCGCGAGCCCTGGGTAGCGGCACGCCTTGGGAGCGACACCGTCACGCAGCTCCAGCACGCGCGCAAGGGGATCGTCACCCCGGAGATGGAGTTCGTCGCGATTCGCGAAGGGTTCGATCCGGAGTTCGTGAGAGCGGAAGTCGCGCGCGGCCGCGCGATCATCCCCGCCAACGTGAACCACACCGAGCTGGAGCCGATGATCATCGGCCGCCACTTCGCCGTGAAGATCAACGCCAACATCGGCAATTCCGCGGTCTCGTCGTCGATCGACGAGGAAGTCGACAAGCTGCGGTGGGCGACGCTATGGGGCGCCGATACGGTCATGGACCTTTCGACCGGCAAGGACATCCACGAAACGCGCGAGTGGATCATCCGCAACTCCGCCGTTCCGATCGGAACCGTCCCGATCTACCAAGCGCTCGAGAAGGTCGGCGGACGTCCGGAGGAGCTGACCTGGGAAATCTATCGCGACACGCTGATCGAGCAGGCCGAACAGGGCGTGGATTATTTCACCGTGCACGCCGGCGTCCTCCTGCGCTACATCCCCATGACCGCGCGTCGCGTCACCGGCATCGTCTCGCGCGGCGGATCGATCATGGCCAAGTGGTGTCTTGCCCACCACAAGGAGAACTTCACCTACACCCACTTCGCCGAGATTTGCGAGATCATGCGCGCCTACGACGTGTCGTTCTCGCTCGGGGACGGTCTCCGGCCGGGATCGATCGCGGACGCGAACGACGAAGCCCAGTTCGCCGAACTGAAGACGCAGGGCGAGCTGAATCGGATCGCGTGGGAACACGGCGTCCAGGTGATGAACGAAGGTCCTGGCCACGTGCCGATGCACCTGATCAAGGAGAACATGGAGAAGCAGCTCGAGTGGTGCGACGAGGCGCCGTTCTACACGCTCGGGCCGCTGACCACCGACATCGCGCCTGGGTACGATCACATCACGTCCGCCATCGGCGCCGCCCAGATCGGCTGGTACGGCACGGCGATGCTCTGTTACGTCACGCCGAAGGAGCACCTCGGCCTGCCGGATCGCGACGATGTGAAGGCCGGCGTGATCGCGTACAAGATTGCGGCGCATGCTGCCGACCTGGCGAAAGGCCACCCGCGCGCGCAGGCCTGGGACGATGCGCTGTCGAAGGCACGGTTCGAGTTCCGGTGGGAGGATCAGTTCAACCTGTCGCTCGATCCGGTGACGGCCCGCGCCTATCACGATGCGACGCTGCCCGCCGAAGGTGCGAAGGTGGCACACTTCTGTTCGATGGAGCTGACGCAGCAAGTCCGCGACATGGCGGCCGGACAGCATGCCGGCGAGAACGCGCGCGCCGGCATGGACGAGAAATCACGCGAGTTCCGCGAGCGTGGATCCCGCCTGTATCTGAAGCAGGAGTGACCGGACCC
>DASWVN010000311.1:0-26061 GCA_036401215.1 Vicinamibacterales bacterium | reverse complement strand
GCCCGAGGCGGACGCGGCGCGCAGGCGGGCGCACCGGCAGGCGCCGGGCGCGGCGGCGGACGCGGGCAGGGCGCGCCCGTGACCTACACGCTCGAGAACGTGCCGGTCTGGCTGAAGTACGAGGTCAAGCGGACGGTGCCGAGAGCGCGCGGCTACATCATCCCTGTCTCGATCGCGAAGGTGGTCCCGCTGCTCCTCGATCACGGTATCCAGGTCCACAAGTTCACCGAACCGGCGTCGATGGAGGTCGAGGTCTACGAGGCGACCGGCGTCCATCGGAAGGAGTACTTCCAGGGCCACTACCTGAAGGCGGTGGCGGGCGTCGAGAAGAAGACCGAAACCGTGCAGGTCCCGGCGGGCTGGTTCTACGTGAGCACGGCGCAGTCGAAGGGAAACCTGATCTCGTACCTGCTCGAACCCGAGACGGACGACAACCTGATCACGTGGGGCTACACCGACAACGTCCTTCGCGTGACGCCGGAGAGCGTCCAGCAGGCGATGTCGGACATGCTCGGCGAGAACGACCTCTCGTCGCTCTCACCGGAACAGCGCGCGCAGATGGAACAGCGTGCCGCCGCGGCCATGAAACAGCGCCAGCGCGTGCCGATGCTCCGCGTCGTCAAGGAACAGCCGAAGAAGCTGATCGAGGTGGAGCGGTACACGGACCTGAACCGCACCCGCTACTCGCAACCCTGGTAGCCGATCCATTGACAGGGTGGCCGCAGCACGATAGCGTCCACCCTGTGAGCCTGCCGTCTCGCACATACCCGCCGGCGTTCAAGAATCTGGGCGCCGGCGTGTTCTGACCGCGCCGCTCGACTCAGCTCGCGACATCCTTCACGCGACGTCCGTCGTGTGAATCACATCTTCTTACTGAACAGGCGTCCGGAAAACGGAGGGAGAACTATTGTCATCGTGGGTACAGCTCGTTGAGGAAGCCGACGTCTCGACGTTCACGCTGATCGTCGCCATCCTCGGTCTCATGGTGCTGGCGCACGTGGCGCTGCGCTGGTGGATCCAGAGAAAAGCGCGCCGTGAGGCTGCGGTCGAGGCCGCCGCGCCGGACGAGATGCGCGTGCGCCACTGGGTCGCGCGCGGACTTCGGGAGATCCTGCCAGCGCTGGCGCTGCTGATCTGGATCCACGGCCTGTTCTTCGCGATCAGCCTGCTGCTCCGCCGTACGGCCACCGAGAGCGTGCTCGCCTCCTCGCTGACCGCGCTCGAGTGGGTCTACAGCCTCGCGCTCGTCGCGGCGCTCTTCTGGCTGCTCTCGCGGATCGGCCGCCTGGTCGAGGCGTTCCTGACGTCGCTGTCGACCCGCACGGAATCCTCGTGGGACGACCTGCTGCTGCCGCTCGCCGGAAAGGCGGTCCGACTCGCGCTGCCACTGCTCGCGCTCATCCTCGGCGCTCCGGCGCTGTCGCTGTCACCGGCGCTGGCCCAGGTCGTCAGCAATGGCACCAGCCTGCTGCTGATCGCCGTCGTCGCAATGATCCTCGTCCAGGTCGTGAACGCGGCAGCCGCGTTCGTTCTCAAACAGCATCGCCTCGACGTCGCCGACAACCTCCAGGCGCGATCCATTCACACGCAGGTGGTCGTGCTGAAGAAGGTTGCGCTCACGATCATCGGCATCTTCACGCTGGCCTCCATGCTGATGGTCTTCGAGTCGGTCCGGCAGTTCGGCGCCAGCATCCTGGCGTCAGCCGGCATTGCCGGCATCGTCATCGGCTTCGCGGCCCAGCGGAGCATCGCGACGCTCCTCGCCGGGTTTCAGATCGCGCTCACCCAGCCGATTCGCGTGGACGACGTGGTGATCGTGGAGGGAGAGTGGGGACGGATCGAAGACATCACGTTGACGTACGTCGTCGTGAGGATCTGGGACCTGCGGCGGCTGGTGCTGCCGATCACGTACTTCATCGAGCAACCGTTCCAGAACTGGACGCGGTCGTCGGCCGACATCCTGGGCACGGTGTTCCTGTACATGGACTACACGGTGCCGTTCGACGAGCTGCGTGCCGAACTGACCCGGATCCTGTCGTCGTCGCGTTACTGGGACGGGAAGGTCAACGTGCTGCAGGTCACCGACGCGAAACAGCACACGATCGAGGTGCGTGCGCTGGCGAGTGCCGCCGACGCCTCGCTGGCGTGGGATCTCCGCTGCGAGATTCGCGAGAAGCTGATCACGTTCATCCGCCGGAACTATCCCGAGAGCCTGCCGCGCCTCCGGGCCTCGCTGGACCGCCTGCCCGAGGCCGCCGGCGCCTGAGGCGCTGCCTCCCGAAAACAACGATGCCGGGCACAAGGCCCGGCATCGATATCCACGAAAGAATGAAATCCCTCAGCGCCTGCGCGACCGCCGGGCTCGAGAAGCGGCGAGGAACAGGCCGCTCCCGAACAACGCCAGGGTTGCGGGTTCCGGCACGTTCTGCGGAGGCGGCGTGGTGGTGGTCGTCTGGCTGGCGCCCGAGATCCGGCCCGTCAGCGCAACCGTCTGCCCCGCCGGGATGATGAGATCGCCGACCGTCAGAAAAAAGGACCCGGTGGTATTGCCGCTCGTGAAGGAGAACGGGATCGGGTTGTTATTGAAGTTGATCGCCACGCTGCCGCACGGATTCGGCGCAGGATTGCACTGCCCGGGCGCGCTGGACGTGGTGCCGGTCAGGAGCGACGTCAGGGTCGTCGACGGCGTATTGAGCCCCAGCGGCACATCGAACGTGACGAGCAGGTTGAAGCTCGAGCCTGAGTAGTCATCGTTCCCGCGCGGAACGAGCGAGAACGTGCCGAGTGTGACGGAGAGATCACCGGCAATGCTGGTGCCGCCGAAACTGCTGTTCGTGAAGGTCAGCTCGTTCAGCGTGGCAGACACGCCGGACGGCGTGCAACTGGTCGTCGTGTAAAAGCAACCGTTGGTGAACCCGTCGAACGTGATCTCCGCGGCGCCCGCTGGCTGCGCCAATAACGAACCCGCAATAGTGAGTGCCGCCAGGCAGAAGGATTTTCTCAAGGTGATGTCTCCTGTCAATCCTGTAGGCAAAGTTCTGACCAGCCCGGCCACAGCACCGGACTATCGATATAACTCCATATAACTCCAGGGTTTATGGTCGCGACGTGCAGAGGGATGACGACCCGAAAACCATCCTATAGGGCGACTTCGGTCTCCGCAGGGTCAGGCTTTGGGGAGATGGGTCGCTTCGAACAGGCGCCGATCGGCCGATTTCGCGCGGGCCGGCGATCGACGGGCCACCGGCCATTCCCGGGCGAAACGGGGCAGGAGATCATGTAAATACCGGAGAGCGGCCGCCCAGCGCGAGAGCGCCCGCGCGTGGCGCTCGTCCCACGTGAATCCGTACTCGGCGCGGATCTCCGGCGGAAGCAGGCCGATCGTGATCAGTTGGACCGGCCGAAAGAAGGGCCACAGCAGGCGCCAGTTCGGCGGGAACAGAACCGCCCGCGCCAGCGCGCGGCTCCGGTCTGTCACGACGATCTCCCCGCTGGCGAGCATCTGCCGCATGTAGGCCTCGAGTTGCGCCGTGTTCCGCGGAAGCAGGCCCTCGGGGATGTCGAGCAACGGCTCCATGATCGCGGCTTCAGCGTAGTAGCGCTCGCGATCCTCCGCCGTGAGGGGTCCCACCAGCAGCTCGTACGTCCTCGGCAGGGAATCAAGCAGCGTCGCGTGTACCCAGCGGAGCAGCCCTGGATCGTGGGCCGAGTAGCGCTGATCCGCATCGAACCTTCCCGCCGCCTGACCGATCTGCCCGAACACGCGGTCGTGGATGCTGTTGATGCCGGCCGCGGCGCGGACCACCTCTTCTTCGTCGCCGAACGTCAGCGCCAGCATCGCGCTCACGGTGGAGCGAAGCCGTTTCAGGCTCCCGAGCAGGCTGCCACGGAAGGCACTATGGTGATCGACGCCTGCGGCCACCAGCGGATGCGCGAACTGCAGTAGAATCGCGCGCCCCCAGCCAGCGACCACCACGATCTCGCGGTTGATCCGCCAGCTGACGCTGTCAGGGCCTGCCGCGGGCCGGGGCGTCCGGGCCAGACGCTCCCGAACCAGCCGCCGATGCCGTTCGAGCGACGGGCTGCCGTGATCCATGCTTTGATTGTTGCACGATGAATACGAGACTTCTGCTCGGCAGCAGCGCCGTCGTCATGGGGATTGCCGGGATCGCCGCCTCGTTCCTTCCGCAGGAACTGCTCGCACGGCTGGAGGTGGTGCCGACGGCGGCGCTCACGGTTCTCGTCCAACTCTTCGGCGCGCTCCTGTTCGCGTTCGCGCTGGTGAACTGGACGGCGAAGGGGGCGCCGATGGGCGGGATCTATGGCCGCCCGATCGCGCTGGGGAACCTCACGCACTTCCTGGTCGGCGCGCTCGCGCTGCTGAAGAGCGCGATGAACGGCGCCAGCGATCCGCTCATCATCGGCGCGGGCGCCGTCTATATCGGCTTCGCGATCTCTTTCGGCATCGCGTTCTTCCAGAGCCCGGTCTGACAGCCGCCTGCTACTGCGACTGACCGCCCCTCTCGAACACCTTCCGTCCGCCCACCACCGTCGTCATCACGCGGGCGCTGCGGATCTCCTCGGGCGGGATCTCGAAGATGTTGCGGTCGAGCACGACGAAGTCGGCAAGGTTCCCCGCCGCGAGCACGCCTTTCTCGGACTCCTCGAACGAGGCGTAGGCAGCGCCCGTGGTGTAGGCGCGCACGGCCTCCTCGACTGAGATCTTCTGCTCGGGCACCCATCCGTCAGGATTGCGATCGTCGAGCGTTCGCCGCGTGACCGCGGCGTAAATACCCATGAGTGGAACCGGTGGAGCGACGAACCAGTCGCTGCCAAAGGCAAGGCGCGCGCCGGCGTCGAGCAGCGAGCGGAACGCATAGGTCGTCTTGATGCGATCGCCGATGTACTTCTCGGCCCACCGGCCGTCGTCGATCGCATGATACGGCTGCATGCTCGGGATCACGTTCAGCTTCGCAAAGCGCGGGATGTCGGCGGCGGCGAGGTGCTGCGCGTGCTCGATCCGGAAGCGCCGGTCGCGTGGACCGTTCTCGTTCGTGACGCGCTCGTAGGTGTCGAGCAGCAGGTTGTTCGCGCGGTCCCCGATCGCGTGGACCATGACGTGGAGCCCGGCCTTGTCGGCTCCAGAGATCCATTTGTAGAGATCCTCTGGCGTGTTGACGAGCAGCCCGCGGTCTTTCGGCGCGTCGTCGAACGGGTCGTGGAACGCGGCGGTGTGTGAACCGAGCGAGCCGTCCACGAACCCTTTCAGTCCGCCAATGCGCAGCCATTCGTCTCCGCGGCCGTCCTCGCCACCGTAGGTCTTTGCCGCCACGGCGTCGCGCAGGCGCTCCCAGCTCGCGAGCGGAACGGCGGCGTAGATCCTGGTCCCGAGCGCGTTCGCCTTCCGTGCGCGCTCGAAGGTCGCGAGATCCCCCCACGAACCCATGTTGTGGACACTCGTGACCCCCTGCTCGGCGACGTGCCGCATCGCGGCGGCCAGCGCCCTGTCGCGCATCTCGTCCGAAGGATCCGGCATCGCGCGGTCGACCAGTCCCATGGCGTTGTCTTTCAAGAGTCCGGTCGGCTCGCCATTCGCGCGGCGAACGATCTCTCCGCCTTCGACGTCCTTCGTCTCGCGCGTGACGCCGGCCGCCTTCAACGCCGCGCTGTTCGCGAGCGCCATGTGGCCGTCGAGACGATTGATCCACACCGGCGTGTCGGGCGTAGCGGCGTCGATCCAGCTGCGGTCCGGCAGTTCGCCGCCCCACAGGCTGTGGTCCCAGTTGCCCCCGGTGATCCAGGTTCCGGCGGGCACCGTCGCGGCGAACGCCCGGATCCGTTCGACGAACTCCTCCTTCGTTTCTGCGTCCCGCAACTGGACCGACGACAGATCCGATCCGGCGTCGATGAAGTGGACGTGCGTGTCGATGAAGCCGGGGACGACGAGGTGGCCGCCGGCGTCGATGATCTCGCCTCCGGCAGCAAGACGCCGCACGTCGTCGCTCGTACCCACCGCGGCGATCCGCTCGCCGTTCACCGCAATGGCTTCGGCCCAGGGGTTGGCCGCATCACCCGTCCAGACGCGCGCATTGACGATGGCCATCGTTGCCTGCCCTTCCTGACCACCCGCCGGCGTGGATCCGCTCGAGCAGGCCGTCAGCACGACCGGTGCGAGGAGAAAGAGAAGTCTTTTCATGTCGAGAGCATCTCAGTAACCGGCAAAATCTGCGGTCAACCTCCATGGCAGCACAAATGCCATGTCGAAGAGGATCGTGACCAGCATCAGCAGGTGAAAGTGTATGGGCCTGACGGCTACGCCGGCAACGTTCCATTGCAGATCATGGAACGAGGGATGTGCCGACAGCCTGGACAGCACGAACAGAAGCGGCGCGATGTGCACCAGCAGCATGCGCAGCGAGGTGCCGGAGATCGGTTGATAGAACGCCACGGCCGCCGCATAGCCGACGCCGTACAGAACCATGAACAGGAACACATAAGGCTGCGCCCGCACCAGCGCCAGGAAGCGCTGCCATCCCGTGACGACGAGCGCGAGCGCGAAGAGCACGTACATCGCCGTGAACTTGAAGTACCACAGCCGCGTGTACGACACGGTGATCATTTCCCTGAAGCCGTTCAGAAAACGATCCGCGATCTGACGGGCCGTGTGCTCGCGAAGGTACTTCCGCATCGACGGGATCTCGTCCGGGGGGGTCGTCGGCCAGCCCTTGCCGTCGCCGTCCTGGAACGTCCCCATGCTGGCGGCCGGCCAGTCGTCGTACCAGACGTAGAAGGTCGAGTTCACGTTGTAGAAGTAGTGGCCGAAGTATTTCTTGCTGTTCGAAATGTACGGCCACAGCACCGCGAGGAAGCAGACGACGAAGACACCGCCCCCGGCTACGCGCACCATCACTTGACGGGTTCGCGCCGAAGCGGCTGCCGCGGAGCCCCGCGCGAAGAGTGGTGACGCGGCGCGCAGCCCCAGCACCAGCAACACGATCCCCACGAACGGGAGCATCGCCGCCTTGGAAAGATGGGTCAGCGCGGTGAGCACACCTGCGCCTGCGCCGTACGACAGCGTCGCGGCCGTCGTCTCGGCCCGCAGCAGTTTCCAGCACGCCAGGAACGTCAGGAAGAACAGCAGGTAGAACAGCAGCTCGACCTGCGCGTAACCCGCCTTGAAGATGTAGCAGCCGAAGGCGATCACGAGGACGAAATTGAGGGCGATGAGGGGTGGCAGCGGCCCGAACGCGATCCCCGCAAGGATTGCGAGCAGGACCATCGACATCCAGATGTTCCAGCGCTTGGCCACCGCGAAGAATTCGTCCGGCGACATCGCCGGGTCGTAGAGCCACGACAGCAGCCACGGGTAGACCGGCATCCGGTTCCGCTCGCCGATGAGCGTCTCCGGACCCCCATGCCGTCCCTGGTTAATTGCCACGGCGTCCCACAGATAGCCGCTCTGGTCCGCGCGGACGCGCTGCGTGTTCATGGCCCGCGAGTGCATGGTCGCGCCGGCGTGATAGCAGAACGCCAGCACGAGGATCGCGGCAATGGCGAGAAGGCGTCGACGAACTCGCGTCATGCTACGCCGGACGGCGCCGTGCTTCGAGGATCGCGACGAAGGATCTCGTCTGCAGCTCCTCGTTCGTCAGTCCTGTTGCCGCGGCTTCGTCGGCTGTCAGCGCGCCGGAGCTGAGCCCTCGGATGAAGAAGTTCAGAAGCCCCTGCCCGGTTGCAGCGTCATCGAACACATCTCCGGCGAGCGTCGCCTGCGCCGCCTTGTCGACGAAGTTGCGCAGGCGCTCGGTCGCTGCGGGGAGCGCCGAGAGGAAGAAGGCATAGACGGCCGCATACCTCGTGGGCAGCTGTGCCGGATGGAGATCCCACCCCTGGTAGTACCCGTTGACCAATGAATGCATGACGTCGTCGAAATGCACTTTCCAGGCCCGGTGGACACTCTCCGCGTTCTCGCGCTGCTGCTGAGCCGTCAGCGTCCCGCCCTTCGCAGACCGATGCAGGGCGATCGGCATGATATTGGTCGCGCCATCGGATAGATGAACGCCGCTTTGGGCGAGCGCCACCTGCATCATGTGCTTGGCAAAGTCACAGGCCTGGTGGCGCATGTGCTGCCACGCGGCCGTGATCCCGCAGAGCGCCGTGTAGTCGTAGGTGCCGAAGTGAGCGCCCGTGACCCGGCCCCCGCCGGCATCGACCAGACGCCGCAAAGCTGACGACCCGTCGGCCGCGAAAATCGACTGCGGCGTCTCGATCATCAGTTCCAGCTTCAGCGAGTCCGCCGCCAGTCGATGCTTGCGCTCGAGCGCGTCGCACACCTCCGCGACCGCCTCGACCTGTCCGGCAGCCATCACCTTCGGGACCGTGATGACGAGGCCGGGGACCAGTTGGCCACCTGTCGCCTCCGCGAGCGTGGACACGAAGATGTCCAGCGTCCGCAGGCCGCGCACGTGCAGCTCCCGCGACATGGGTTTGATCCGGATGCCGATGAACGGCGGGAGCGTGCCGGCCCTCGCCCCGGCAGCTACCTCGTTCGCGGTCGAGACCGCGTGACCGTCTTCGTCGGCGTCGGACCTGTTGCCGTACCCGTCCTCGAAGTCGATCCTGAAGTCTTCGACCGGTTCCCGCTCCAGTTTCTCGGCAACGCGCGCTCGGAGCCCTGCGGGGTCCAGCGCCGGGTCGAGATCCAGCACTCGGGCCAGCGTTTCGCCGTCGGGTGCGTACTCGTTCAGTGCCGCAACCGCGAGGCGGCCGAGTCTCACGGCCGTATCCGATTTGAACAGGTGCGCTCCGCCATACACGGTGTGAACCGGCTGGCGGTCGCCGATTTCACCGGGAAAGGCACGCGCAAGATCGGCGTTCGTCTCCTGCAGCCGCGCGAGGGCGCCCGCCAGGTCTTCCGGCGTCAAGGATCCAGTCGGTCGCGTGTTCATGTCGCTCAGGTGCCGCGGTAGGTGCTGTATCCGAAGGGGCTCAGCAATAAAGGCACGTGGTAGTGGGACTCCCCTTCCGCCACGGTGAATTCGATGAGCACGCGCGGATAGAAGGCGGCCGTATTCTGCGCGCCAAAGTAGGCCGCGGTGTCGAACGTCAGTCGATAGACGCCGCCGGCGAGAGGGACGTCTTCCGGTGCGAGCGAGCGGAGCCGTCCGTCGCTGTCGGTTACACCTCGCCCGACGCGGCGCCACGCGTGCCCGTCGTGGTTTTCGAGTTCGACGTGAATGCCGGACGCCGGACGCCCGCGCGAGGTATCGAGCACGTGCGTCGTGATCGCCGTCATGCCGTCCCCATCATCCTGCCGGATGCGTCGGCGAATCCCTCGTCGTTGTCGAAGATCACTTTTCCGCGCAGCATCGTCTTCCTGACCCGGCCGTGCAGTGTCATCCCGGCGTACGGCGTGACCGGATGCCGATGGAACAGGTGCGCGGGATCCACGATCCATTCGACATCGGGGTCCCACACGATCATGTCGGCGTCGGCGCCGACCGCGATCGATCCTTTCGAGTTCGACAACCCGGCAAGTTCGGCCGGCGCTTTAGCCATCCAGTGCACGACCCGTTCGAGCGGAATCTGGCGTGCTCGCGCGCCGGTCCACACAACTGACAGTCCGAGCTGCAGTGACGCGATGCCTCCCCAGGCTGCAAGAAAGTCGCCGTCGTCCAGGTGTTTATCAGCAACCGGCGCCGGCGAGTGATCGGTGGCCACCAGGTCGATGTCTCCGGCCACCAACCCTTCCCACAAGCGTTCGCGCTGGTCACGGTCGCGAATCGGTGGGGCGCACTTGAAAGCTGTCGCGCCGTCGGGGATCTCCTCAGCCGCGAACGTCAGATAGTGAGGGCACGTCTCGACGGTGAGGCGCGCGCCATGAAAACGCGCGTCGTGAAGGGCCGGGAGCGCATCCGCCGAAGCCAGATGGACGATGTGTATGCGGGCTCGACACTGTTCGGCCAGCGTGATCAGCAGCCGGATCGCGTCGTGCTCGGCCTCCGGCGGACGGCTGGCGAGCCACGTGCGATACAGGCGCGGTTTCGAACGATCCGGCTCCAGCAGCGCACTCGGCAGCTCGGCATGTGCCAGGAGTGGAAGCTTGAGCTTGACCAGGGTGGGGAGTGCCTGGCGCAGATCCTCTTCCGTCACGGATGCGAATTCGTCCACCCCGGACGGGCACAGGAAGCACTTGAACCCGAGCACGCCGGCCTTCGCGAGAGCCGGCAGGTCAGAGGCATTCCCGGGTACGACGCCACCCCAGAATCCGACGTCCACATGACAGCGCCCCGAGAGCGCCGTTCGCTTGGCGCGCAAGGCCGCCAGCGTTGTCGTCGCCGGGATGCTGTTGAGCGGCATGTCGACGACGGTCGTGACCCCTCCGGCCGCCGCGGCCCGCGTGGCGTGCTCCGCTCCCTCCCAGTCGGCGCGTCCGGGATCGTTCATGTGGACGTGCGTATCGACGAGCCCCGGCAGGAGCATCAGTTCGCCCACGTCCATCACGCGGACACCCGCGGGAGTGTAGTTGTGGGGAGCGATACCGACGATGCGCCCGTCGCGAACGTGGACGGATGCCGCGCGCGTCCCGTTCGGAAGTACGACTCGCTCGCTACGGACGATGAACTCGCTCATAGCCGACCACTATAATCACGGACGCCGCAGGGTCGCCTGGATCAGGCCGAACGGTTCCTCGGTCGCGACGAAGACCTCGTGCCGATCTTCGACGCCAAACCGCGACACGTCCACCGGCAGATGGTGGCGGTTGGGCATGACGATGTGGATGTCGGCAACGTCGGCGATCTCGTCGAGCACGGTCTTCCCCATCGCGTAGAGGGTGTGTTGCACGGACTCGCTGTCGTGATTCGCGAACGTCTCGAGCAGGGTGCGGCGGACCGCGTGCCACGCCGGACCGTAGGCCGTGCCGGAATCGTACCGCCAGGTGGCCGTCAGCGACGTCGCGAGCAGACGGTCGCGCGTGTCCGCGAGCGTCGTGTACTCGTCGCGCACGAAGCCCGAGAATGCGGAGCCCGCCGACTTCATGACGGAGAGATCACTGATCCCGGCATGGACCAGGGCTTCCTGGCGGTCCAGGCGAATGTGAGCGGTTCGGGATTCCGGCCCCTCGCGCATGAACGCGTGGTTGTGCTCCCGTCCGCCCACGGTGATGCGGCTCCAGAGATGTTCGCGCATGTCGACCGTGACGCGCCGCAGCCTCGGATTGCACTCGAGAAAGTGCTCGGCCAGGTGGATGCCGAACACTTCCGGCTCCTGCAGCCGCTCCTTCGCGGCCAGCGCGTACACCGTGTTCTTCATCGTGTCGGTCGGCAGCACGTGACTGTTGTCGCCGTCGGTGTAACAGGTGTCGTAGTCTCCCTCGAACTTGATGGCGACCGTCAGGTCGCGGAGCACGTCGCGATCGCCGGGCCGGGTGACCTGCACCAGCCGGACGCCCGATTTGCCGTAGGCTGTTTCAGCCAGCATCGTAGGCTCCAAGGAAGGAAAGGCGTAAGTGGCCGCCGATCATAGCATCCCTGCGTTCACCGGTCTCGCCGATCTCGCGTCCACGCGCGTCGGCGGTCGCGCGATCGCCGCCAGCGACGACTTCTTCGCACCGAAGGAGAATCTCATCAAGCCCGCGCCGCCGGTATTCATCCCCGGCAAGTACACCACGCGCGGCAAGTGGATGGACGGCTGGGAATCTCGCCGCCGCCGCTCGCCCGGCCACGACTGGTGCGTCGTCAAGCTCGGCATGCGCGGCAGAGTCCGGGGGGTGAACGTCAACACGGCGTTCTTCACCGGCAATTACCCGCCGCACTGTTCGATCGACGCTCTCGACACGACCCGGGCCGTAACCCGGCCGGCCGCCGCCCGGACCGGTGCGCCCTGGACCACCATCCTCGAGAAGACGGCGCTTCGCGGTGATGCCGACAACTTCATCGAGATCGACGACGACCGTGCGTGGACCCATGTGCGGCTCAACATCTTTCCTGATGGCGGCGTCGCACGGCTGCGCGTGTACGGCGAGGTGGTCGTCGACTGGGGGCGGATCGTGACGCGCAACCCCACTGTCGATCTCGCGGCGATCGAGCACGGCGGACTCGTCCTGGCGGCGAGCGACATGCACTACGGGGCGAAGGAGAACATCATCATGCCCGGCCGGGCCGCGAACATGGGGGACGGCTGGGAGACCCGGCGCCGGCGGGGTCCCGGTCACGACTGGATCCTCCTGCGGCTCGGCACGCGGGGCCGGATCGCGAAGATCGAGATCGACACGAACCACTTCAAGGGGAACTATCCCGATCGTGCGTCGGTCGAAGGCTGCGACCTCCCCGCGGCGCTCGCGCCGGACCTCGCGCCGGCTGAATGGCGCATGGTCCTCCCCGAGACGAAGCTTCACGCGCACAAACGCCACTTCTTCTCCCGACAGCTTCGCGACGCCGGCGTGGTATCGCACCTGCGGCTGAACATCTTCCCCGACGGCGGGATCAGCCGGTTCCGGGTCCATGGAACGCTGGCGCAGGATTGATCTGGCGCCGGAGCAGGAGGCGCGGGACCTGCTGCGCGTGTGTTGTGGCGCCGAACGCTGGATCGAACGGATGCTCATACGCCGTCCGTTCGACTCCGCGGACGAGGCGGTCCGCGCCGCGCGGGAAGAATGGTTCGCGCTCCCGCCCGCCGAGTGGCGCGACGCGTTTGCGCATCATCCGCGGATCGGAGACGTCGAATCGCTCAGAACGAAGTTCGCCGCCACGACGGCGTCCCTCTCGACACGGGAGCAGGCCGGTGTGCGCTCGGCATCCCCCGAGACATTCGAGGCGCTCGTCGCCGGGAACCGCGCCTACGAGACGCGTTTCGGGCACATCTTCATCGTGTGCGCAACCGGCAAGAGCGCCGGCGAGATGCTCGCCCTGCTGCGCGCACGGCTGTCCAACGAACCCGATGTCGAGATCCGCATCGCCGCAGAAGAGCACATGAAGATTTGTGAACTCCGCCTGCGCGGCGAGGCGTAGCCCCGCTCGCGTCTACCCTTTGTAGGTCACCCGGTAGATCGCGTCCGCCTCGTCGTCGGCAATCAGCAGCGAGCCGTCGGGCATGACGAGCACGTCGGTCGGGCGGCCCCAGGCGTCGCCGAGCGTCGTCGATCCCCGCGAAGAGCGGATGCCGCGAAGCCAGCCCTCGGCGAACGGTTCGTAGCTCACCGCTTTGTTCCCTTTCAGCTTCACCAGCATGATGCGGTAGCCCTGCGGCTCCGAGCGGTTCCACGAGCCGTGCTCGGCGATGAAGATCTGGTTGCGGTACTCCTCGGGGAACATCTGGCCGGTATAGAAGGTCATCCCGATCGCGGCGACGTGGGCGCCCAGCTTCATCGCGGGCGGCTCGAACTCGCTGCAGCTCCGGCCCTTGCCGAACTCCGGATCCGGAATGTCGCCGCCATGGCAGTACGGGAACCCGAAGTGCAGCCCCGGTTTGTACGCCCGCAACAACTCGTCGGGCGGCACGTCGTCGCCCATGTTGTCGCGGCCGTTCTCGGTCATCCACAACTCGCGGGTCTGCGGATGCCAGTCGAAGCCAACGGTGTTGCGGATGCCGCGCGCGAAGATCTCCTGTCCCGTGCCGTCCGGCTTCATCCGCGTGATCGTCGCGAAGCGCTCGTCGTCCTTGCGGTCGCAGACGTTGCAGGGGGCGCCGACCGGGACGTAGAGCATGCCGTCGGGTCCAAACCCGAGATACTTCCAGCCGTGGTGGCGTTCCGTCGGGAGCTTGTCGTTCACGACCACGGGCTCCGGCGGTGACTCGAGCTTCGATTCGATGTCGTCGTAGCGGATGACGCGCGAGATCTCGGCGACATAGAGCGCGCCGTCGCGGAAGGCGATGCCGCTCGGGGACTGGAGGCCGCTGGCGATCGTGTACATCTGGTCCGCCCGCTTGTCGCCGTCGCGGTCCACCAGCGCGTGGACGCGGCGTGCGGTGCGGCTGCCGACGAACAGCGTCCCCTTGTCGCCGAGCGCCATCTGGCGCGCGTCGGGGACCCCGGTCGCGTAGACCTCGATCGCGAAGCCGGGCGGCAGCTTGATCTGCTCGACCGGCAGCGTCTTGTCGGGCTGGGACGATTGCGCTTGAGCGAGGAGCAGGGCGGCTGCGAGGAGCGTGGCGACTCGGATCATCCCTGGAGCTTAGCGCGGATCAGGGTGCGTCGGGGTGCATCAGGGTGCGTCGGGGTGCGTCAAGGTGCGGCAGGGTGCGGCAGGGTGCATCAGGGTGCGTCAAGGTGCATCAGGGTGCGTCAAGGTGCGGCAGGGTGCGTCAAGGTGCGGCAGGGTGCGTCGGAGGACAGCCACAGCGCTGAACTTGCGGCTGCGGGGTAATACGCGAGACCTGTTCTAAATACCTCACCGCCGAGGGCGCCGGGGACGCAGAGGTCTTGTTGTTGGAAAGGGGGTGTGACAAGCGCCGGGGTCGGCCCCGACGCCGTTCACGACCCCGACGCACCCCGACGCACCTTGACGCACCCTGACGCACCCCGACGCACCCCGACGCACCCTGAAGCACCCCGACCTGTGCTAAATTTTTACCCCGATGCTAAATTCATAGCACTTTTTCCCGGGATCATCCGTCTAACCCTCGTGAACCAATGAGCCGACCACTTCTCCAGAACCTCAGCCGCCGCGAACGCCAGATCATCGACATCCTCTACGCGCAGGGGCGCGCCACCGCCGCAGAGGTGCAGATGGCACTCCCCGACCCGCCGAGCTACTCGGCCGTTCGGGCCATGCTGCGGATCCTGGAAGAAAAGGGGCACATCCGCCACGAGCAGGACGGCCCGCGATACGTATACCTGCCGACGGTCGCCCGTGACAGCGCGAAGAAGTCGGCCATGCGCCACGTGCTCCAGACGTTTTTCGACGGATCGGCTTCTCAGGCGATCTCGGCGCTGCTCGACGATCCGCGGGCGAGCTTCTCCGACGCGGAGCTCGACCGCCTGGCTCAGATGATCGAAAAGGCCCGCAAGGGCGGAGCGTAGTCATGCTGTTCCTCGATCCCGTGCACGACCCCTCCGTGTGGCTGCCGTTCGCCGACGCGGCGATCAAGAGCGCATTCATCCTGGCGATTGCCGCCGGCATCGCGTTCGCGCTCCGGCAAAGCAGCGCGGCCTCGCGCCATCTCGTCTGGACCTGTGCGCTGACCGCCGCCCTCATCGTCCCGATCGCATCGCTGACCGCGCCTCGTTGGACAGTGCCGCTGCTCACGGTCGCGCCGGCTGCCGCCGTCCCCGCTCCCACCGAGGTCGCGGACGACGAGGCGTCCCGTCGCAGGTGGGAACAGATGCAGGCGCGGCTTCAGTCCGCGGGCGAACGCAGCGCTGATCCGCGTGAGGGCGATGGACCTGCCGCGGCGCGCATCTCGACGACCACGCTGATCGCGTCCGTCTGGGCGCTCGGCGCGCTGATCCTGTTCGGCCGCCTTCTTCTCGGGCTCGCTGCCGTCTGGTGGATGTCACGGCGGACGCCGATCACGACCGATGCGCCATGGATGCCCGTCGCTCGCAAGATCGCCGCGGACTTCGGGCTCTCCCGCGTCGCGTTCCGTCGCAGCCGTCACGCGACGATGCCGATGGCGTGGGGCGTGGTGCGCCCGTCGGTGGTGATGCCGTTCGTCGCGGACGACTGGCCGGAGGATCGCGTCCGGATCGTGCTGCTCCACGAACTCGCGCACGTCCGCCGCGCCGATCCGCTCACGCACCTGCTGGCGCAAGCCGCATGCGCGATTCACTGGATGAACCCGCTGGCATGGCTGGCGGCGCGGCGTCTGCGCATCGAACGCGAGCGCGCCTGCGACGATCTCGTGCTCGCATACGGCACGTCCGGACCTGATTACGCGGACCAACTTCTCACGATCGCACGCACGATGCGCACCGGCCGCTTGTCAGCCGCGACCGCCGGGGCGAGCCTTGCCATGGCGCGCCGGTCGCAGCTGGAAGGAAGACTCATGTCGATTCTCGATCCAACCGTCCCTCGAACCGGTGTGTCGCGCACCCGCGTCGCGCTTGCGACCGCCGTCGCCGCGGCCGCCATCCTCCCGCTCGCCTCTATGCAGACCTGGGCGTACGAATCGCCGGCGATGATCCCGCCGCGTCCCGCCGTGAAACCTGCGTCACAAGCGGCACCGTCCGTCCCCGAACCGCGCTCCGCGATGAAGCAGCGCATCGAAGGAAGCGTCGAGAGAACCGTCGAGAGAACCGTCGAGGGAACGGTCAAGGGCAGCGTCGAGGGCGCCATTGAAGGTGTGCGGGGCGGATTGAACGGCGTCGACTGGCCGCAGATGTTCGCGCACGCGCTTGGCGGAGCGCTTGGGCAGAACCCGAATCCGAACCCCAATCCCAATCCCAGTCCACGCCAGGAGCCTGACACGAAACAGCGGTCCAAGGCGGACCCGAAGGTCGTGGCGGCGCTGACCGAAGCCCTGAAGGACAGCGACAAGGAAGTGCGCGAGTCGGCCATGCAAGCTCTCGTGCACCTGCGCGACCCCGGTGTTTTCGACCCGCTCGTCGTTGCGTTGAAGGACGCTTCGCCGGATGTGCGCGAGAGCGCGGCGTTCGGGCTCGGGCAGCTGCGCGACAAACGTGCGGTCGCGCCGCTGACCGCTGCTCTGAAGGATGCCGACGCGAGCGTCCGGGAGCAGGTCGTCTTCGCGCTGGGACAGCTTCGCGATCCATCGTCGGTGGACGGTCTGGTTGCCGCGCTGCGCGACGAGAGCCCCAGTGTCCGCGAACAGGCCGCATTTGCGCTCGGGGAACTGCGCGACGAGCGCGCCGTCCAGCCGCTGATGTCGATGCTCAAGGACGCCAGCGCCGACGTCCGCGAACAGTCGGTGTTCGCGCTCGGTCAGCTGAAAGCCCGCTCCGCGGTGGATCCGCTGATCGCGGCGCTGAAGGATCACTCCACGGACGTTCGCGAGCAGGCGGCGTTCGCCCTCGGCCAGATCGGCGATCCGCGCGCAGTCGACGCGCTGTCGGCGGCGCTGAAGGATGCGAGCGCAGACGTTCGTCAGCAGGCCGCATTCGCGCTGGGTCAATTGGCCCGGTAGGGCCCTTTATGGCTGTAGGGCACCCCTTTACGGGGTGCCTGAGTTCGACGACCGGGGGCGCCCGTTTGCGGGCGCCTTTATTCGGGGCCGCGATGCTAATTTTTTCGCACGAGGAGAGAGACGCATGACGTCGTGGGCTGTGTTCCTCCGGACGCTCGTCCGCGCGAGCGGCTTGTTCATCGGCGTAACGCTCGTGTTCCTGTCCCCCTTCCCGCGGCCGTATGCTCCTCCTGCGTCGTGGGCGGCGGTCGAGGTCAGAGCGCCTCGCACGCAGCACACCGTTCAGGAACTGGCCGAACAGCTGCACGCCCCGGATCCGGCGGTGCGGGCGCGGGCCGCCTGCGATCTGCGGGAGCGCGGCGACAATGCGGCGGCCGCGATCGAGGCGCTGATCGAGTTGCTGCCCGACGCAGCCCCGCTCGAGCGCTCGGTATGCCAGCAGAACTGGTGGCGGTGGAACCCTGACAATCCCACGACACCCGGCGAACAGGCAGCCTCGGCGCTCGTCGCCATCGGGAGCCGTGCGTTCGAACCGCTGGTCAAGGCGCTGAAGCACCAGTCGTGGATCGCGAGGCGCAATGCCGCCTGGGCGCTCGGCGCGCTCGACGACGTGCGGGCCGTCGACGCGCTGGTGCCGATCATGAAGGACGGCGAAGCTCCGGTTCGCGAACAGGCGGCGTGGGCCCTGGGGGCGATCGGCGACAGCCGCGCGGTCGATAGCCTTCTGCCACTGCTCAAGGATCCCGAACCACCGGTCCGGCGTCAGGCGGCGTGGGCGATTGGCGTCCTGAGCCGCGAGGAAACACCGCAGGGGGACCAACGCCGATGAGCGCAATCCTCAACGATCTTCGGTTCGGTACACGTCTCCTCCTCCGCTCCCCGGGTTTCACTGCCGTCGCCGTTGCCGCGCTCGCCATCGGCATCGGCGCGAACACGGCCATCTTCAGCGTCGTCAACACGCTGCTGATCCAGCGCTTGCCGTACGGCGAACCGGAACGGCTCGCCGTCGTCTGGGAACACAACCTTCCGCGCGATCGCAAGAACAACGTCGTCTCACCTGGCAACTTCATCCACTGGCGCGAGATGAACCGCGTGTTCGACGACATTGCGGCGGTGGGGCTGACGTTCAACACCACGCTCACCGGACACGGCGATCCGATCGAACTGCCGATGCAGCTCGTGAGCGCCTCGTTCTTCCCGATCCTGGGCGTGCAGCCCGCGAAGGGACGGGCGTTCACCGCCGGCGAGGATCGTCCCCAAAGCCGCGTCGTCGTGATCAGCGACCGGCTGTGGAGAACCCGTCTGGGTTCCGATCCGAACATCCTGAACCAGGGGATCACGCTTTCGGGCAACAGCTACACCGTCGTCGGTGTCATGCCTCCGGGATTTTCGTTCCTCGACAAGACTGTGGATCTCTGGCTCCCCGTGGGCTTTCCGGCCGAGGCGCGCACGCCACGCGGACGCTGGCTGCTGACGGTGGCGAAGCTCAGACCCGGCGTGTCGTTCGAGCAGGCGCAACAGGACATGACGCGCGTCGCTGCCGAATTGACGACGCAGTTTCCGGACTTCAATACGGGCTGGACGGCGCGCGTCGTGCCGCTTCGGGAGCAACTCACGGGTGACGTGCGACCCGCGCTCGTCGTGATGCTCGGCGCCGTCGGATTCGTGCTGCTGATCGCGTGCGCCAACGTCGCCAACCTGCTCCTCGCGCGTGCGACCGCAAGAGCGCGCGAGCTGGCGGTGCGCGCGGCGCTCGGCGCCGGCCGCGGACGGATCGTGCGCCAGCTCATCGCCGAAAGTCTCGTGCTCGCGGCCGCCGGAGGGACCGCGGGACTCGCGCTGGCGTGGTGGGGCCTTCAGTTGCTGCGGACGACCGTCGCGGATCGGCTGCCCATCCCGCGGCTCGAAAGCGTGACGATCGATGGGACCGTTCTCGCGTTCACCGTGGCGGCGTCGGTTCTGAGCGGCCTGGTGTTCGGTCTCATCCCGGCCCTCACGGCCTCGGGATCGCAGCTGACCGAGTCGCTGAAAGAAGGTGGCCGCACGGGCTCCGCCTCGCGCGGTAAGCGCACGCGCGCCACGTTCGTGGTGGTCGAGGTCGCCCTCGCGCTGGTGCTGCTCGTCGGCGCGGGCCTTTTGATCCGGAGCTTCGCGCGACTGATGGACGTCGACACCGGTTTTGACACGTCGCAGACGCTCGCCATGCGGGTGTCGCTCCCCCAGTCGCAGTATCGCGAGCCGGCGCAGCGCATCCAGTTCTTCGATCGCCTGTTCGAACGGATCGACGCGCTGCCTGGCGTCCAGTCGTCCGGCGCCGTCAGCTTTCTTCCCCTCGCAGGTCTTGGGGCGGCCACGGGGTACGAAGTCGTCGGCTTGCCGTCGCCGCCGCTCGGACAGGAACCGGTCGCCGACGTGCGTGTCATCACGAACGACTATTTCGAATCACTCGGCATCCCACTCCTGCGCGGACGCCTCTTCGACGAGCGTCTGGCCAGCGACGCGCAGAACAAGATCATCGTCAACGAGACGCTGGCGCGCAGGCACTGGCCGAACGAGGATCCGATCGGCAGGCGCCTGAAGGTGAGCTGGAACGACGATCGCGAGGACGAGATCATCGGCGTGGCCGGCGACGTCCGCCTGGCGGAACTCGAGACCGAAGCGCGGGCAACGACCTACTGGCCCTACGCGCGCAATGCGTACACTGCAATGACGTTGACGGTTCGGACGGTCAACGGGACGTCGACCATCCCCTCGATTCGAGCGATCCTCCGCGAGCTGGATCCCGATCTCGCGCTCGCGGACGTCAGAACCATGGACGAAGTCGTGTCACGGTCGGTGGCGCAGCGCCGGCTGATGATGATCATGCTTGCGCTCTTCGCCGCCGCGGCGCTGCTTCTCGCCGCGGTCGGTATCTACGGCGTCATCGCCTACAGCGTCACGCAACGCACGCAGGAGATCGGGATCCGTCTCGCTCTGGGTGCTACGCGAGGCGACGTGCTGCGCATGGTGGTCGGCCAGGCGGCGTGGCTGGCCGCAGCGGGAATCCTCATCGGCGCGTTCGCTGCCTACCTGCTCTCCAGCCTGATGGCGGATCTGCTGTTTCAGGTCACTCCATTCGATCCGCCGACGTTTGGCGCGGTTGCCCTCGTGCTTCTCGCCGTTGCGTTGCTCGCGAGCTACGTGCCGGGTCGCCGCGCCACGCGCGTGGATCCGGTCGTCGCGCTGAGGGCAGAGTAAACTTCCTATGAATGCTGCTGGCATGGGCGATCATCGCTCTGCTCATTTTGCTGACGGCCCTGTATGTTGCTGCGGAGTTTGCGGCCGTCGGTGTGAGACGGAGCAGGCTCCGCAGGCTGGCGGAAGACGGTAACGCGCTCGCCGCTCGCCTGATACCTGTCGTCGAAGACCCCGTTCTGCTCGACCGATACATCGCGGTTTCGCAGATCGGCATCACGCTTTCGAGCCTGATTCTCGGCGCCTACGGCCAGGCCCGCCTCGCGCCGGTGGTCGCCCCGCTGCTCGAATCGATGGGCGGCATGGATCCGCCGACAGCGTTGTCGTGGGCGGGGATTCTCGTGCTCCTCGTGCTCACGGCGCTCGCCGTCATCCTGGGCGAGCTGGTACCCAAGTCGATCGCGCTCCAGGATCCGACACGGACGGCGCTCGCGACCGTCCTGCCGATGCGCTGGTCGGCTCGCATCTTCAGCTGGTCGATCGACTTCCTCAACGGCAGCGGCATCCTCATCCTGCGCGCGCTCGGCGTGTCGGCGACGACGCACCGCCACGTCCATTCGCCTGAAGAGATCGAACTCCTGATCGCCGAAAGCCGCGACGGCGGTCTGCTCGAACCCGAAGAGCAGCTTCGCCTGC
Organism: Vicinamibacterales bacterium; assembly: GCA_036401215.1. GTDB lineage: Bacteria > Acidobacteriota > Vicinamibacteria > Vicinamibacterales > 2-12-FULL-66-21 > JACDCA01. The sequence continues at coordinate 5,106 of DASWVN010000311.1, read as the reverse complement.
ACCGCGCTCTCCGCCTCGGACTGCGGACCGCGGAACAACTGATGGTGCCGCGTGACCGGCTCGCGTCGATCGACGCGGCGGCCCCCTTCCCGGAAATGCTCCGGATCGTCGCGGCGAATCCGTACAGCCGGCTGCCTGTCTACGACTCGCGGCCCGAGAATCTCATCGGCGTCCTGCACACGAAGGACGTCGTCACTGCCTTCGTCGCGGACCGGCGGCTGAACACGCGCGCGCTGATGCGGCCGATCGTCCGCGTGCCGCCGGAGATGACCGCCGATCGCCTGCTTGCCTTTCTGCGGGAGTCGCGGACGCACCAGGCGTTCGTTGCGGCTCCGTCCGGCGAAGTGCTCGGTCTCGTCACGCTGGAGGACGTCGTCGGCGAGCTGCTTGGCGACGTCGCCGACGAATTCAAGGGCGCGCGCCGCCGGCTGCGCGTGCCGGAGCGGCGGCGATGATCCCGTTTCTGATCATCACCGGACTGATCCTGCTGAACGCGCTGTTCGTCGCGGCGGAGTTCGCCATCGTCGGCGCGCCGCGGGCGTCGATCGACAAGCTGGCCGCTGAAGGCAACGCGCTGGCGCGCGCCGTGCAGGCGGTGCTCCGCGATCCGCGGAAGCAGGATCGGTACATCGCCACCGCGCAGCTCGGGATCACCGTCGCCAGCCTCGGCCTGGGCATGTACGGCGAGCACGTGCTGGCGGACGCGATCTATCAGTATCTTGGCGCCGCCGGCGGCCCGGCCTTCCTCGCGTCGCACGCATTTGCCAGCGTCGTCGCGATCGCGATCCTCACCTACTTCCACATCGTCGTTGGCGAGATGGTCCCGAAATCGCTCGCGCTCCAGCGGGCCGAGACGATGGCGCTGTGGATCACGCCGCCGATGCTGTGGCTGAAGAACCTGTTCTACCCGCTGGTCGTCGGGCTGAACGGGATCGGCAACCTGATCCTCCGGATCTTCGGGATCCGCCGGCAGCTGCAGCACGCCGAGCAGTACTACACACCGGAGGAGCTGCAGCTGGTCGTCCAGGAGAGCGAGCAGTCGGGCGCGCTGCGCACGGACGCGAGCCGGATGCTGCAGGAACTGTTCGAGTTCGGCGATCTGACGGCGGACCAGGTGATGGTCCCGCGCGTCCGCATCATCGGGATGCCTCTGGGCGCAACGCCGCAGGAAGTGCGCGAGATCCTCGGCAACGCGCCGCATACCCGTTACCCGATCTACGAGCGCGATCTCGACCAGATCGTCGGCATCATCCACATCAAGGATCTCCTGCGCGTCCTGCTGAACGACGAAACCATCGCGGTGACGCACGCCCGACCCGTGCCGCTGATGCCGGAGACCGCCGAACTGGACGACGTGCTGGACACGATGCGGCGCGAGCGGACGCAGATGGTCGTCGTGCTCGACGAGCATGGCGGCACCGCCGGCGTCGTGACGCTCGAGGACCTCTTCGAGGAGGTCGTCGGCGAGATCTCGGAGAACGCTGCCGACGCGTCCAGGTCGTACCGCGACGAGGAAGGCCGCCTGCGCGTGCCCGGCACGATGCGCGTCGACGAAGTCGGCCAGCAGTTCGATCTCGACGTCGAACACGAGGAGGTCGACAGCGTCAGCGGCCTCGTCCTCACGCTCCTCGGCCGAACACCGCAGGTCGGCGACCGCGTCCGCTACGAGCGCCTCGTCTTCGAAGTCACCGCGGTCAAGGGGCACGGCGTACAGGAATGCGCAGTCTCGCTCGCTGAATAGCGCGCTTCGCTCGGGACCGGGTGCTGGGTGCTGGGTGCTGGTGCTGGTGCCCGGGGGTGCTGGTGCTCGGTGCGGTGCTGGGTGCTGCTGCACGCGCACCGGGCACGGGCACGAGCACCCAGCACCTCGGCACGCAGCACTTAGCACCCCAGCACCCAGCACGTCGGCTAACGGCGCGGCGGCGCCGCGCCGTTAGCCGACGTGTATGCGTGGACGTTTAAGCGGGTTCGGTTCGGCCTGGCGCAGGACTTCGCGCGTGACCGGTGCGGTGTCGCCTTCGCCGAAGGCGAGGAACTTCAGCAGGTAGACGATCGGGTTCCCTTCGGTCCAGCCGAAGTAGGCGTGCGGGATCGTGCCGGTCACGTCCCGGGCGTAGAGCAGGACGGCAGCAATGGCGTTCGGGATCGCGGGGCTCACGCATCGCAATACGTGGTGACCGCCCACGTCCACCCCCTTGACCCGCAGCGTATCGGAGAACTCCGACACATCCCCGGGACGGACCTCGATGAACAGGACGCGTTCATCGCGCCCGAGGTGATGGGAGTCGCGGGCTTCTCGAAGTTTGTGCTCGTACTCGGCCGGGAGCCCGGTATCCGGCCGGTTGGCGATGATCCGCAACGGCGCGCCGGCGGTCTCCTGCAGAAAGGCCCGGGCGTTCGCGTCCGCTTCGATCCCCTGCACGCGCAGTTCCGTCGACCGCATCACCCGCGATACCAGCGACGTCACGATGATGCCGACGATGAACGTCGCGGCGATCTTCAGGCCCTCGGGACGCTCGATGATGTTGACGATCGTCGTGTAGATGAAAATGACCGTGAGGAGCAGGTAGCCGATCCACGAGCGTCCCTCGCGCCAGCGCGCCAGCGTGACCGCCAGCGCGGCGGATCCCATCAGGGCGAGCACGCCGGTCGCATACGCGCCACCCTGGACGTTCACACCCGCCTGAAAGTAGATCGTGACGACGAACGCGATCCCCGTGTAGATGAGGACGAGCGGACGGTTGGCGCGCGCCCATTCGGGCGCCATCCCGTAGCGCGGAAGGTACCGCGGGACGAGATTCAGCAGTCCGACCATGGCCGACGCGCCCGCGAACCAGAGGATCATCACGGTGCTGATGTCGTACAGCGTTCCGAACCCGTTGCCGAGATGTTGGTGCGCGAGGTAGGCGAGCGCGCGCCCGTACGCCGGACCGCCGGGCTGAAAGAACTCGGCGGGGATCAGGACCGTCGTGATGAAGCTGCTCACCACGAGCGCCACGCTCATGATGAGCGCCGCGGTCGTGAGGAGCTTGTGCGTGTTCCGGATCCGTCCCTGCGGCCGCTCCGGATCGTCGCCGGGATCCCCCTGCACCAGAGGCATCACGGCCACACCGGTTTCGAACCCCGCCAGCCCGAGCGCCAGCTTCGGGAACAGCAGCAGGACGAACAGAAGCATCATGAACGGGTTTCCGCGCACGGTCATCGCCGCGGATCCCCACTGCGAGAGCAGCTCCGGATGCTGCCAGAGGTGATGCACACCCCAGCCCAGCACGACCGCGTTCAACGCGAGGTAGACCGCGACGATCGGCACGGCCAGCCAGACGGCCTCGCGGAAGCCCTTGAGGAAGATCGCGCCGAGCGCCGCCAGTAACAGCAGCGTCATCAGCACGGGATGCCGCATCCATCCCGGGACGAGCGGGTTCTCGACGACGTGCGCGGTGGCGTCGGCGGCGGAGAGCGTGATCGTGATGATGAAGCCCGTGGCCGCGAATCCGAGAAGGCACAGCACGAGTGCCTTGCCGCGCCAGCGCGGCAGCAGCTCTTCGAGGATCGCGATGCTGCCCTGCCCGTGCGGGCTGAGCGCGGCGATCCGGCGGTACATGGGGAGCGCACCGCAGAGGGTCAGAAGCACCAGGACGAGCGTGGCAAGGGGGGAAAGGACGCCGGCGGCGAGGAACGCAATGCCGGGCTGGTAACCCAGCGTGGAGAAATAGTCGACGCCCGTGAGGCACATCACCTTCCACCACGCCGACTGGTGGACGGCCGCACTCTCGTGAACGTGCGGGCCTGCGGTTTCACGCAGGCCCTCGAACAACCAGAGTTTGAGACGCCGCCTCTGGCGAACGGTGAGGCCGATCGCCATCAGACTCGATCCATACGTTAGGGCCTTGGGCGCCCGCGGGCGCGACCTGCGATTCTACTCCGAATCGGCCGGTGGACCTGGAAGGTAAAGGCTGCGCGCCATGAGTTCACCGGCGGCGAGTCCGGCGGCCTTCGCCAACAGGCGCTGGCGGGGCGGCAGCGGAGTGTCGAAGCGCCAGTCGTCCTCGCGCCCGCCTGCGGTCGTGAATGTCGTCGCCCAGTCCTTCCACCAGACATTCACGCGCCGCGCGATGGGCTCGATGACGAGGACGCTGGCGCCAGCGCGATGCGCGTCCTGGAACCGGCGCAGCAGTCCGGAACGCAGTGCATCGGGCAACTCGTTGACGGCATAGGCCGCGAGGATCAGCGTGCCGGATGCGGCTCGCATTCGCAGCCGTGACAGGTTCGTCACCGTGGCACGGCCGTCAAGGTCGAAGATGCGATACGTCCAGTTCGCTTCCCGGACCGCCCACGGGTTCAGATCGAATCCCTCGATGCGTGCCGCGCCGCTGGCGAGGGCCGCGGCGGATCCTGCCGATCCGGTCCCGCACCCGAGGTCCAGGACCCGGTCGACCGGTCTCGCCGGCGTGGCACGAACGCGGCTGACGATCTCCTGCGTGATCAGGAAGTGCTGGGGTCCATAGAAGAGCGCGAAGGCGGCGCGCTTGCCCGCGCCGTCGAGCGCACCGCCCGCCGACAACTTCTCCCGGCGCTCGACATAGCAGGAGGAGAGGGCCCGCAGCCCTCTCGTCACTTCGGAAATGGTGAGGTCCGCCAGATGCCGTTCCTCGAGCGCATCGAGCCACGCCTGGAGCGCGGCGGGGTGACTCTCAAGTCTCAACGCTGTTCCACACTTCGCATCCCCCGCATTTCCGGACCCCGGACCCCGCACCCCGGCCCACCACGGTTCAGCTCGCCACCGGAGGTGGTGCGCGAGTTGCAGCAACTGCTTTTTACGGATCCACAACACGTCCACGCGTCTGGAGGACTTATGACTCGAGGGATGTTGGAAGACACGTTGAACAGCATGAGCCTGCGCACGTACATCATCATCGCGCTGATCAACACGATATTGGCGCTCGGCGGCGCGGGGCTCGCCTACTGGGGAGACCAGTTCGCGACGCCATCGTGGCACACCCACAGTGTGCCGGCACCATCGATCTTTCGGTGATCGGACACAAGACGGGATGAGCGCTCGGTCGCCGACGCAGCCTGCCTAGCCGAAGCCGCGAGCGAAGCGAGCGG
>DASWVN010000310.1:0-1615 GCA_036401215.1 Vicinamibacterales bacterium | reverse complement strand
GTACCAGGTGCGCATCGTCGTCGAACGGTCAGGGACCGAGCCGGATCTCGGCCCCTGGCACGATCGCGACATCTCGGAAGGGTGGCTCGGACGCGGTCTGTCACGCCGATCGCCCGCGGGCACGCGACATCCGGGCGAGTTCACGCGGCGCGCCGAGCAGCTTGGCTATGGTGCACGTTGCCCCGATGGCGCATGCCCCGAGAGCTGCGCGTTCACCGCGGTGATCGAACGGCCCGCGCGTGTCGAGTACGAACTCGAGGCGAGCCACGCGTACCGGATGCTGCACATCGGGTTCTGGAACTGGGATGGAGAGGAGAAGCTGGAGAAGAACAGCTGCCCGCACACCGATCTGCCGATTTCCCTCTATCCCGGCCGCACCTTCACGACGACCTTCCCCGCTGATCCGGTCGCGCCGCTGACCGAGGATCCGCAACGTCCCGGCGGCGCGGATCCGAAGTTGACGGATGCGATCGACGAGTGGCCGCGAATGTTCGGCGCCAGGGGCGTGGAACTCGAAGTGTTCGGTGAGCCGATCGGCCGCCTCGAGGTGCAGCGGGTCTGCGATGGGCAGGAGATCTGGAACCGCGGGGCCGCCGAGTGTCAGCAGAAGTGGCAGGAGTACCTGAAGGCGTTCGGCCGGCAGGCGCCCGCTGCCCCGTGGCAGCGCACGCCGCCGCGCAAGTAGATTCCCGATCCCGGCAGGCAGCCTTCAGCGACTGTTATCGGTTTTGGCATCCGGAAGCGCGCGCCGGCTCCGGTCACGGGCCGACACCATCGCCTGCTTCAACTCCGCCTCGCACGCCTCGAGCTGGCGCGTCGCCTCCGCGCGCTGGCGCTTGCCGTCTTCCGCAATCTTCAGCGCATCGTCGATCGTGGCGATGAGCGCATCGTTGGCCTGTTTCACCGCGGCGACGTCGACCACGCCGCGCTCGATCTGCTTCCGGATTGCCTGCGTGGAACTGCGGAGCGTCTCCGCGTTCGTGGTGAGCAGCTCGTTGGTCAGGTCCGTCGCCTTCTGCAGCGTCTCGCCAGCTTCAGCGGACCGCGCGATCGTCAGCGTCATCGCGAGCTGCTGACGCCACAGCGGGATCGTGTTCGCCATCGTCGACGCGATCTTCCCCACCAGCGCCTTGTCGTTGTGCTGGACGATGCGGATCGAGGGGAGGCTCTGCATCGTGATCTGCCGCGTCAGCCGGAGATCGTGGACGCGGCGTTCGAGGTCGTCGCGCCTGGCGCGCAGGTCGCCGAGTTCCTGCGCCTTCAGCACGTCTCCGCCGGATTCCACCTCTCGTGCGAGCGCCGGGAGCGTCTCGGTGTCGAGCTGCCGCAGCCGTTCTTCGCCGGCCGCGATATAGATTTCGAGCTGCCGGAAGTACTCGAGCGTTTTCTCGTAGAGCCGATCCAGCATGCCGATGTCCTTCATCAGCATGCTCGTATGCGTGTCGAGGCGGTTGCTGATTTCGTCGACCTGATCGCGGACCTGCTCGTAACGCCGGAGGATCCGCGCCAGCGAGCGGCCGCCGCCGAAGAGCCGCTTGACCAGCCCCGGCTTCTCAGCGCCCACCTGCGTGACCGGCATGTCACGCAACGTCGTCACCAGCTCGTTCAACGCCTG
>DASWVN010000309.1:0-19625 GCA_036401215.1 Vicinamibacterales bacterium | reverse complement strand
CCCACGCTCGAATCGCTTGGCATCGGCCGCATCGTCGACATCGGCCGCACGCCTGTCGAAGTGCCGCGTGGCGCCTACGGCCGGATGGCGGAGCGATCGGCGGGAAAGGATTCGGTCACCGGCCACTGGGAGATCGCCGGCCTGGTGCTCGACCGGCCGTTCCCGACCTTCCCGCACGGGTTTCCGCGCGACGTCATCGAGGAGTTCGAGCGCCGGATCGGCCGCGGATCGCTGGCCAACACCGTCGCGTCCGGCACGGCGATCATCGAGCAGCTCGGCGACGAACACGTGCGCACTGGCAAGCCGATCGTCTACACGTCGGCCGACAGCGTGTTCCAGATCGCGGCCCACGAGGATGTTGTTCCCGTCGACGAACTGTATCGCTGGTGCGAGATTGCCTACGAGATCGTCGCCAGGGGCCTGGGGGTTGGACGCGTGATCGCGCGGCCGTTCGTCGGCCCGAGCGGCGCCTGGAAGCGGACGGCGAACCGCCGTGACTTCGCGCTGAAGCCGTTTGCGCCGACGCTGCTCGATGGTGTGAAGGCGGCTGGCCTGCCGGTCATCGCCATTGGCAAGATCGAGGATCTCTTCGCCGGCCAGGGCATCACGACCGCGATCCACACGAAGAGTGACGACGACGGGATGGACCAAGTCGAGCGCGCACTCGACACCACCGCGCGAGGTCTGATCTTCGCCAACCTCGTCGACTTCGACACGCTCTACGGGCATCGCAATGACGTCGCCGGCTACGCGGCGAACCTGGAGCGGTTCGACCGGCGGCTGCAACGGTTCCTCCCGAGGCTGCAGGATCGGGACCTGCTGATCCTCACGGCGGATCACGGCAACGATCCGACCACGCCGAGCACCGATCACTCGCGCGAGTATGTTCCGCTGATGGTCGTCGGAGCGGCGGTTCGGCCAGGGATCGATCTCGGCACCCGTCCGACCTACGCCGATCTGGGGCAGACCATCGCGGATGTTCTGGGCGCAGCGCCGCTGCCCAATGGCACCAGCTTCCTGCGCGAGATCACCGGCAACGCATAACGATGGAAATACGACAGCAGCTCGAGGAACGGGAGCGCGAGATTCTCGCGCCGGCGGCGGCGAAGAGCGCCGACACGAAAGGCCGGCTGCGTGCCGAAGCCGAAGATCCGATCCGGCCCGCGTTCCAGCGCGATCGCGATCGCATCATCCACTGCAAGGCGTTCCGGCGTCTCAAGCACAAGACGCAGGTCTTTTTCGCGCCGACCGGCGACCACTACCGCACGCGTCTCACGCACACGCTCGAGGTCTCACAGATCGCGCGCAGCATCGCCAAGGTGCTGCGCCTCAACGAGGAACTCACGGAAGCGATCGCCCTCGGGCACGATCTCGGACACACCCCGTTCGGTCATGCCGGCGAGCGGGTCATCAACGAACTCATGCCGGGCGGCTTCAACCACTACGAGCAGAGCCTTCGGATCGTGGACGTCCTCGAGCACGACGGCGCCGGTCTCAACCTGACGTGGGAGGTCCGGGACGGCATCGCGCGTCACTCGAAAGGGAAGAGCGGCATGCCGGTCGGCGCCGACCCCGCGCATCGTGCGAGCACGATCGAGGGGCAGGTCGCGCGCGTGGCCGACATCATTGCCTACGTCAATCACGACATCGACGATGCGGTGCGGGCCGGGCTGTTGCGCGAAGAGGACCTGCCGAATGAGCGAGTCACGGTCCTCGGCCGGTCCTCCTCCGAGCGCATCGGCCGCATGGTCACCGACGTCGTCCATCAGACGCTCGCGGGCGGGATGACCGAGATCCGGATGAGCGAGCCGATCCTCGACGCGACGGTCGGGTTGCGCAGCTTTCTGTTCGATGCCGTTTACGAGAACGAAGTGGCGACCGCGGAGTTCAAGAAGGCGGGCGGGATCCTCGGCGGGCTGTGGGAGAAGGTGCGGCAGGAGCACCACGAGTTCCTCGACGTGCGCACGATGGAGCAGGAGGGGCTCGACGTCGCGGTGAAGGATTTTCTTGCCGGCATGACGGACCGCTACGCGGTGAATCTCTACCAGCAGTTGTTCGTGCCGAAGCCCTGGGTGTCGATTCGGCAGGGGTAGTCCGCGGTGCGCGGTCCGCGGTCCGCGGTGCGCGGTGCGCGGTTCGGCGTGCGGGGTGCGGCGTGCGAGGTGCGCCGTGCGGGGGCTTGCGGCGCCGTGGCCAGGGGATGTAGGGCGCGGCTTTACGCCGCGCCGGCACGCGCTGTGGTTTGCATTGCAGACTGGTCTGCGCTAGAGTTCCCCGCGTGAGTGATCCCGGCCTTCGGCGGATCGCGTTCCTGGCGCGTCCTGCGGGCTTGATCGATCTGACGCTCCGTCTGAGGTTGCTTCCCAACCACCATTCCGAGGAACGGCATGCCGACGCCTGATCTCGAGCGGATCGCATTCGTCACGCGCGCGTATCCGCGCATGAGGGAATCGATCAGCGGACTCCTGCTTGGCCCCGGCTTGCTACTGATGGTTTGGGGGATTGAGCTCGAGGAGAGCCACTACCTTCGCCTGGGCATTTCTCTCACTCTCGGAGCGATGGTCGCGCGGTGGTTTCTCGATCGTTGGCTCAATCAACGGTTCGGACGGGTCCTGAAGACCTCCCTTTCCGAAGCGGATCGGGCGCTCATTGCCGTCACAGTGGTTTTCGGTGCGGTCGGTGTGCTCTCACTGGACGACTGGGTTCTCGACAAAGGAGGACCGCCCGTTCTCATGTTGACGCTCGTCGTTGTGGGACTCTGGTTGTGTGTGAGAGCGTGGCCGTTTCGCGTGTATACGCTGATCCTTCCCGCTGTCTGTGCAGCTGCTGCCGTCCAGCTCGCGGTGTCTGGTCCGAACCCCTCGCCGGACCTGCGCGTGTTGGTCAAAGCCGCAGCAATACTCGCGTGGATGACCATTGGCCTGCTCGACCTCGTGGCACTGCGCCGCATGTTCCAACATCGATCAATTGAGCGTGAGGCTCTTCATGGCAACACCCTTTGAACACCTCGCGGCGCTGAACCGCCTCGTGCACGATCCCTCGCGACTCGCGATCCTCACCGCGCTCTCCGCGTGCGAGAAGGCGGACTTCGTCTTCCTGCTGAACGTCACGGGGCTCACGAAAGGGAACCTGTCCAGTCATCTCTCGAAGCTGGAACAGGCCGGCCTCGTGATCATCGAGAAGACGTTCATCGATCGCCGTCCGATCACCTACGCCATGCTGTCGCTCGAGGGGAGGGAAGCGCTCGAGGAGCACTGGAAGCGGCTGGAAGCGATCCGCAAATCGGCTCGAGCGTTGAAACCACTCAAATCGACAAGCTAAGCCGCCCGAGACCCAACGCCCAAGACCCCAAGGCCCAAGACTCAAGACCCAGAGCTCAAGGCCGAAAGCCCAAAGACGAAAGCCCCGAGCGCCGCCTGCCCACCGTAGCGCGAAGCGCGAAGGTGGGAGCCCCGAGCCCCGAGCCGCTCGATTTTCGAGGTATAATGGCAGGTTCCTACTCCTCGGGTAGGGTGATCTCTGTACGATGCGCATCGACCTTCACAAGCTCCACGGCCAGCGCGAGCATTTCGAGCGGCGGTTCGAGCCCTCGGCCTTCGATCCTCAGGACGAAGACTACCGGGTGGCGGCTCCGGTCGAGCTGTCGATGGACGTCGAAAGGGCGGGCGGCGACGCGTACCGGGTCACGGGACAGGCCGGCGCCCGGCTCGAACTCGAGTGCGGCCGCTGCCTCGAATCGTTCGAGATCGCCATCGGCGCGAACTTCGAACTCCGATACGTCCCCGCGGCCGAGAACGCGGGCGAGGGGGAGCGCGAGATCGAGGAAGACGATCTGACGACCGCGTATTACCGTGAGGGGATGCTGGACGTCATCGACATGCTGCGCGAGCAGTTCCAGCTCGCGCTGCCCATGAAGCCGCTGCACGACGAGTTGTGCAAGGGGCTGTGCCCCGAATGCGGCACGAACTTGAACCGGACCGACTGCGGCCACGCGCCGAAGTGGGAAGACCCGAGGCTCGCGCCGCTGAAGGGGCTGCTGAGACCCGAGAAGGAGAACTGACCGATGCCCAATCCGAAACGCCGCCACTCGAAGAGCCGCACCGCCAAGCGCCGCTCGCACGACGCCCTGAAGCCGGTCCCGGTGGGAACCTGCCCGCAGTGCCAGGAAGCCAAGGCCCCGCACCAGGTGTGCCCCAACTGCGGCTATTACAAGGGACGGCAGGTCCGGCCGGTCGAAGAGGTCTAGATCGCCGCTGCGATTCGAGCGCTCCCGTTCGAATCTGGTTCCTGATGCGAATCGCCATCGACGCCATGGGCGGCGATGACGCTCCCGGCAGCATCATCGACGGGGCGCTCGTCGCCGCACGGCTTCATCAGGTCGGGCTGCTCCTCGTCGGAGACCGTGCGCGGATCGAACGCGAGCTTTCGCGCCATCCCGGCGCCGGCTCCCTCGACCTCGACATCCTTCATTCCCCCGACTTCATCGCCATGTCGGAACCGGCGGCCGCGGCGTTGCGGCGCAAGCCGCAGGCTTCGGTGAAGCTGGCCGCGGACGCCGTCCGCGACGGCCGTGCCGCCGCGATGTTTTCCGCCGGACACACGGGCGGGTCCGTCATCGCCGCCATCGGCACCTTCAGACGGCTGCCCGGCATCGATCGCCCGGCGCTCGCGACGATCATCCCCACCAGGCAACGGCCGGCCGTCCTGCTCGATTCGGGAGCGACGGTCGAATGCCGTCCGCAGCACCTCGTGCAGTTCGCGCTGATGGGGGCGGCGTACGCGCGCATCGCATTCGGGTGCGAGCACCCGCGCGTCGGACTGCTCTCCGTCGGCGAAGAAGAAGGCAAGGGGAACGACCTGACCCGCGACGCGCATCAACTCCTGAAGGCGGCGCCGATCAACTTCGTCGGCAACGTCGAAGGCCGGCACGTCTACGCCGGTGAAGCCGACGTGATCGTCTGCGACGGATTCACCGGGAACATCACCCTCAAGATCAGCGAGGGCCTCGTCGAAGCGATCGAGGCGCTCCTGCACGCGGAACTGCAGTCCACGTTCGGGACCCGCGTCGGCTACCTGCTGTCGGGGCAGGCGTTCCGCCGGTTCCGCAAGCGCATGGACTACTCCGAGTACGGCGGCGCTCCGCTGCTGGGTGTCGACGGCATCTGTGTCGTCGGCCACGGACGTTCGTCACCCAAAGCCGTGAGCAATGCGGTCACCATGGCGGTGCGAGCGGTCCGCGAGCATCTCATCGAGCGCCTCTCGGCGGCGACCATCACACAATGAACACGATCGCATTCGTTTTTCCGGGGCAAGGTGCGCAAAAAGTCGGGATGGGGAAGGCCCTGGCCGGCCAGTTCCCCGTGTGTCGTCAGGCGTTCGACGAAGCCGACGCCGCGCTCGGCGAGCCGCTGAGCGCACTCTGCTTCGACGGTCCCGAGGACCGGTTGATGCTGACCGAGAACACGCAGCCGGCGATCCTGGCGATGAGCGTCGCGGTGCTGCGGCTGGTGCAGTCGCGGGGGATCACCGCGAGCTTCGCGGCGGGCCACAGCCTCGGTGAGTACTCCGCGCATGTCGCCGCGGGTACGCTATCCTACGCGGATGCCCTGCGGACCGTTCGGCGCAGAGGGCGCTACATGCAGGAGGCCGTCCCCGTCGGGGAAGGCGCAATGGCGGCGATCCTCGGACTGGATCGTGACGGCGTGACTCGCGCCTGCGCGGACGTGGCCGCCGAGACCGGTCGCATCGTCTCGCCCGCCAACCTGAACGCGCCGGGGCAGATCGTGATCGCGGGGCACGCCGACGCGGTTGCGAAAGCCTCCGAACGCGTCAAGGCGCTCGGCGCCAAACGCGCGATTCCGCTGGCGGTGAGCGCGCCGTTCCATTGCGCGCTGATGAAGCCCGCCGAAGACCGGCTGGCCCCGGAACTGCGCGCCTTGCAGGTGTCGGACCCCGCGATCCCGGTGATCGCCAACGTCGACGCGGAGCCGAAGCGGGACGGGGCATCGGCGATCGATGCGCTGATTCGTCAGGTGTCGTCGCCGGTCCGCTGGGAGGACGTCGTCGCCCGCCTCGTGAAGGAGGGGGTCACGACCTGCGTGGAACTCGGGCCCGGGACGGTGCTCGCGGGATTGATCAGGAAGATCGACCGGAACGTGAAGGTGTTGAGCGTCGAGGATCCGGACAGCTTCGCCGCGGCGATCGAGCATCTCGAAACACAGACGCCATCGTAGATACGTGAGTATGATTCAGCTATCGGGCCGGATCGCACTGGTGACAGGTGCGTCGCGCGGCATCGGCAAGGCCATCGCGACGAAGCTTGCCGGGCAGGGGGCGTTCGTCGTCGCGGCCGCGCGCGGCGAGAACGCGAAGCCGGTCGCCGACGCGATCACCGCGGCCGGGGGGAAGGCGGAGTGGATCCCGCTCGACGTCACCGAACCGGGCGCCAGTGAAGCGGCGATCGCCGGCGTGCTCGAACGGCACGGGCGGATCGACATCCTGGTCAACAACGCGGGCATCACCAGGGACCAGTTGATGCTCCGCATGAAACGTGACGATTGGGACGCGGTGCTCGGCACCAATCTCACCGGGGCCTTCGTGCTGACCCAGGTGGCGCTCAAGCCGATGCTCAAGCAGCGCGGCGGCCGCATCGTCAATATCAGTTCGGTCGTCGGGCAGGGGGGCAACGCCGGCCAGGCGAACTATGCCGCCTCGAAGGCCGGCATCATTGGATTCAGTAAAGCCGTCGCGCTCGAAGTCGCGTCGCGCGGCATCACGGTGAACGTCGTGGCTCCGGGTCTCATCGACACCGACATGACGCGCGCCATAACCGAGAGCGCCCACGAGGAGTGGGCCTCGAAAATCCCGCTCAAGCGGCTCGGCTCGCCGGAAGATGTTGCGGCCGCGGTCTGCTTCCTCGCATCAGACGAGGCGTCGTATATTACGGGGCAGGTCCTGGCCGTCAATGGCGGAATGTACATGTAGGAGGGCTGAATGGCCGTCGCGGACAAAGTGAAAAGCATCATCGTGGAACAGCTCGGAGTAGACGAAGAGGAAGTGACGCCGGACGCGTCCTTCGTTGACGACCTGGGCGCAGACTCGCTCGACACCGTGGAACTGGTGATGGCGTTCGAAGAGGAGTTCGGGATCGAGATCCCCGACGACGACGCCGAGAAGATCACCCGCGTCAAGGAAGCGATCGAGTACATCGAGTCTCACAGCAAGAAGAAGTAAGCCTCGTCGAACGGGGCTGCGAATCTCAAGGCCGGCGGATGCCGGCCTTCTGACAGCCAGGGAGGGTTCTTGGGCAGGCGAGTCGTCGTGACGGGCGTCGGCCTCGTGTCGCCGCTCGGCATCGGCAACGAGGCGAACTGGGAGGCGCTCTGCGCCGGGCAGAGCGGGATCGGCGAGATCACCCGCTTCGATGCGTCGCAGTACTCCGCGCGCATCGCGGGCGAAGTGAAGAACTTCGATCCGCTCCAGTTCATCGACAAGAAGGACGTCAAGAAGATGGACGTCTTCATCCAGCTCGCCATCGCGGCCTCGCAGTTCGCGGTCGACGATGCCGGGCTGAAGGTCGACCCTGACATCGCGACGCGCGTCGGCGTGTTCATCGCGTCGGGGATCGGCGGGTTCAGCACGATCGAACGCGAGCACAAGGCGCTGCTCGAAGGGGGGCCGCGGCGGATCTCGCCGTTCTTCATTCCTGCCAGCATCATCAATCTCGCGGCGGGCCAGGTCTCGATCCGCTTCGGGGCCAAGGGCCCGAACTCGGCGACCTGCACGGCCTGTTCGGCGTCCGCGCACGCGATCGGCGACGCCTTCGAGATCATCCGGCGTGACGATGCGGACGTGATGATTGCCGGCGGCTCGGAATCGGCCATCACGCCGATGGGGGTCGGCGGCTTTGCGGCGATGCGGGCGCTCTCGACGCGGAACGACGAGCCGCACCGCGCCAGCCGTCCGTTCGACAAGGACCGCGACGGGTTCATCATGGGCGAGGGCTCCGGCGTCATCATTCTCGAGGAGCTGGAGTTCGCCAGGCGGCGGGGCGCGCCGATCTATGCCGAGCTGGTCGGCTACGGCATGACCGCCGACGCGTACCACATCACGGCGCCGTCGGAAGACGGTGACGGCGGGATGCGGGTCATGGAGATGGCGATCCGCCGCGCCGGGATCACGCCGGACCAGGTGGACTACATCAACGCGCACGGCACGTCGACGCCGTACAACGACAAGCTCGAGACGCTGGCGATCAAGCGCCTCTTCGGCGAGCACGCGCACAAGCTGGCGATCTCGTCCACGAAGTCGATGACGGGCCACCTGCTCGGCGCCGCCGGCGGCGTCGAGGCCGCGATCTCGGCGCTCGCGATCAAGCACCAGGTGATCCCGCCGACGATCAACTACGAAACACCGGATCCCGAGTGCGATCTCGACTACGTGCCGAACACGAAGCGCGAAGCGAAGATCGACTACGCGCTGTCGAACTCGTTCGGATTCGGAGGAACGAACGGAGCGCTGCTGTTCAAGAGGTTTGCGGAATGAGCAGGGTGCGTCAAGGTGCCTCGAGGTGCGTCAAGGTGCATCGAGGTGCCTCGAGGTGCGTCAGGCCGCTCCAAAGCACCTTGAAGCACCCAAACGCACCTTCAAGCACCCTTGACGCACCTTGAAGCACCCTGATGCACCCTGATGCACCTTGAAGCACCCTGATACACCCCGAAGCACCATGAAGATAGCCGTTTGCATTAAACAGGTCGTCACGCGTGAGTGGCAGCTGCGCGTCAACGACTCGAAGACCTGGATCCGCGATCAGGACGCCAGCTTCGAGCTGAACGAGCCTGACGCCTATGCGCTCGAAGAGGCGCTCCGGCTGAAGGAGAAACACGGCGGGGAAGTCGTCGTCGTGTCGGCCGGTCCGGCCCGGGCCTCGCAGGTGTTGCGCGAGGCGCTGGCCCGCGGCGCCGACCGCGCGATCCACGTCGAAGCCGACGCGCTCGCCGCCGCCGACGCCTTTGTGATTGCCGAGGCGCTCGCCGGCGCGATCCGCGACGAGAAGTTCGACCTGGTTCTCACCGGTCTGCAGTCCGACGACCAGGGCTTCGGCCAGGTCGGCGTCGTGCTCGCCGAGAAGCTCGGCATGCCGCACGCGACGATCATCATGGAGGTCCAGGTCTCTGACTCCGGGCTTCGCGTGAAGCGCGAGCTGGAGGGGGGCTGGTTCCAGTGGATGACCCTGCCGCTGCCGGCGCTGCTCACGATCCAGAGCGGCATCAACCAGCTTCGCTACGCGACGCTGAAGGGGATCATGGCGGCGAAGAAGAAGGAGATCAGGAAGGTGGCGTTCGACGGATCCGCAACGCCGGCGCAGAAGATCGTCAGCGTCTACTTCCCCGAGAAGGGGAAGAAAACCCAGATGCTGCCGGGCTCGGCGGCCGAGGCGGCCAAAGCGCTGGTGCAGAAGCTGCGTGACGAAGCGAGGGTGATTTCATGATCCTGGTGATCGCCGAACAGCGGGACGGCAAGCTCAATCGCGCGTCGTGGGAGGCGATCGCGGCCGCCCAGGCGGCCGGCGGTCCCGTGACGGTCGCCGTGCCTGGTGCCGGCATCGATGCCGTTGCGGCGGAACTTGCGGCAGCCGACGCGTCAGAAGTGATTGCGGTGGACGTGCCGGCGCTCGCCGACTACACGGCGGATGGCTACGTGACGGCGTTTGCCGCGCTGATCGGCCAGCTCAACCCGCAGCGCGTCTTCTTCACGCACACCTACCAGACGCGCGACTTCGCGCCTGCGCTCGCGGCACGGCTGGGGCGCTCGCTGATCACCGACGTGACCGGCATCAAGAATGACGCGGTGTACGTTCGCCCGGTGTTCCAGGGAAAGTTGACCGCGGACGTCACCGCCGAAGGCCCCGCACCGCACCTCATCACGATCCAGATCGGCGCCTATCGCGCGGATGCGGTGAAGCGTGGCGCAGCGGCCGCGCCGGTGCGCAAGGCGGAGATCACGGTCGACGCAAGCGCGATTCGACAGAAGCCCGAAGCGCCGTTCAAGGAAGCCAGGCAGGCGGTCGACCTGTCGCAGGCCGAGCGGATCGTTGCGATCGGCCGCGGCATCAAGGGGCAGGAGCATCTCAAGATTGCGGAGGATCTTGCAAAGGTCCTCGGCGCAGAGATCGCGGCGTCGCGGCCGATCTGCGACGCGGGCTGGCTGCCGATGGACCGGCAGATCGGCAGCTCGGGCCAGACGGTCGCGCCGAAGCTCTACGTGGCGCTCGGTATTTCGGGCGCGATCCAGCACCTCGTGGGCATGAAGGGATCGCGAACGATCGTCGCGATCAACAAGGACCCCGAGGCGCCGATCTTCGAGATCGCCGATTTCGGCATCGCGGGTGATCTATTCGAGGTGGTGCCGGCCATGATCGCGGAACTCAGCAAGTAACAGGGTGCATCAGGGTGCTTCAAGGTGCGTCAGGGTGCGGCAAGGTGCGGTACCTCGACCCACCCCGTAGCACCCTGACGCACCCCGAGGCACCTTGACGCACCCCGAGGCACCTCGACGCACCCCGAGGCACCTTGACGCACCCTGATGCACCCCGATGACTCGAGAGACGCTTGAAGTCGACGTCCTGATCGTCGGCGGCGGCCCCGCCGGCATGTCGGCGGCGCTGCGCCTGGCGCAACTGCAGAAAGAGCGCGGCGGCGAGCCGCTCGCCATCGCCGTCCTCGAGAAGTCGCGCGACGCCGGCGCCCATATCCTGTCCGGCGCGATGCTCGATCCGTCGGCGCTGAAGCAGCTGGTGCCCGACTTCAAGGAGAAGGGGGCGCCGCTTGCCTCCGAAGTGCATCACGAGCGCGTCTACTTCCTGACGAAGTCCGGCAAGATCCCGGCGCCGATCATCCCGCCGCCGCTCCAGAATCACGGCAACTACGTCATCTCGCTGAACCGCTTCGTGAAGTGGATGGGCGGGCTCGTCGAAGCCGAAGGGGTCGACCTGTTCGCCGGCTTCCCGGCCTCTGAAGTCCTCTACGAAAACAACCGCGTCGTCGGCGTCCGCACGCGCGACCAGGGGATCGGCAAGCACGGAGAGAAGAAGCCGACGTTCGAGCCCGGCGTCGACATCCGCGCGAAGGTGACGATCCTCTGCGACGGCGTCCGCGGCACCCTGACGAAGGCGCTGGTGCGACGTCTTGCGCTCGACGAAGGACGTCAGCCGCAGCTCTACGCGATCGGGATCAAGGAACTCTGGGAGGTCCCGAAGGACCGAATCCCCGCCGGCACCGTGATCCACACGCTGGGCTATCCGCTCAGGATGGAGGAGTTCGGCGGCAGTTTTCTGTACTCCATGCCCGACGGCCTCGTCTCCTTCGGGCTCGTGACCGGCCTCGACTACCGGGATCCCATGTTCGATCCCCACCTGGCGTTTCAGCGGATGAAGCAGCACCCGCTGTTCGCGTCGATCCTGGAAGGTGGCCAGCTGGTCCGCTACGGCGCGAAGGCGCTGCCGGAGGGCGGATGGTACACGGTCCCGCGGCCGTACGCCGATGGGGTGCTGATCGCGGGCGATGCCGGCGCGTTCGTGAATTCGGTGCGGCTGAAGGGAATCCACCTCGCGATGCGGACCGGGATGCTCGCGGCCGAGACCGCCTTCGACGCCATCCGCGCGAACGATACGTCCGCCGCGCGCCTCAAGAAATACGAAGAGGTGATCGCCGCCGGTGAGGTGAAGCGCGAGCTGTGGGGCGTGCGCAACGTCCACCAGGCGTTCGGCGGGGGCCTGATCCCCGGCGTGATGTCGGCCGGGATCGGGATGTTCACCAATGGCTGGTGGTTCAAGGATCCGATGCCGGCGCACGCCGGCTACGAACGGATGGCGCAGA
This sequence comes from Vicinamibacterales bacterium, assembly GCA_036401215.1. GTDB lineage: Bacteria > Acidobacteriota > Vicinamibacteria > Vicinamibacterales > 2-12-FULL-66-21 > JACDCA01. The sequence goes on along the minus strand of DASWVN010000309.1, from coordinate 7,749 downwards.
TCTCCCAGTACTACGGAGAGAATCGTCCCGATGTCGACGCGCCGGTGCAGCCGGTGAAGATCGACCGGCAGCTGACGTTCGACAAGCTGACCAACGTCCATTACTCGGGGACCCGCCATAGCGAGGACCAGCCGTCGCACCTGATCGTCCACGACACGAACATCTGCGCGACCCGCTGCCGCGTCGAGTACGGCAATCCGTGCACGCGGTTCTGTCCGGCCAACGTCTACGAGATGGTGGACGCGGGCGACGGGACGAAGAAGCTGCAGATCAACGCGTCCAACTGCGTCCACTGCAAGACGTGCGACATCATGGATCCCTACCAGATCATCGACTGGGTTCCGCCAGAGGGCGGCGGCGGGCCGCAGTACGAAGGCATGTAGCGCGCAGGGAACAGGGATCAGGGATCAGGGAATAGGGAATAGGGATCAGGGATCAGGGATTAGGGATTCGATTGCTGAGTGTTTCGCAGCGGGTCAAGGCGTCGCTGATCGCGTTGGTCGCGTACCCGTTGCTCGAGATCCTGTGTCGTACGTACCGCTGGAAGATCGAAGGGGCTGAACACTACCAGGCGGTGCTCGAGTCCGGCAGACAGCCGATCCTCGCTCTCTGGCACGGCCGCATTCTTCCCGGCCTTCACTACTTCCGCAACCGCGGCATCGTCGTCATCACCAGCCAGAACTTCGACGGCGAGTGGATCGCGCGGATCCTCCACAGGTTCGGCTTCGGCACCGCACGCGGATCCTCGTCTCGCGGCGGCGCGCGCGCTCTGGTGCAGATGCGCCGCGACCTGGCGGCCGGGCGGCCGGTGGCGTTCACCGTCGACGGCCCCCGCGGTCCGGCAAGGGTCGTGCAGCCGGGCGTCGCGTTTCTTGCCGGCGCGACCGGCCAGCCGATCCTGCCGTATCACATCGAGTCCGACCGTCACTGGACGTTGAAGAGCTGGGACCGCACGCAGATCCCGAAGCCGTTCAGTACTGTGGTTCTGGTGGTCGGCGATCCGATTTATATCGCATCCACCGAGTCGGCGGCGGTCGATGCGGGCGTCCACGCCGTCGAGCAGGCTTTGCACGTGCTCGAGGCCCGTGCGCTCGAGGTCATTCGAAAGGAGTCTGACCAGTGATCCTCATCTCCTCGTCGCGCTTCGAACAACACGTTACGCCGCCCGGTCATCCGGAGCGAATGGAGCGCGCGCACGTGTTCGACGTTGTCGCTGGTGAGTTTCGCAAGCAGGGCGGCGAGGTCCTCGATCCGATCGCAGCCACCCGGGAGCAGCTCGCGCGGGTCCACAGCGACGAGTACCTCGACCTGATCGCGTCGACCGCGGGCAAGCCGTCGATGCTCGACGCCGACACGTTCACGTCCCCGGAGTCGCACGAGATTGCGCTGCTCGCGGCTGGCGCGACCGTTCAGGCCGCCGAACGCGCGCTGCGGACGGGGGAGCCTGCCGCCGCCCTCGTGCGTCCGCCCGGGCATCACGCGGAGCGCGACAAGGCGATGGGATTCTGTCTCTACAACAACGTCGCCGTGGCCGCGGCGCAGGCGCTGGCGTCCGGCGTGGAACGGGTGGCGATCGTCGACATCGACGTCCATCACGGCAACGGCACGCAGTGGATGTTCTACGGCGATCCGCGCGTGCTCTACATCTCCTCACACCAGTTCCCGTTCTATCCGGGCACGGGCGCCGCCGACGAAGTCGGCCACGAGGCCGGACGCGGCTTCACCGTCAACCTTCCGCTCGAAGCGGGGGCGACCGACGCCGACTACGACCTCGTTTACCGCGAAGTGGCGTGCCCGATCCTGACGCAGTTCGCGCCCGGGCTGACGTTCATCTCGGCCGGTTTCGACGCGCACGAAGCGGATCCTCTTGCGTCGATGCGCGTGACCTCGGCCGGTTACGGACGTCTGGTGAGCCGGCTGAAACGCGCCGCGCAGCCGAGCGGAGCGCTCGCGGTCGTCACGGAAGGCGGCTACGACCTGCCGGCACTCCGCGAGTGCCTGGAAACGATGATCGCGGTCCTTGGATCCGATGACGATACGGCCGATGAGAGTCAGTCCGCCGCGGCGGCGCCGCGCGGCGAACGCGCGCTGACGGCCGTGCGGACCGCGCAGGCGCCATTTTGGCGTGGAATATAATTGAAAGATTGTGGCGGATTACAAGCCCCAGGCCATAGAGAAGAAGTGGCAGGACCGATGGCGCGACTCCCGCGCCTTTGAAGTCACCGAGGACCCGAAGAAGCCGAAATTCTACTGCCTCGAGATGTTCGCGTACCCGTCCGGGCACGCGCACGTCGGTCACGTCCGTAACTACATGATCGGCGACGTCGTCGCCCGCATGAAGCGGATGCGCGGCTTCAACGTGCTGCATCCGTTCGGATGGGATGCCTTCGGCCTGCCCGCAGAGAACGCCGCCATCAAGCACGGCACGCACCCCGAGACCTGGACGCTCGAGAACATCGCTCACATGAAGGGGCAGCTCCAGCGCATCGGCATCAGCTATGCCTGGGAACGCGAGCTGGCCACGTGCCTGCCCGATTACTACAAGTGGAACCAGTGGGTGTTCCTGAAGATGCTCGAGCGCGACCTCGCCTACAGGCGGCGGTCGAGCGTCAACTGGTGCCCGAGCTGCCAGACCGTGCTCGCCAACGAACAGGTCGTCAACGGGACCTGCTGGCGTTGCGGCACGACCGTGACGACCCGCGAGCTGGAGCAGTGGTTCTTCAGGATCACGAAGTACGCCGACGAACTCCTCGCCGGGGCTGAGACGCTCGATCAGTGGCCCGAGAAGGTCCTGACGATGCAGCGCAACTGGATCGGGCGGTCGGAGGGCGCTCGCGTCAAGTTCGAGCTGTCCCCGGACAGCGGGCCGCCGACAGCGGACCGCGGGTCGATCGAGGTCTTCACCACACGCATCGACACGATCTACGGCGCCAACTTCATCCTCCTCGCGCCGGAGCATCCGCTCGTCCAGGAGTGGGCCAGGGCGGACGGCGAGTCGTTCAAGGAGTCGCTGAAGAAGTTCCAGGCGCAGGACCGCACGGCGCGCATGACCGGCGAAGTCGAGAAGGAAGGTTTCGACACAGGACGGAAGGCGATCAATCCGTTCACCGGCGCTCCCGTGCCCATCTGGGTGGCCAACTTCGTCCTGGTGGAGTACGGCACCGGCGCGGTCATGGGCGTTCCCGGTCACGACCAGCGCGACTTCGAGTTCGCGCGGAAGTACGGTCTGCCCGTCACGATCGTCATTCGTCCGAAGGACGGCGACGCCGCAACCTCCGATGTCTTGACCGCAGCGGCGGAGGCGGATGGTGTGCTGGTCAATTCCGGCGAGTACGACGGCCTGCCGTCCGACGAGGCTCGCACGAAGCTGACCGAGGTGGCCCGCAGCCGTGGCATCGGTGAGGGTACGATCCAGTACCGCTTGAAGGACTGGGGTATCTCGCGCCAGCGCTACTGGGGCACGCCGATCCCCGTGCTCTATTGTGAGAAGTGCGGGATGGTTCCCGAGAAGTACGAGAACCTGCCGGTCGAATTGCCCAGGATCGCGGAGTTCAGCGGCCGCGGCGACTCGCCGCTCGCGCAGGTTCCCGAGTTCGTCAATGCGGCCTGCCCGAAGTGCGGCGGTCCCGCGAAGCGCGAGACCGACACCATGGACACGTTCGTCGACTCGTCCTGGTACTTCCTGCGCTTCTGCGATCCGCACAACACCGAGCTGCCGTTCGATCCGAAGAAGGTCGCGTACTGGGGCCCGGTCGATTTCTACAGTGGCGGTGTCGAACACGCGATCCTGCACCTGATCTACTCGCGCTTCTTCACGCGCGTGTTCCGCGACATCGGCATGACCACGCTCGATGAGCCGTTCACCCGGCTCCTGACCCAGGGCATGGTGCTCAAGTCAGGGCAGGTGATGTCGAAGTCGAAGGGGAACGTCGTCGATCCCGACGACATGATGAGCAAGTACGGCGCCGATGCGCTGCGGCTGTACATCATGTTCGTCGCTCCGCCCGAGAAGGAGATCGAGTGGACGGATGCCGGCCTCGAGGGCAGCTGGCGGTTCCTGTCGCGTGTCTGGCGCCTCGTCGATCAGCTGAGCGAGACGATCGGCGGTGACGGCATCCCGGGACCGTCTTCACAGGAGCTGAACGACGATGAGCGGGCGCTGCGCCGGAAGACGCACGAGACGATCCGCCGCGTGACCCAGGACCTCGATCCACGCGTCCACCTGAACACGGCCGTCTCCGGTCTAATGGAACTGGTGAACGAGCTGTACGCCTTCTGTGCGAAGAGCCGCTGCCTCGTGGTGGGGCGCGCCGACGAAGAAACCAGCGTGGGCGTCATCGAACGCGCCGGCACCGTGGCGGTGCTGAAGGAAGCGATCGAGGCGCTCGTGCTGATGCTGTCGCCGTTTGCGCCGCACATGGCCGAAGAACTCTGGGAGAAGCTCGGACACAAGGGCGGGGTCGTTGCGGCCGGCTGGCCGGCATTCGATCCCGAGGTGGCGAAGGCGTCCGAGATCACGGTCCCGGTGCAGGTCAACGGCAAGCTGCGCGGCCGCATCGTCGCGCCGGCCGACGCGACCGAGGACCAGCTGCGCGAAATGGCGCTCGCGGACCCGGCCGTGGCGAAGCACCTCGAGGGGAAGACGATCCGCAAAGTGGTCGTCGCCGGTGGCGGCGCCAATCGGCTCGTCAGCATCGTGGTGAGCTGATGGTGCGCCGACTCGCGATCCACCTGCTGATTCTGGTGGCGCTCGGCGCGACGTCAGGATGCGGATACTCGCTGGCAGGGCGAGGATCGTTCCTGCCACCTCACATCCGGACCATCGGCGTTCCACTCTTCACGAACCTGACGCCCGTGATCGACGTGGATCGGCGCGTGACGGAGCGCGTGCGGTCCGAGCTGGTCGGGCGCGGCAAATACACCATCGAGACGAACGCGAACGGAGCCGACGCGGTCCTCTCCGGAGAGATCTCGTCCATCACGATCTCCCCGTCCGCCTTCAACGCCGCCCGACAGGCGACACGCTACCAGCTGGTGCTCATCGCGAAGATCGAGTTCCGCGACGTCAAGAACAATGCGGTCATCTGGAGCAACCCGTCGATGCAGTTCCGCGAGGAATATCCTGTCACCGGGACGGTCGCGGATCCGACGGCATTCTTCGGCCAGGATGTGAACGCGCTCGACCGGCTGGCCACCGAGTTCGCCCGCACGCTCGTCAGCGCCATCCTCGAGGCGTTCTGACGCGTGACAACGCCAGACTCCAAACTCCAAACCTTCGGGTGGAGTTCGTAGTTCGAGTTCATAGTTCGGAGTTCGGAGTTCGTAGTTCGGAGTTTCCCGTAATTCGGAGTTTCCCTTTGCCCACCGCCAGCCCTGCCGCCGTTCGTAAACAGATCGCGCAGGGGAAACTCGACCCCCTCTACCTGATCGTCGGCGACGACGATGCCGAGATGTCGAAGCTGGCCGCTGACATCAGCGGCGTCGTCGAGGACGAACTTCGCGCGTTCAACCTGGAGCGGATGTACGCGAACGACAAGACGGTCACGCCGTTCGCGATCGTTCAGGCGGCCAGAACGCTGCCGATGCTGGGGGATCGCCGCATCGTCGTCGTGCTGCGGGCGGAGAAGATCCTCAAGCCGAAGCGCCGGGGCAAGCCCCGCCTCGCAGAGGGCGCCGAGGAGGCAGAGGGCGCAGAGGACGCAGAGGGGGAGAGCGAGACGAGCGACCTGAAGGCGCTCGAAGAGTACGTGCAGCGGCCCGAGCCGCAGACGACGGTAGTGTTCGTTGCGAGCGACGTGGACCGGCAGCGCAGGATCTACAAGGCGCTGCAGAAGAGCGCGACGATCGTCGAATGCTGGGGGCTCAAGGGCAGCCGCGACGCGAAGTACGTCGACCTGCGCCAGGTGGCGAGAGCGGCCGAGGCCATCGTCAAGCAGGCCGTTGCGGCAGAAGGGCAGCAGATCGATGCGGCGGCGGCGCGGCTCGTGGCCGAGCGCGCCGGGACCGACATCTCACGCCTGCGTGCAGACGTTGAACGGCTGCTGCTGTATGCGGCGGGGAAGCCGAAGATCACCGTGCAGGATGCGCGGGAGGTCGTCAGTTCGGAGACGGCGCAGGACGACTGGGCCGTGACCAACGCGATCGCCCGCGGGGACGCGCGAGAGGCCTTGAGACACCTTGGGCTGTCACTGGACGGCGGAGGGGTGCCGTTCCAGATTCTCGGTCAGCTTGCGTGGTTTGTCCGGGACAAGATGTCGGCGACGGCGCCCGACCGGGTGCCGGCCGCCGTCGAAGCGCTGTTCCGCACGGATCTGGACCTCAAGAGTTCCGGAGGAGATCCGCGGGTCTTGCTCGAGCGGCTGGTGGTCGACCTATGCCGTCGCTGACTTCTTGCTGATGCGGGCGGCCAGGCGCGACTTGTAGCGGGCGGCGGCGTTCTTGTGGATCACGCCCTTCGATGCCATCTTGTCGACGAGCGAGACGGTCTCGCGAAGGGCGTCCTTCACCTGGGTCGGATCACCCGCGTCGATGGCCGTACGCATCGAGCGCAGGGCGCCACGGAGGCGGCTGCGCATCTGGCGGTTCCGATCGCGTCGGACGACATTCTGACGGTGTGCTTTCAGCGCGGAAGCTGTGGTGGCCAAACAATACCCCTCAAAAACTCAGAACTTGGAATCTGGAACTCAGAACTGACACCCGGGGCGTCCGGGCGTTACAAACCGTTAATTGTAGCACGAGCTAGTCCACTAACGCCCCCGTCCTTCCTTCATGCGCCTGAGTTCCCGGCGTTCGCGCTTGTCGGGGGAGCCGGCTTTGGCGGCCCTCACGTGCGGTCTGGCCAGGCGCGCCAGCCTCAGCATTTCCGCTTCTTCGGGGCTCGGCTGCGGGGTGATGTCCTCGTACAGTTTCCGGGCTTCGGCCTTCGGGATGTGCTGTTCGGCGAGCCCGCGCACGACGACTCGCTGACGCCGGCCGAGGGGACGGGAGATCTCGATCTCGTCCCCTTCCTTGATCTCCCGGTGCGGTTTCGCCGCCTGTCCGTTGACGTCGATCTTGCCGCCTTTGCACGCTTTCTGGGCTTCCGAGCGGGTGCGCAGCAGGCAGGAGACGTCGAGCCACACATCGAGCCGCATGTAAGTGAATTGTACCGGGGTCCGGGGTCCGGGGTCCGGGGTCCGCGGTGCGGGGTCCGCGGTGCGGGGTGCCTGCCCTGAGCGAGCGACGCGAGCCGAAGGGCCTGCCCTGAGCGAGCGACGCGAGCCGAAGGGCGGGTGCCTGCCCTGAGCGAGCGACGCGAGTCGAAGGGCCTGCCCTGAGCGAGCGAAGCGAGTCGAAGGGCGCGGTGCGGGGGCGCCCGGGAGGGCGAATGCGGGATTATTCCTCCCGCAGGGCGCTCACGGGGTCGATGCTGGCGGCGCGGCGGGCCGGCAGGTAACTGGCCGCCAGGCCGACCACGGCCAGCAGTGCTGTGACGACGGCAAAGGTCAGAGGGGCGGTCGGGCTGATGTCGACCAGGAACGCCTCCGCCGCGCGCGACACGTAGAGCGTTCAGTCGATCTGGCTTTCGTATGCATCCGTTGCGGATATATCACATTCGAATGCAGATGGGGTTCAGGACTCGGGGCTCGAGGTTCGGGGTGCGGCGGCGCGGTGGAACTCGCCCCGGGGCGAGTTGCCGTCAGGAACCCGCGGACTTGGGGGTGGAACTCGCCCCGGGGCGAGTTCCGTGCGGAACCCCGGGGACTCAGG
>DASWVN010000308.1:0-2467 GCA_036401215.1 Vicinamibacterales bacterium | reverse complement strand
CGGTCTCCCCCTCGCGGATCGTGTCCTTCAGCCCGCCGACCGCGCTGGCGATCACCGGCACACCGCAGGCCAGCGCTTCGAGCGGGGAAAAACCGAGGCCCTCCTCGCGGCTCGCCTGGACGCACACGTCGGAGGCGCGATGGTGGTCGGCCAGTTCCTCGAACGGAGGGACCGCATCGCGCGCAATCACGTTCCGCCCGACACCGATGGCTTCCGCCGCGCGGGCGAACTCGCGATACCCGCCACTCAAATGCAACACTTGAACGTGCCGGCCTCGGGCCTCGAGCTTCTCGACGGCGCGAAGCACGGTCTCGACGTCCTTCTCCGGCGCAACGCGGCTGCAGAAGAACACGATGGGCACCGCTTCCGGCAGACCGAGACGCTGCCGGATCTCTGCCTTGCTTTCCGTCGTACGACGGAAGATGCGTCGATCCACGCCGTATACGGGAATGACGTCGACCGGCTTCCGTCCGCCGTGGGCCCTCACCACCGACGCCAGATATGGACTGAGCACGATGTAGCCCTGGCCGATCCAGGCGTTGAGCACACTGAAGAGGCGAATCACGAGGTACTCGATCGGCCGGAACGGCCGCCCGGTGCCCGAAATCCTCCGGCAGCGGTAGTACGCTTCGACGGGACTGCAGATCAGCATCAGGGCGCGCAATCGAGCAATCCGCGAAACCAGGTTCACGCTGGCGGCTGTCGGCCCGTCCCCCTGAACGATCACCACGTCCGCCTCGCGGCGGAGGGCGAACAGGCGCCGGGCGACGAACACGGCAAACGCCGCGTGCCCCGAAGGACCGATCTCCATCTCGAACGGGGCATCCGTGTCCTGGCTGATCTCGCGGCCGCCAGGAATACGCCTCACGAGGAGGCGCAACGCGCTTCGTTCGGCGAGCGACTCGACCAGGCGGACGTCGGTTCCGCTGTCGACCACGAAGAGCACCCGGGACCTCATGATGCGTGGCCGATCGAGACCGCCCCGGCGACGCGCGCAAAGACGCGGTCGAGTCCGTCCAGATGACGCGCGATCGTCCAGCGGGCTGCCGAACGGCGTGCGCCCGCGCGCAGCCGCTGGAGCGTGTCGGCGTCCTTCACGCACGCGACGATGGCTGCCGCAAGATCGGATGGTTTCCTGGATTCCGACCTCGCGAGACAGCCGCTCACGCCGTCCTCGAGCCACTCGGGAATTCCGCCGGTTGCGAACGCCACGGCCGGCACGCCGGCGTTTGCCGCCTCGAGACCGACGAGGCCGAACGGTTCCGGCCAGATGCTCGGGACGACCAGCGCATCCGCGCGAGCGAGCTGTTCCGCCCTCTCGCCCTCGCTCTGCCAGCCGGCGAACTCGATCCGCAGGCGAGCGTCCTTGGCGCATAATGCCGCCGCCACGCGCTCGAGTTCGGGACGCTGGCTCCCATCACCCGCAACGGTCAGCCACACCGGACGTTCGATCGCCCTGGCAACGATTGGCATCGCCGCAAGGAGCCGATCGACCCCTTTCAGCCGCTCGAGCCGTCCGAGATACAGCAGCCTGACCGGCGCGCCGGGCGTCCGGTCGCTCGCGGACTCGAACGGCGTCGCAGCACCCGACACGAAGGGTGGAACGACGTGCACACGCTCGGCGTCCACGCCGTTGCGGATCATCTCGCCGGCCATGTGCTCCGACAACGTCACCACGGCCGACACGCTCTCGAGCGTCTGAAGCCGCGCCATCTGCGTGCGATACAAACGAACCATCGTCAACGGATTGCGTCCGCCGCAGCCACGGGGAAGATAGATCGCGAGGCACGCCGGCCCGAGCGCGCGCGTGCACGCGCGAACCGTCGGCAAGGTCTTCGTCTTGGAACTCGAAATACAGGTGCCGTGATACGTGTGCTGCACGATCACCGCCGGCGCCAGCGCGACGACATCACGTTCGAGAACGGGATCCTCGAGGCCGTGCGCAAACACCAGGTCCGGGCGCCACGCTCGCAGCAGACGGAGTCGATCGGAGGCTCCAAGGTCAAGAGCGATCCGCTCCACGCCCTGCGGCAGTGCGATCGCTCCTCGCGCCGTGATCTCGTCGGATGCACTGAAGAACGCCACCTCGTATCGATCCGCAAGCGCCGGCAGGACGGCCTCGAGATACGCCTCGACACCGCCGACGCGGTCACGAGCCTGTGTCGCGACCAGGACGCGCGTTCTCGAAGCGCCGTTCAGCGTTGCCTCCCGTCGTCCGGAGGACTATTCGCAGTTTTCAATTCGACTTCCGACTGCGGCGTTCTGAGTTCGAGTTCTGAGTTCAGCGTTCGGAGTTCGGAGTTCGGAGTTCGAAGTTCAGCGTTTCTGCGAGCGATGTGGTCGTAGTACACCGCCAGCGTCCGCTCGGCGACCCGGTCCCAGGTTTGCTGCTGCATCAGGGCTGCCGCCGCTTCCCCCATCCGCAGGCGCAAGGCACCATCCTCCGCGAGCGACCGCATCGCTTCTG
>DASWVN010000307.1:0-51372 GCA_036401215.1 Vicinamibacterales bacterium | reverse complement strand
GAGCGGCATCGGGCTGGCGACCGCGCGCCGCGCGGCCCGGCGCGGGGCGCGCGTGGTCGTCGCCGCCCGCAGCGAGGCCGACCTTCAGCAACTGGCCGAAGAGATCAATCGCGAAGGACCCGGTAAGGCGGTGGCCGTGGCGGCCGACGTCGCCAACGAAGGGGACGTGCAGCGGATCGCCGAAGCGGCCCTGCGCGAGTTCGGCGGGTTCGACACCTGGGTGAACAACGCGGGGGCGTCCGTGTATGGACGGGCGGCCGACGTCTCCGTTGAAGACATGCGGCGCGTATTCGATACGAACTTCTGGGGGGTCGTGCACGGATCGCGGGTCGCGCTGCGCCACCTCCGTGAACATGGCGGAGCGCTGATCAACGTCGGGAGCGAAACCTCGGAAGTGGCGGTGCCGCTCCAGGCGATCTACTCCGCGTCGAAGCAGGCCGTGAAAGGATGGACCGACGCGATCCGCACCGAACTGGAATATGAAAAGGCGCCGGTCTCGGTCACCCTGATCAAGCCTGGCCCCATCGACACGCCGTACACGGAACACGCCGCCAATTACATGGAGGACCAGCCGCAGCACGCGCCGCCCGTGTACGATCCGGAGTCGGTGGCAGAAGCGATCCTTCACGCCGCCACGACGCCGATCCGCGATCTCTTCGTCGGCGGCGGCGCCAAGGCGATGGCCACGCTTGAGAAGGTGGCGCCGCGGCTTGCCGACAGGATCGTCGAGAACACGATCTATCCCGCCACGCACAGCGGGCGTCCACGGCACGGCCGCGAGGCGCTGCACCAGCCCGGCGGAGGGCTGCGCGAACGCGGGGACTATCCGGGGCTGGTGCGCAGGAGCATGTACACGCGCGCCGCCATGCATCCGGCGATCACGGCCGTCGCGGCGATCGGGGCGGGCGTTCTGTTCGCGTCATTGTGGAGCCCCATCCCGACCCGCTCGATGGGCCGCGGCCGCGGCTTCCGGGACGATCGCAGGCCGGGTCATCCAATGGAGAGCGACACGGAAATTCCCGCGAACCGGCCATAACGTTCGGCTTCGGCCTCGAGGGCCCGGCGTTCGCCGGCGGAGAGGCGACGCAACGGCGTGACCCGCACGACCGGTGTCGCGCGCCCCCGGTCGGTGCGCCAGGTTCCAGCAACCCTGCCGTCGATCACCACCGGATGCTGAAAGATCACGGATTTGGCGGCGGCCTTCGCGATCGTTCCGGGCCCGTGCGGAACGGCGAGCCGATCCCGATAGGCCACCAGGTACTCGTCGTAGATGGGCAGCAGGCGCACGGCAGGCCTCGTGCTCTCCGGCGGCTTGCTCGCGGCGCCGGGCTTCCAGTAGGTCAATCCATCCTGGACGAAACTGGACGCGTGATGAACTGATTGTGAAGCCGCTGCCGAGGGATGTCGGGATGCAGGCGCGCCACCGTGCGAGTAGCTTAGCCGGTATTCCGCAGTCCCGCGGCAATGCCGTTGATGGTGACGAGCAGCGCATCACGGACCCGATCGTCAGGGTTGGCCCGCAGACGTCGAAGAAGTTCGACCTGGAGCAGGTTGATGGGATCGACGTAGGGGTTGCGGACGTCGATGGAGCGCCGCAGAACGGCATTCGATTCGACCAGCTCATGGTGCCCGGTGATCGCGAGCACGGAGCGCTGCGCCCGCAGCAGGCGGCTCCGCAGATCTGCGCCGAGCGCGTGCAGGTGCGGCGGAACGAGGCGGCGGTCGTATTCCGCCGCGATCGCTGGTTCCGCCTTGGCGAGCACCATTTCCATCAGGTCGATGACCGACCGGAAGTGCGTCCACTCGCGATACATCCGGCGCACGCGATCGCCGTCCCCGCGGCGTTCGGCCTGCTCCAGCGCTTCCTCGATCCCCAGCCACGCCGCGAGGAGGAGCCGCGTCTGCGTCCACGCAAACTGCCACGGGATCGCGCGCAGGTTCTCGAGCGCCGGTCCACTGGCGCGGCGCGCCGGGCGGCTCCCGATGTTCATCGCCGACAGCTCGGCCTGCGGCGTCGCCGTCTCGAAATATTCTCCGAACCGCTCGTCCTCGTACACCACGCCTCGATACGCGTCGCGCGCATCGTCACGCAGGCGGGTGATCAGCTCCCGCCATTCCGGCCCTGGTGCGGGAGGCCTCCGCAACCAGGCTTCGAGCGATGCCGTGGTGTACACGTCCATCGTGCGGGCCGCGATTTCGGGAAGGCCGAACAGCGTCTGGAGCATTTCCCCCTGCTCGGTGACGCGGAGCGTCCCGGCGATCGATCCAGGCGGCTGCGACATGATGGCGAGCCACGTCGGGCCGCCGCCGCGGCCGACGCTGCCGCCACGGCCGTGAAACAGGGTCACGTCCACGCCGTGGCGTCCTCCCGCGGCGAGCACGTCCTCCTGCGCCCGGTACAGGTCCCACGCAGCCGCGAACCGCCCGACGTCCTTCGCCGAATCGGAGTAGCCGACCATGATCTCCTGGCGATGCCCAATCCGCTCGCGATACCAGGGCATCGCAAACAGCGCGTCCGAGACTGCCCCGGCGTTTGCGAGATCGCGCGAGGTTTCGAAGAGCGGAACCGCGCGAAGCGGCTCGTCGACGCCGGCCAGTTGCTGCAGGAAGAGAACAGCCAGCACATCGGACGGCTGTCTGGCCATCGTGATCACGTAGGCTCCGAGCGAGTTGCGCGGGACGGCAGCAATCATCTTGAAGGTGTCGATCACGTCGCGCGTCTCGGGCGTCGCGTCCAGATCCGGGAAGGCACGCAGCCGGCCGGTCTGCAGCTCATCGGCCAGGAACTCGACGCGTTGTCGTTCGTTCCAGTCCGTGTAAGGGCCCTGCCCCAAGTGGGGCAGGATCTCGTGCAGCGCGGCCGTGTGCCGGTCCGACGCCTGACGGATGTCGAGCCTCGCAAGCGTCAGCCCAAACGTCGCGAGCCGCCGCAGCACGTCGGCGAGGCGCCCTTCGGCCAGCGCGCCGTACCCGGTGCGCTCGAGCGAGTCGCGACACACGTGCAGCATCTCGACGAACTCACCCGCATCGAGATAGACCGTTTGCGGCGGCGCGAGATCCACACCGGACTCGAGCGACCGTTCGATCCAGGAGGCCGTCGCGCGCAGCCGGTCGCCGGCGATGCGAAGAATGGCGCGATAGGGTTCGGTCGCGCCGGGAACGCGCGCCCGCAGCTCGGGCGTGGCCGCCGTGATCGAAAGCTCGTTCCGAAGCGCGTCGATCTCGCGGCGATAGAGCGTGGCGGCCATCCAGCGTGAGAGCAGGCACGCCCGTCTGGTGACCTCGGGCGTGACGGTTGGATTGCCGTCCCGATCACCACCGATCCACGAGCCGAAGACGACCGGCGCCGTGTCGAGCGGCAACGGGCGTCCGGTCGCGGCACGCAGGGCGCGATCCACGCCGCGCAGGTAGCGTGGCACGGCGTCCCACAGGCTTTCTTCGAACACCACCAGCCCGCTCCGTACTTCGTCGAGCGGCGTCGGACGCTCGCGTCGAACGTCGGCCGTGCCCCAGGCCGCCATGATTTCGCGCAGGAGATCCGCTTCGATCTCGTCCTGCTCGGGACGGGTCAGGTCGGCGCGGTCCTGTCTCGCGAGTGCCGCGGCGATCCGGTTGTATTTCTGGACCAGCGTCCGCCGCGCGATCTCCGTCGGATGGGCGGTCAGCACCAGCTCGACTCGCAGCGTCGTGACCGCGCGGTAGAGCGAGTCCGGCGTGATGCCTTCCGCGATCAGGCGCGGGAACGTCTCCTCGGGCGAACCCCGCTGCGGCGAGGCCTCCGGCTCGCGCTGGTAGACCCGGCGGCGCCGGATACGGTGATGCTGCTCGGCAATGTTAGCCAGATGCAGAAAGTGGGTGAAGGCGCGCGCGACCGGCAGCGCGTCGTCGACCGGCATGCGTGACAGGTCTACCGCGAGGGTCTCGAAATCGCCTGGGGTCCCGGACCGGGCCCGCTTCGCAAGCCCCCGCACACGCTCCACGGCCGAAAACAGGTCGTCACCTTCAATGGTTCGGAGGGTCCGGCCGAGCAGATCGCCCAGAAGCCGAACGTCGTCGCGCAGCGGTCTGTGTGGATCGTCAGTCACCTTCTCACGAGAATACTGCGCCGCCTAATCCCATCAGTTATAGAATCCGGGACAAATGGTGGGACAAACAGTCGGGCACTACCGGATCCTCGAGAAGGTCGGATCCGGGGGGATGGGCGACGTGTATCGGGCCACCGACACGACCCTGCATCGCGAGGTGGCTGTCAAGGTCATTTCTGAAGAATTCGCGAACGATCCGGAGCGAATGGCGCGATTCGAGCGGGAGGCGCAGGTCCTTGCCTCGCTCACGCATGGATCTATAGCGGCGGTATACGGCCTCGAGCACACCGGGACACACCGGGCCCTCGTCATGGAGTTCGTGGAAGGCGAGGACCTCTCCGCGCGCCTTCGCCGAGGGCCGCTGCCGCTCGACGACGCGCTGCGGATCGCGGGGCGCATCGCGGAGGCGCTCGAAGCCGCCCACGAGCACGGCGTCATTCACCGCGATCTCAAGCCCGCGAACATCCGGCTGCTCGACAGCGAGCGCGTGAAACTGCTCGACTTCGGGCTTGCCAAAGCACTCGAGAACGATGGACCGCGTCACCTCACCGAAGGGGACGCGGCCACGCTGAGCGTTGCCGCCACGCGCGCGGGCGTGATTCTCGGAACGGCAGCCTACATGAGCCCGGAACAGGCGACCGGCGAGGGCGCCGACAAGCGCTCCGACGTCTGGTCGTTCGGAGTCGTGCTGTTCGAGATGCTGACGGGCACCCAGCTGTTCGACGGGCAGACGACCTCGCACGTGCTGGCGGACGTCATCCGCGCGGAGATCGATTTCGATCGGCTCCCGTCAGGCGTTCCGCCCGACGTCCGCGCGCTCGTCGAGCGTTGCCTGGAACGGGATCCGCGGCGACGCCTGCGCGACATCCGCGAGGCTCGTCTCGTGCTCGAACGGACCGTCGAACGCAAGACCGGATCCTACCGCGCAGCGACGACAACCGCACTGCCGCCGGCGCCGGCGAAGTCCGGCTGGCGTGACCGGATCCCCTGGATCGCCGCCGGGGCCATCGTGACAGGCCTCCTTGGGGGAGCGGGATTCTGGGTGCTCCGGCCCGCCGTCGAACCGCCGGCCCCGGTCCGCCTCGATGCGATGCTGACGCGCCAACCGCTGTACACCTCCACCGGGTCCGCACTGGCCCTGTCTCCGGCCGGTGATCAACTCGTGCTGGCGGTCAACGGTGCGAACCAGACGAGCGGTTCGCTGGTACGGCGCCGGTTGGACGATCTTCAGGTCACCACGCTGGTCCCGGAAGCCGGTGGGACGTCGATGCCCTACAACCCGTTTTTTTCGCCGGACGGCGCCTGGGTGGGATACGCCACGTCGACGGAACTGCACCGAGTACCAGCAACCGGCGGCACGCCTCTGACGATCACCCGGGTCGCCCGGAGCCGCGGGGCATCATGGGTGCCTGACGACACAATCGTCTTCGCCGCATCGCCGAACACCGGCCTGTCGCGAGTGTCGGTGAACGGCGGAGAGGTCGAGACGCTGACCACGCTCGATACCTCGAAGCACGAAATTTCGCACCGCTGGCCGCACGTGTTGCCCGGCGGAAAGGCCGCCCTGTTCACGGTCAACACGAGCGCGACCGACGGCTGGGACAAAGCCTGGATCGAAGTCGTCGACCTCGCGTCGAAGGAGCGAAAAGTCGTCCACTCGGGCGGGTCGCACCCGGTTTACCTGCCGACCGGTCATCTGGCGTACGTGTCGAACAACACGCTGTTCGCGATCGAATTCGATCTGGACCGGCTTGAAACCGTCGGGCAGCCCCTGCCGATCGTGCAACAGATGATCGGGTCGAACGCCGAAGGCGCGGCGCAATTCAGTATTGGCGGTAATGGCGTGCTCGCCTACGTCCGCGGCATCGTCAAGACGCCGGAGTACCCGATCGTGTGGGTCAGCCGTTCCGGAACGACGACCCCGCTGCACCTGACACCGGGGACGTATGCAGCGCCGCGGCTCTCACCCGATGGCAGGCGCCTGGCCCTGACCGTTCTCCGCAACAACAACTGGGACGTCTGGGTCTACGACCTCGAGCGGACCGTGTTCACGCGGGTGACCTTCGACGAGGCGCCGGAGACCGAACAGGTGTGGTCGCCCGACGGCCGGGAACTCGCGTACACGCTGGAGGGCGAACGCACCGGCACGATCCTGCGCAAACGGGCGGACGGCTCCGGCGCCGCCGTCACGATCGCGGCTCCATCAGCATTCTTCTGGCCGTCGTCCTGGTCGCCCGACGGGCGGACGCTCGCCGGGACCACGGCGAACGGCGACATCGGGTTGCTGCCGACGACAGGCGCCACGGAACCCGAGTGGGTCGTCAACACCCCGTTCAACGAGGCGGACGGCGCGCTCTCTCCTGACGGACGATTTCTGGCGTATTCGTCGACCGAGTCCGGTCGCTCGGAAATCTACGTTCGTCAACTGCCGCCGGGAGCCGGCCGATGGCAGATCTCGACCAACGGCGGCGGCCACCCGCGGTGGACCCGGGGAGGACGGGAAATCGTCTACCGCACCCCGCGCGGGATCACGTCGGTGGCGGTCGATACGAGCGACGGCGCCTTTCGAGGCGGCACGCCGGCGGAACTGTTCACCGGCGATTTCGTCGGGGGGGTAGAGGGAGTGTCCCTGACCCCGTACGTGTTCGGGGACTACGACGTGTCGGCCGACGGCTCCCGGTTCGTCATGTTCCCGACGCCGGCCGGCGCCGCGGATGAGACGGGTCAATTCGTCACGATCGTGACGAACTGGTTCGACGAGGTCAGGCGCGTCACCGGACGACGCTGACCCGCGCGGAACGCGAGGACGGTGGTAGACTGCCGGACGCATCGATCGAGGGATGCGCACATGGTCACTGGCTCCGTACTCGTCGTGGATGACAGCCCCGAGACGTTGCACATGCTCGCGCGTGCCCTCGACGCCGAAGGCCTTCACGTTCGCACGGCCAACAGCGTGTTCCGCGCGCTCGAGGTGCTGCACGATGGTTCCGAGCGGCCGTCGGTGATCATCACGGACCTGATGATGCCGCAGACCACGGGGTGGGACTTCTTGAAACACTTGCGGGGCGAGGCCGCCCTTCAGGGCGTCCCGATCGTCGTCGTCACTGGCGCGGAACCTGGCGACGGCGACGACCTGGCGGACGTGGTGCTGCGGAAGCCGATCGATCCGGGCGAAGTGGCCACGGTCGTCCGCGGCCTCCTCGCCCGGTCACAGCCTCACTGATGGATCATCATCGTACGTAGGGCGCGGCTTTACGCCGCGCCACGACGGCTTCGACCTCGTCTTAAAACCCGAACCGGACGCCGAACTGCCCCGTCCTCGGCGTCGTGCTCGTCGACAGCGACGTCAGCCGCAGGAAGTTCGCTGACGCGCGGTCACCCGTCGGATTCGCGAAGTTCTCACGGTCCGTCACGTTGAAGATCTCGCCGAAGACGTCGACCGTGCGCTGGTTCCCGAGGTTGAAGCGGTAGCCGAGGCGAAGGTCCAGCTTGAAGAATCCCGGTCCGTAAGCCCCGTTGCGACCGCCGTCCGATTCGACCGAAATCGTGTTCGCACCGGTACCCGAATACGTCCCCGGCTCCAGCGGATCGGCCAGCGTTCCGTTGCGGTCCGCGTCGATCGTCGAATCGAAGATCGTGAACGGCGAACCACTCAGAGCCCGCGCCACCCACGAGACCGACAACCCGCCGGTTCGCGGGACGATCGCCGTGCCGCTCACGACGAGGTTGTGCCGCTGGTCGAAGTTCGTCGGCCCTTCGTTCAAGCCAAGGTTGAGATCGTCGAGCACCTGGAATGGACTCGTCGGAATTCCCGATCCGCTGGTGTTGCCACGCGAGTACGCCAGCGTGTAGGACACCCGTGCGCTGTAGTTCTGGCTGAAGCGCTTCTCGAGCTGCAGCATCAGCGCGTCGTAATCGGTTTCGCCGACGTTGCGGAACGTTGTGACGTTGCCGGTGAACGGAGCGAAGCCCGGATAGCGCTGCTGGAGCGCGGCCGTGATCGTCGACAGCGTCGCGCTCCCCTGCCGCACGTTCGGCGACGTCGTGGACGTCGTCGCGCGCAGTGTCGGATTGAGCGCCACGGCCATCAACAGATCGCGGCTGAACCCGTGCACGTAGTCGGCGCTCACCGAGATGTCGCGGGCAAGCTGTCGCTCGAACCCTGCCGAGAGCTGATCGGTGTACGGGAGCACCCGATCCGGGTTGTCGAACGTCGACCCCGTGTTCCGGACAGTTGCGCCTCCGAACTGCCGCTCGAGTTCCGCCCGCATCTCATCGGTGATCACGGGACCGTTGACGAGGAACGGATCGGTCGGGAACTGCCCCTGCTGCGGCCCCGGGTCGGCGTTGTTCAGCGGGAAGTTCCGGGTGAACGAGGTGGTGAACGGACGGTTCGTGAGCACGCCGTTGATCAGCTCGAAGTGCGTCTTGTCGTAGAACCGTCCGTATCCGCCGCGCACAACCGTCGAGCCTCCGAGGTTGTAGGCCACGCCGACTCGCGGCTGGATGTTGTTCGTATCCACCGGGTAATCGTTCACGTCGTCGAACAGCGGATTGTCGACCTCAGGCAGCGTCACCTTCTCGACGTCGTAGCGGAGCCCGAGCGTCAGCGTCAGGTTCTGCGTCGGGCGCCATTTGTCCTGGACGAACGCACCGAGCGACCGCGACTTGTTGAAGCTGCCTCCGGGCCCGGGCACACGGATCGTGAAGCGGTCCGGGTAGGTGAACGGATTCGAGGGATCGAACGGCGCGTTGCTGCGGCTGAACGAGAAGGTGCCGTTCAGGTCGTCCTGGGTGTCGTTGTCGGACTGTGAATACTGCAGCTGCACGCCGGCCTTGATGTCGTGATCGCCGCGGCGGTTTGGAATGAACCACGACAGCGTGTTCTCCAGCTGATACGCGTCGTTCACGCGCGCCTGGGCGACGTCGCTGTTGCCCGTGGTGAACGACTCGAACGAAAGCGTCGGCGGGCATGCGGCCTGGACGCGTCCATTCGTGTTGAAGCACGGGTTGCCGAACGAGACGTCTTCCTGCGTCCATGACAGGCGCAGGGTATTCACCCGGGTGTTCCCCAGCACCGAGTTGAACGAGCCGACGATCGTCTGATCGACGTCGCTCTCTTCGCGCGCGGCCTCGAGCGTCACGTTGCCGATGATCTGGTTGAACTGCGGCGACGACTCGCGCAGCCACCGGACGCCCCAGGTGTGGTTGGGCGTGAGCTGATGATCGGCCCGCACGACCGTGTTCCACACACGAGTCTCTTCCGTGGTCGTCGCGTTGAACTCGGGGCGCACCGGCACGTTCACCGTGATCCCCTCGTCGATGCGGACCCGCTCGAGGCTGAAGAAGAAGTGCGCCTTGTCGCGAACGATCGGCCCGCCGATCGTGCCGCCGAACTGCTGCTGCGACGTGTCGGGCTTTTCGAGGTCGTTCAACTCCGCGAAGAAGTCCCGCTTGGTCAACGATGCATCCTGGAAGAAGCCGAAGGCGCTGCCACGGAAGGCGTTCGTCCCCTGCTTCGTCACAGCATTGATGATGGCGCCCGTCGTCCGCCCGAACTCGGCGTCGAACTGGTTGGTGATCACCTGGAACTCCTGCACGGACTCGATGGCGGTCCGTGCCTGCGTTCCCGCCCGCTGCCCGATCACGTCGTCATTGTTGTTGCCGCCGTCGAGCATGTAGTTGTTGTTGCGTGGGTCCTGGCCGTTCACGGTCACCGAGTCGCTGCCGAATGATTCGGTGCTGATCGACGGGATGATGCCCGGCAACAGCCCGACGAAGCCGACGAAGTTTCGATTCACCGACGGCAGCTCGACGAGTTCGCGGGCCGTCACGCTCCCACCGACCTCCTTGGAGGTGAGGTCCACCAGCGGTGTCTCGGCCGTTACGGTGACGCTCTCTTCCAGAGAGCCGACGTCCAGCCGGATGTCAGCCGTCGTGGTCTTGCCGATCTCGAGCCTGACGTCACGACGGACGTATTTCTTGAAGCCCTGAAGCTCTGCTTCGATCTGGTACATGCCGGGAACGATGCCGCTGACGAAGAACGTCCCGTCCGGGTTGCTGACGGTCTCCCGGAACATCCCCGTATCCTGGTTGCGCACGACGACGGCGACGCCCGGCAGCACGGCCCCTTGTGGATCGGTGATCTGGCCACGCACCTCGGTCGTCCCCTGCTGCGCTCCCGCGACCCCCGACAGAAGCAGGCAGATGATCATCAGACACGAACTCATCCGCGCAATCATGTGATCCCTCCTCGCGCACGTTTCCGAATCGATGCGCGTTGTTGCTGGCATTGCAGAGCTGTGTGCAACGGTGATGCCTTCGATCGCGGCATGCAGGCGCGTCGTTACTCACACGTCACCGCGTTGCGAATTCAGGACTCCGAATGTCGATGAACGAAACCTTGAAGGGAGGTTCAGATCGCGAGGAAGCGGCGAACTCGAGCGACTTCCGCGTCGAGCTCGCGAGCGAACGCCCTGTCGCGTGGAGGCGCGCCCGCGACGTACCCGAACGTGGGTTGCAACTCGCCCCCGGAAACAGACAAGTTGGCCCAGCCGGCGATGCGATCGCACCAGAGCATCGGCAGCGCGTAGTACCCGAACTTCCGCTTCGCGACCGGTGTGTAGGCCTCGAAGCGATACGCCCAGCCCCAGAATCGCTCGAACCGCCGCCGGTCCCAGACGATGGGATCGAACGGCGCCAGCAACCGCACCACCGGTTCGACGGTGGCTTGTGACGGGTCCTCCGCGGCCGGCCAGTACCAATCCACACCCTCCGCACGGGTGTGCGCGAGTCGAGTGCGTGCACGCGCGAGGGCCGCTTTGATCAGCCCGCGCCACTGTGGAACGGCGTATCGGAGCCGGTTCACGGCATACGACAAGGTGACGGCGGGCAGCGGCGCGTAAAGATCGACGACCACATCGACGAGTGCGTCCACCCGCTCACGCGGCGTCAGCGCACGATCCACGACGACAGGCTCTCGGACTGCGTACACGCGGATCCCGCGATCGCGCCTCGTCACTCGCAGCCAGCCGCGATAGTGCAGGTTGTCGAGCAGGTGCGTCGTCGCATTCGACGAGCCGCCCCAGTAATTGACGACGGTACCGTGGGCGAAGTAGGCGTCCACTTCGCGAGGGTGGACCTCGCCACGCTCGCGGACGAACGCCAGCACCTGGTGTGCGCGCCGGCGCGCGACCGCCGGAATCACCGGCGGCTTCTCGCGCGGATGCATCAGCGAGTGCACCGCGCGCGACACGAACCCGTAGTTGATGAAGACGTCCTCTTCGACGCCCAGCGCGGCATAGCGGCGCTCGAGATCACCAGCGCGATAGTCGCGGACCCGATGGCGCAAGGTCAGGTCCTGTGCGCGCGCGGGAGCGCGGATCGGATCCGCCTGCACGAACCCGAACCGCTCGATCGCTCTCTTCAGCGTGGTCGACGGGAACAAGGAGCGGGAGATGGCGAAAGAGCGGAGCTGGTCGAGAATCATTCACTCTTTAAGAACTGGGTTCCAGGGGGTTCCAGAGGTTCTCGGGGGTTCCAGGGGGTTCCCGGTTCTGGGTTCTGGGTTCTGGGGTCCGGGGTCCGGGGTCCGGGGTCCGGGGTCGCGTTCACAGGCCGTGACGGGAGAACCCGGAACCATCTGGAACCCCGCCGAGCGCGAAGCGCGAGGCGTAACGCTATTTACGACCGCCCGCACCGAAATCGTTCCCTATCGCGAAGAGGCTTCCCGCCGAACGCACGTACATCACGCCGTTCGACAGCGCCGGTGTCGCCATCAACAACTCTCCCATGGAGTTGACCCCGAGCTTCTTGAACTCGCGGCCTGCGGCCACGACGATGATCTCGCCGTCCTCACTGGAGAGATAGATGCGTCCGTCGGCCGCGACCGGCGATGCGCTGAAGCCGCTGCCGGCAGGTTCGATCCGCTGGCGGTAGATCTCCTCGCCCGTTTTCAGGTCATACGCGTCGAAGACGCCGTTGTTCCCGAGTACATAGAGGATCCCGTCGTAGGCCAGCGGCGTCGGCATGTACGAACCGCGGCCCGTCTTGCTCCAGGCGACCGCGTCCGTGCTCGTCTGGTCCTTCGGCAACGTGATGTCGCCGCTCGCGCCCGGACGGACGACGAAGAGCGGGCGCTCCGGTGCGCGTCCGCTCGCGACGACGATCAGGCCGTCCGCGCCGATCGGTGTCGGCGCAGTGATCTTCGAGCTTCCTCCGAGACGCCATCGCTCGCTGCCGGTCTTCGGGTCGTACCCGCGAATGAAGTTCGAGGCGTTCGTGACCAGCTCCTCTCCCTTCGGCGTACTGATCACGGTAGGCGTGCCCCACGAAGGGAGTTCGTCGCGTTCGGTCTTCCATACGGTCTTGCCGGTCGCCGCATCGAGTGCAAGCAGGAACGAATCGGCCTGCGTATCGACCTGAAGGATCACGAGGCCGTTCCAGATGATCGGCGAGCTGGCCGGTCCCCATTCGTAGGAAGGAATGTCGTAGGCGCCCATGTCCACGCGTCCGAGATCCACGGTCCACAATGGGGTGCCGTTGACGTCGTAGGCATACACGCCCTGCGATCCAAACCACGCGACGACGATGCGGCCGTCGGTGGCCGGGGACGCGCTGGCATAGGTGGACTTGATGTGCCGCTTGTTGCGCGGTTCGCCTTCGAACGCCGTCCGCTCCCAGATGATCTTGCCGGTCCGTTTGTCGAGCGAGTAAAGGACCCACTTCTGCGGGGACATGTCGTCGGACGCGTCGCCGTCACCATAGAGACCTGGCTTGAACGTCGCGCCGGCTTTGCTGCTGATGGCCGTGGTCACGAAGAGCCGGTCTCCCCACACCACCGGGCTGGAATGCGCGAGTCCGGGGATCGGCGTCCGCCAGAGAATGTTCTCCCCCGTCTTGCCGTCCCAGCGCTCGGGCAGGTTCTGCCCCTCGGCGATCCCGGAGGCGTTCGGTCCGCGGAACGACGGCCAGCTCCCCTTCGCGGCCTTCGGCAGCGATGGCGCACGATCCGGACCAGTGCGGACGATGCGGCGGTCCGGCACGCGTTCGGGTTCCCCGTCAGGGCGCCAGGCGCTCGAGTGCAGGATCATTCGCCGCGGCGTGCAGTCGTCGGCGATGACCGACAGTGCCAGACGGTCGCCGTCCACTTTGAAGCGATAGCGTCCCGGCGCGGCACACGCGGCCGGTCCGCCGGTGGTCTTCAGGGTGATCTCATCCCCTTCGCGGGACCAGGTGCCAGTGAAGCCGGGCCATCCCTTGCCTTGCAGGCTGAACGCGCCATCGGGCGCGAAGCGTACGAGAAACGCACCATACGCGAGGTTCGTGGATGGCAGCGTTCCCGTCTGCAGGGCGAGTACCGCGCCAAGCACGATGGAGACGAACATCGGCCCGATCATGACCGCGGATGCTACCACGCGGTACGCGGTCCGCGGTGCGCGGTCCGGGATGCGCGGTCCGCGGTGCGCGGTGCGCGGTGCGCGGTCCGCGGTGCGCGGTCCGCGGTGCGGGAAAGACTCGGACCCAGAATTCCCAAGGCCCGACACACGGAACGCTACAATGCCGAGTGGCTGGTGCCCCCCATGAGAATCGCCGTTTTCGATACCCACACCTACGACCGGGCCGCCCTCGAAGCCGCCAATGCGAAGTACGGGCATGAACTGACGTTCTTCGAGCCGCGGCTGACCGCGGAAACGGCGCAGCTTGCGGCCGGGTTCTCCGCCGTCTGTTCGTTCGTCAACGACCGCCTGGACCGCGCCGCCCTCGAGAAGCTGCACGAGGGAGGCACGCGGCTCGTGGCGCTCAGGTCGGCGGGCTACAACCACGTGGACCTTCCGGCGGCCTCCGATCTCGGCCTCACCATCGTGCGGGTGCCGGCCTATTCCCCTCATGCGGTTGCTGAGCACGCGGTTGCGCTGCTCCTTGCGCTGAACCGCAAGATCTACCGGGCGTTCAATCGCGTGCGCGAAGGCAACTTCGAGCTCGACGGGCTGGTCGGCTACGACCTCCTTGGAAAAACTGTCGGCGTCGTCGGCACCGGAAAGATCGGCGCCGTCTTCGCCGGCATCATGCGCGGGTTCGGCTGCCGCGTCCTGGCGTTCGATTTGCGCCCCGACGAGCAGCTCACGGCGGCCGGTGTGGCCTACGTGACGCGAGAGGAGATCTTCGCCGCGAGCGACATTCTCTCTCTCCACGTTCCGCTGACCCCCGACACACGGCACATGATCGACGCGGCCGCGCTCGCGTCGATGAAGCGCGGCGTCGTCCTGATCAACACCAGCCGCGGCGCGCTGATCGACACGCGCGCGCTGATCGCCGCGTTGAAGACCGGCCAGATCGGGGCGGCCGGTCTCGACGTGTACGAAGAGGAAGAGGGCATCTTCTTTCGCGACCTCTCCAATCAGGTGCTGCAGGACGACGTGCTCGCGCGCCTGCTGACGTTCCCGAACGTGTTGATCACGGCGCACCAGGCGTTCCTCACGCACGAGGCGCTCGAGGGCATCGCCCACACGACACTCGACAACGTGCGCGTGTTCGAGTCAGAGGGACGCGCGCAGAACGAGGTTCGCGCCGAGACCATGATCCGGTCTTAGGCCGCCAGCGGGTGATGCGACGACGCGACGGTCTCCACTCGCGCGACCGGACGACGGCCACGCAGCGCGTACGACGCGGCGAGCGGCAGCATGAAGATCACCGGCTTGAGCGCCTCGGACGCGGCGTCGCCGGCGAGCACGTGCGAGGCGAACGCCGCCACGAGGTTGATCGTGAAGCCGGCGTACGCCCATTCCCTCAGCGTCGGCAGGCGGTTCTGGAGCAGGGCGACCGCGCCGATGAGCTTGGCGACCCCGAGGATCGTCAGGATGTACGGCGGATAGCCCAGGCGCGACATCGCCTCGACGATGGCGGGCGCTCCGGTCAGGTACATCGCCGCCGACAGAAGCATCAACCCCGCGAACAGTCCGGTGAAGGTCCAGAAACCAACGGTCTTGCGATCCAGCGTTCTCATCGTTACACCTCGTAAATAGGTTACGGATGTATACTGAGACACCGGAAGTAACCGCGCAAGACGGCACTTTTGCGTGCGTTGGTTACATTAGAGGAACCTTTGCAGATGGCCGACAAAACCCGTGACCTGCCCAGGTGCGACGACGCGCATCACGACTGCGGCTTCCGCGACGTGTTGAACCGGATCGGCGACAAGTGGAGCCTCCTCGTCATCATGATGCTGGAGAGGATGCCGGACCGGCGGGCACGGTTCTCCGACCTCAGGCGCACGATTCCCGGCATCTCGCAGCGGATGCTCACCGCCACGCTGCGGAACCTCGAGCGGGATGGCATGCTCACGCGGCACGTGTTTCCCGAGGTGCCGCCGCGCGTGGAATATCAACTGACGCCGCTCGGCCTGGAGTTGATGAAGCCGGTGTGCGGTCTCGTGCACTGGCTGGAAACGAAGTGGCCCGAGATCCGCGGCGCGCGCGAGAAGTTCGACGCGCGTCAGCGGACGCGCGCGCGGCGCGCCGCTGTTGCCGTGTAGAGCCGCTCGCTCTCGTGGCAGCGGGCAGCCGCTGTCGCCCGTTCTGCTCCCCTGTGCCCCGACCCAGCGCCGCACCCTGCCTGCTGTCACGAAGCCGACGGCTTTCGGCACAAAGGACACGAAGAACACGACGAACACGACGAAAGATCACTGCCCCTGTTTGCAGTCCCTGGTTCGTGCAGCAGTGCTGATCCGTGGCACATCCCGGGCACGGTCGGCGACTTCACCCCGATCACACCCAAGGCATCGTGTTCTTCTTCGTGATCGTCGTGTTCTTCGTGGGATCGTGGCGAGAAAGCCGTGGCGTCGTGGCAGCAATCAGTGGCTGTCGCCCGTTCCGCTCCCCTTCGCGCACTCTTGCCTGCTGTCACGAAGCCGACGGCTGCTGGCACAAAGGACACCAGGAACACGAAGAACACGACGAAAGATCACTGCCCCTGTTTGCAGTTCCTGGTTCGTGCAGCAGTGCTGATCCGTGGCGCATCCCGGGCACGGTCGGCGACTTCACCCCGATCACACCCAGGGCATCGTCTTCTTCTTCGTGATCGTCGTGTTCTTCGTGGCCCTCGTGCCGAGAAAGCCGTGGCGTCGTGGCAGCAATCAGTGGCTGTCGCCCGTTCCGCTCCCCTTCGCGCACTCTTGCCTGCTGTCACGACGCCGACGGCTGCTGGCACAAAGGACACCAGGAACACGAAGAACACGACGAAAGATCACTGCCCCTGTTTTGCAGTCCCTGGTTCGTGCAGCAGTGCTGATCCGTGGCGCATCCCGGGCACGGTCGGCGACTTCACCCCGATCACACCCAGGGCATCGTGTTCTTCTTCGTGATCGTCGTGTTCTTCGTGGCCCTCGTGCCGAAAGCCGTCGGCCTCGTGGCAGCGGCCAGTTGTCGCGAGCTTGCCGATTCGATCGTCTTCGCGGTGGAGCCGAACTCCTCTATGTAGACCCCGGGGCGCCAGGTATTCGGGCATGGTCGGGATCCTGAGGTCGAGCGGCCATCGTACACTGCTGTCGAACGATGCGCGCTTCGACGATCACGCTCGCGCCACGCGTCTTGGCGAAGTTGTTTCGGGACGCCGGCGCGGAGCAGTGGTCGATCACGCCCGAGGAGTTCGCCGAGAGGCTCACCGCAAGCGCGGTCCGCGCGCTGCCCGACGGCGCCGGGAATCGTGAGCTGGAACGGTATCTCGGTGGACTCCATCTCGCCGATCTTGCCCTGGCCGCCGCGTGTGCGCTGGGGCGCGATGCGGCGTGGGATCATTTCGTCCGCGAGCACCGCCCAGTCCTCTACCGCGTGGCGGACGCGCTCGATCCGGGCGGCGGGGCGCGCGAGATTGCCGACGCGCTGTATGCGGACCTGTACGGACTGCAGGAGGCGGACGGCGTGCGGCGATCCCTCTTCCGCTACTTCCACGGTCGCAGCAGCCTCGCCACCTGGCTTCGCGCCGTCCTTGCGCAGCGGCACGTGGACGCGATCCGCGCCGGCAGACGCCTCGATCCGCTACCTGACAACCCGGACGCCGTGACTGGGGCGGCAACGGTTGCGGACCCGGACCGCTCGTCGCTCGTGCCGCTCGTGGTTGCGGCGTTGTTTGCCGCAATCGACGCGCTCGCCCCGAAGGATCGGCTGCGGCTGCGGAGCTACTATGTGTCGGGGCTGACGCTGGCGGAGATCGGCCGCGTCACCGGCGAACACGAAGCCACCGTTTCGCGGCACCTTGCGCGGACCCGGCGCGACCTGCGCGCGGCGGTGGAGCGGCATCTGCAGGATCACAGGAAGCTGACACCGGACCAGGTCTCGCGTGCCTTCGAGCTGGCGCTCGAGGATCCGGGTCATATGGACCTGCAGCAGGCGTTCGATCGTCCGGCCCCGCGCAAGGAACCGCCGGTCGACCGTTCAGAGAGCAGGTAATGAACAAGGACGATCAGTTCGATCGGCTGCTGAGGCAGGCGGCACGACCGCGCGACGACGGTCGCCGGCAGAGCGAGTGTCTCGATCCCGAAACGCTCGCCGGCTGGACCGACGGCACGCTCAGCGCCGCGCAGCTCGCCGCTGCCCAGGCTCATGCGGCCGACTGCGAACGATGCCTGGCGCTGCTCGCCGCCATGGCGCGAACGGCGCCGCCGCCGAGCGCGCCACAGTCGTCGCGCTGGTGGTCCCTCCGCTGGGTGGCGCCGCTGACGACCGCAGCCGTGGCGATCACGGCGTGGGTCGTCATCCAGCAGTCGCCGCCGGATCGGCCGGAACTTCCGCCGGTCCCTGAAACGACGGTGACCGAAGCGCCGAAGCCTGCCGAATCGCCCGCGACGGCAGACAGCGCTCCGACGGCGAAGACCATGAGCGAGCCGGTCGAGAAGAAGGAGGCTCCACCGGCTCCCCCGGCCGGACGTGCGGAGAAGCCCTCCGTCCTGCGCGAGCAGACTGGGGCAGCGCCGCCGTCTCCGCCGGCGGACGCGCGAGCTGACACCAGCCAAACCACATCGGTCGCGCGGTTTGCCGCACAGGCGCCGATCGTGATCGCTTCTCCTGATCCGAATATCCGCTGGCGGATCGTAAGCCGCCGGATCGAGCATTCGGCTGACGCGGGACTCACGTGGACCGTGCAGCGCGGAGAGGCCGAGGGCGACCTCCTCGCCGGCGCGGCCGCTGATACCGGCGTCTGCTGGATCGTCGGCAGGATGGGCATCGTCCTGCTCACAACCGACGGCGCCACCTGGCGGCGCGTGGAGTTTCCGGATCCAACCGCCACGCTCGTCCGCGTCGCCGCGGCCAGCGCCCTCGATACGACCGTAAGTACTTCCGACGGACGCACTTACCGCACGACGGACGGCGGCCGCACCTGGACGCTGCAAGAAAATCCGGGACCCGCGTTCTAAGAGAAAGGCGGCGCTCCGCCAATCTCAAGGAGTGGGCTCGATGCGTGCAGGAATCCTGACCCTGACAGTTGTGCTGACGGCGGCCGGCGGGTTGCTGTCCCGATCGATCACGGCGACGCCGTCCGGCGCAGCCGATTCGTCCCCGCAATCCCAGCGGACGACATCGCTCACCGACCAGACCGACCTCTCGGTGACCGTGTACAACTCGAACATCGCGCTCGTGCGCGATGTCCGCAATCTGCGGTTGCCGTCGGGAACGTTCGATCTGCAGTTCATGGACATCGCCGCGACGGTGAATCCCGCGACCGTCCACTTCCGCTCGCTCACGCAGCCATCCGCGGTCGGTGTCCTCGAACAGAACTACGAGTACGACCTGCTCGAGCCGGAGAAGCTGCTCCGCAAATACGTCGGCCGCGACGTGACGCTCGTGCGTCCGGGCACGAACGAGGAGGTCCGCGCCCGCCTGCTCGCCTACAACAACGGGCCGGTGTGGCAGATCGGCGACGAAATCGTCACGGGCCTGCACGCGGATCACATCCGCTTCCCCGAGTTGCCCGGCAACCTGCACAGCCGTCCTACCTTGATCTGGACGCTCCAGAACGATGGCTCGACGACGCACCGGGTCGAAGCGTCCTACCTCGCGGGGAAGCTGGCGTGGAACGCCGACTACGTGCTGACCGTCTCCCGCGACGACAAGACCGCTGATCTCGACGGATGGGTCACGCTCACCAACGGCAGCGGCACGAGTTTCCCCAATGCGAAGCTTCAGCTCGTGGCGGGCGACCTGAATCGCGTGCGCCAGGCGCTCGAAAAGCGGGCGGAGTTCGCGGACACTGCCGCGCGGGTCGCCGAAGCGCCGATGGCGCAGGAGGCATTCGGCGAGTACCACCTCTATTCGCTGGGCCGCCGGACGACGATCAACAACAACGAGACCAAGCAGGTCTCGATGCTGACCGGTACCGGCGTGCCGACGCTCAAGCGCTACGTCGTCCACGGCCAGCAGTTCTACTATCGCAACGCGCACCGTCCCGGGTCGCCCCTGAAGGATGTCGTCCAGGTCTTCTACCAGTTCAGGAATGATCAGAAATCAGGACTCGGCATGCCGATGCCCGCGGGCACGATCCGCGTCTACCAGGCGGATTCGAAGGACGGCGTGCACTTCGTCGGCGAGGACCGCATCGGTCACACGCCGAAGGACGAGACGATCAACATCAAGATCGGCAACGCCTTCGACGTCGTGTGCGAGCGGAAGCAGACCGACTTCCGCAGGATCTCGACCAACGTGTACGAGTTCGAGTACGAGATCACGCTTCGCAATCACAAGACCGCGACGGTCTCGGTGGAGGTGAACGAACCGATCGGCGGTACGTGGGAGATGCTGCACTCCACGCACGAGTGGCGCAAGACCGACGCGTGGGCCTCGCAATTCGTCGTGCCGGTGCCCGCGGACGCCGAGGCGAAACTGACCTACCGGGTGCGTGTCACGTATTGAGCCGCAACATCCATTTTCCGTAATCCATCAACGGCCTCGTAATGACGACTGGGGCATGGAATTCTGCCATGCCCCAGAATCGCAAGAATCCTTAGAGAAGATCGCCGGATGACATCGCCTTCGGCGCGGGCATACGGGTTGCCCTTCAACTGCCCCGGATTCCCGGAGGCTGAAGATGATGTTCAGGTCGTACGTGGGGCGCTGGCGCCTCATCGTCGTGTTCGTACTCTCTCTCGTTCCCGCGTCCGTTCACGCCGATACCGTCACGCTGGCGTGGGACCCCAGCACCGGCGCCACCGGCTACACGGTGAAGTGGGGAACGGCGCAAGGCTCGTATCCCAATTCCGCGAATGCGGGGAACAACACGACGTTCGATATCCCGAACCTCACTCCGGGAGCGACATATTGGGCGGTCGTCCAGGCGTATGACGCGACTCAGGTCAGTCCGCTCTCGACGCCGCTTCAGTTCACCGTGCCGATGGCGCCGGTGCCGTGTACTTACTCGATCAGTCCGGCGACCGCGAACGTCGGTGCGGGCGCGAGCGGCGGCACGGTCGCGGTGACGACGCAGGCGGGTTGCGCGTGGAGCGCGACGAGTTCCAGCGCGTTCCTCGCGTTCCAGAACGGCACCGGCCGCACCGGACCCGGAACCGTGAGCTTCACGCTCACCGCCAACACCACGACGTCCAGCCGCATCGGAACGGGAACGATCGCAGGCCAGGGTTTTGCCGTGACGCAGGCCGGCCAGGTGTGCACCTACTCGATCAGCCCCGCGAGCGGCAGCGTCGGCGCAACCGCGGCATCAGGCACGATCAACGTCACCACGCAGGCCGGATGCTCGTGGAGCGCGACCAGCGCCAGCAGCTTCCTGACGTTCACGAACGGGACCGGGCGCAGCGGGCCCGGTACGGTGGGCTTCAGCGTCGCGGCCAACACCGCCACGACACCGCGAACGGGAACCGCGACGGTGGCCGGACAGAGCTTCAGCGTGTCGCAGGCGGCTGCACCGCAGTCCTGCACCTACGCCATCACGCCCATGAGCGCCAATGCGCCGGCGGCGGGCACGAGCGGGACGATCACCGTCACGACGCAGGAGGGCTGCGCCTGGAGCGCGTCGAGCCTGAACGGATTCCTGACGTTCCCGGACGGCGCCGACCGTACCGGGCCGGGCACCGTCACCTTCGAGGTGGCGGCGAATACCAGCGGGTTCCGCACCGCGACCGCGAACGTCGCCGGACGGCTCTTCACGGTGGCGCAGATGGGTGGAAGCTGCACGTATTCGATCACCCCGGCGAGCGTCAACACCTCTGCCGCCGCCACGTCCGGCAGCGTGACGGTCACGACACAGGCTGGCTGCTCGTGGAGCGCGACGAGCATGACCGGCTTCCTCGCGTTCCAGAATGCGATCGGACGGACCGGGCCTGGCACCGTGAGCTTCACGATCGCTGAGAACACGTCGACCGGATCGCGCAACGCGGTTGGCGCGATCGGCGGCGTCACGTTCATGGTCGCGCAGTCGGGTGCGACGCCGGCGGGGTCGACCCCCGCCGCGCCTTCGCCATGGGGGACGGACTTCGATGGCGACGGGAAAAACGACGTCCTCATCCACGACCCCGTCGCCGGCACGATCGAGGCGTGGTTCCTCGAAAGCGCCGCGATCAAGGGCACGCAGACGCTGAGTCACTCCCTCGAGGAGAACTGGAGGCTCGCCGGGCGCGGTGACTTCAATGCCGACGGCAAGCCGGATCTCGTCATGCAGCACATGAACGATGGCTGGGTGTCGATCTGGTTCATGGACGGCACGACGCGCATCGAAGCGGACCCGACGTCGATCGCCCAGACGGATCCGCACTGGAAGGTCGTCGGGGTCGGCGACTTCAATGGCGACGGCAAGCCCGACATCGCCTGGCAGCACAGTGACAACGGCAAGCTCGCCGTGTGGGAGATGGACGGCGTGACGGTGACCGCCACAACCTCCATTACTCCCGATGGTGTGCCGGACCTGTCGTGGAAGGTGGTCGGCGTCGGCGACTTCAACAACGACGGCAGGAGCGACCTGGTGTGGCGGCACATGGGGACCGGAGACGTGGGCGTATGGCTCATGAACGGACTGTCGCGCATCATCCACTCGCCGCTCAGCCCATTCTCGGTCCCTGATCAGCGGTGGCAGGTAGGCGCCGTCATCGACGTGAACGGCGACGGCAAGCCGGACCTGATCTGGACCCACACGGATGGCACGATCATGATCTGGCACATGAACGGCACGATCCGTACAACGTATCCGATCATCCCCGCGCTGCTGCCGTCCGGATGGCAGTTCGGGCCCAGATAACGTCGATCATGCGCGGGCCGTCTCGGCGGCCCGCGCAGCCCGTGCCGCTACACGCGCCGACGGCTTCAGGGGCACAAGGGGCACTAAGAACACGAAAAGAAACAATTCCTTTCTTCGTGTCCCCCCGTTGGCCCCTGTCACTGCCGCGAACCCTTCTACAGGTAACTCACCCACCAACGGCGGTTGCGCGCCTTCACCCGCGAGAACCAGAGACACACGGGATAGAGCGCCGCGACGGCACCGATCCAAACCAGGTACGTGGTGATCAGGCTCCAGCCATAGTCCGGCGGGAAGGCGTCGCGAGGTGAGCCGAGCGTCGGAGGCGGCGTGAAGAGAAACGGGGTGACGCCGTACTCCATCCACGTCAGGAAGACGGCGATCGCGTGGATCAATGGGATGTGCAGCACGAAATAGAACAGCGGCACGCGTCCGAACACGAGCAGAGGGTTGCGCTCCGAAGGGCGCGCGCGATCGGTCCAGCCGAGCAGGGCGATGGCGGGCCCAAGCGTCATCAGCAGGAACTGCAGCGATGGCGGGTACTTGGTCGTGTTCAAGAACGACAGGACCGTGAAACCGATCGACCCCTGCGTCGTCCACGGGCTCGGGTCTCCGTAGATATTGGCAAGCCGTAAGGCGATGAAAGCCAGCGTGAGCCCGAGACCCAGGCGGATGAAGAACGGACCACGTCTCTCCGCAGGCAGCCGATAGAGCCGGCCGAAACAGTAGCCGGCCGCCATCACGCCGATCCACGGCACCAGCGGATAGGCCACGAGCAGCGTCGGCCCTCCCGTCTGGATGAGACCCGGCTGATGCAGCAGGTTCCACACCCACGCCCAGTCGCCGAACGATGCCGCTCGCACGCCGTCGGCGAGGTTGTGGAGCAGGATCATGCCGATACTCACGGCGACGAGCGCGCGGTACGGCAAGAACACCAGGCCCGCCAGCGCGATCATGCTGAGGCCGAGCGCCCAGAACACCAGCAGGATCACCAGGCTGTAGTCGAAGTTGAAGTAGAAGCCCACCCTGACAAGGGTGAACTCGAGCACGATCAGCCAGAGCCCGCGTGTGAACAGGAAGCGCGAGAGGCTCGCGCGAGTGCGGCCTTTCCGCTCGCTCCAGAAGAACGCCCCCAACCCGGCGCAGAACATGAACACCGGCGCACAGAAGTGCGTGACCCACCGGGTGAGAAAGATCGCGGCCGTCGACTGGGTCAGGTCCTCGGGGCGGCCGACCATCGCGGCCGCATGCACGTACTCCCGCGTGTGGTCGATCGCCATGATCACCATGACGAGCCCGCGCAACAGGTCCACCGAGGCGAGCCTCTGACCGGCTGCTACTCCTGCAACTGCCGGCTCAGCGACATCCGTCCGCATACGATCCCGGCACGATACACTTCGGGCAGCTTGTTTGACAGCCATTTGTGCCGGCTCACGATCCGCGGCGGCCCGATTTTGCTGTATCGTCGTTCAGCATGCGTATCCCGCTCCTCGTGTTCGTCATCGCGCTGTGCGCCTCACCCGCATTCGCGCAGACCGAGGGACGGATCAGCGCCGGCGCCTCGGCCACCTGGAGCCTCACGAACGACGAAGACGTCGGGTCGGCCTTGAGCGTGGGGCCGTACATCCGCCTGAATCCGCGGCGCGGATGGGGCCTCGCCGGTGCGCTGAACTGGTTGAGCGTGGGACTGGAGAACCCGTCTGGCGCTCGTGGCGATTTCGTTCGCCTCAACGCGCGGCCGCTGATGGGAGGCGTGAGCTACACGGTCGGCGACGACCGTCGGCTGGTGAGCTTCTCGATCGTCGCCGGACCGTCGTTCAACGCGGTGAAGTTCGACGACGACTATCCGCCAAGGGGCGCGGAAGCCGTCGATGCGGACGTCAGCCTCGCGATTCGTCCGGGTATCGGCATCAGCTGGACCGTGGCGCCGCGGGTAGCGATCACCGGGTTCGGTGGCTATCTCATCAACCGCCCTGACATCGAATACCGGAATGCCGCCGGGATCACCGTTCGCGATCGATGGAGCGCGAGCGCCGTGGTGTTGAGCACGGGACTGGTGTACTCGTTCTTCTGAAGCGCTCCTTTGCACCGTCATCGTTCATCGTCGAAGGGATTGAGCACTCCGCTGGTCTATCAATTGACAACCTCCAAGGAGGGCGAATGAAAGCTCCTGTCCGCCGCTTCCGGACGGCAGGCCTGATCGCTGCCGCCGGTATCGTCACGGCAATCGGCCTCGCCGCGCAATCGGTTCCGAAGATCGAGTTCACCGACACGAAACTGAAGAATGGCCTGCGGGTGATCATCTCCGAAGATCACAGTGCGCCCGTGTTCGGCATCGCGGTGAACTACAACGTCGGCTCACGCGACGAACGGGAGGGCCGCACCGGCTTCGCGCACCTGTTCGAACACATGATGTTCAAGGGATCCGAGAACGTCGGCCCTGGCGAGCACCCGTACCTCATGTTCATGTACGGCGGCAGCATGAACGGGACGACGAACAAGGACCGCACGCTGTATTACGAGGTCCTGCCCTCCAATCAGCTCGATCTGGCGCTGTTCCTCGAAGCCGACCGCATGCGCTCGCTCGAGATCACGAAAGAGAACCTCGACAACCAGCGCAACGCCGTCCAGGAGGAGCGTCGCCTCGGCGTCGACAACCAGCCGTACGGCAAGACGTTCGAGGTGATCGACGAACTCGCCTACGACAACTTCGCCTACGCCCACAGCGTGATCGGGTCGATGGCCGACCTGAATGCCGCGACCATCGAGGACGTCGCCTCGTTCTTCAAGACCTACTACGCGCCGAACAATGCGGTCCTTGCGATCGTCGGCGACGTGGACACGAAGACCACGCTCGAGAAGGTGCGGAAGTACTTCGAGGCGATCCCGTCACAGCCGGCTCCTCCGCCCGTCGACATGACCGAACCGAAGCAGACCGACGAGCGGAGAACGACGCTCGAAGACCCGCTGGCGCGGCTTCCGCGCGTCGACATGGCCTACAAGATCCCGGCGCAGGGCTCGCCGGACAGCGACGCGCTGAGCGTGCTCGCGACCGTCCTTTCCGCGGGGCGCAGTTCGCGGTTCTACGAAACGATCGTCAGGCAGAAACAGCTGTCGACCGGCGTGAACGCCGGCGCCATCCAGGCGCGCGGCCCCGGATTGTTCCGCATCATCGGCACGCCGCTGCCCGGCAAGACGCCGGCCGAACTCGAAGCCGCCATCGACGCGGAGATCGCCCGGGTGCAGACCGAGCCGATCGCCGCGTGGGAGCTGGAGAAGGCCCGCAATTCGGCGCGCTCGAACTTCATCGGCGGACTGCAGAGCGCGCTGAACCGCGCCATCCAGCTGTCGGAGAACGCCCTCGCCTTCGACGATCCCGGGCGGATCAACACGCGGGCGGCCGAGATAGCCAGGGTCACGGCCGAGGACGTCCAGCGTGTCGCGAAGCAGTATCTCGTGCCGACGAACCGCACCGT
The DNA here is from genome assembly GCA_036401215.1 of Vicinamibacterales bacterium. Classification (GTDB taxonomy): domain Bacteria; phylum Acidobacteriota; class Vicinamibacteria; order Vicinamibacterales; family 2-12-FULL-66-21; genus JACDCA01. Next base: position 25,580 of record DASWVN010000307.1, on the reverse strand, counting down.
GGTCGTCACCATGCCGAAAGCGTCGGCGCCGAAGGGGGTGCAGTAATGGATCCGCGACGATTCTTCGTTGGCACCACGGTCGTTCTGCTGTCCGTGACCGTCGGCGGGCAGACCCCGGCGCCCGGTCAACAGGGGCCGGCGACCCAGGGGATGGTGCTCAAAGGGAAGGCGCCGGTCTCGAACGAGATCCTGAAGGTCAAGCTGCCGAGGCCGCAAACCGTGACGCTGGCCAACGGACTGCAGCTGATGGTGCTCGAAGACCACAGCCTGCCGCAGATCACCTTCCAGGTGATCATCCCCGGCGCGGGCGGGTACTACGATCCCGCAGACCGGATCGGCCTGGCCCAGTACACCGCGCAGATGATGCGCGAGGGCACCCCGAGCCGGAACACCGTGCAGATCTCGCAGGAACTCGAGACCATGGCCGCAAACGTGTCCGTCGGCTCGGGCCTCTCCAGTCAGACGGCGACGGTGTCGGGCGGTTCGCTCACCGAGAACTTCGACAAGGTGTTCGCGATCGCGACCGACATCCTGCTGAACCCCACCTTCCCGGCTGAAGAATGGGAACGCGCCAAAGCACGGGCGAAAGCCGGGCTCGTGCAGCAGCGCACCAACCCGAGCTTCCTGTCGCTGGAGCGCTACAGCAAGATCCTCTACGGGGATCACCCGGCAGCACGCGTGACGACGAGCGCGGACATGCTGGATGTGATCACGAGAGACGCAATGGTGGAGTTCCACCGCACACACTACGTTCCCGATCACGCGCTGATTGCCTTCGCCGGCGACATCTCGCTCGCGGATGCGCGCAGGAAGGTGGAGTCGAGCCTGGCGGGATGGAAGAAGGCGGGCGTGCCCGAGCCGAAGGTGAGCGAACCGCCGACGCCCGGAACACCGAAGGTGACGCTGGTGGCGCGGCCGAATTCCGTGCAGACGCTGATCCGGATCGGTGGACCGTCGATGACGCGCACGCACGAGGACTACGAGGAGTTGACGGTTGCCAACCGCGTCCTCGGCGGAACGATGGGACGCCTGTTCCGTCACCTGCGCGAAGAGAAAGGCTACACCTACGGGATCGGGAGCGGGTTCTCGGCGCTGCAGTATCGCGGCGACTGGTCCGCGTCCACCTCGGTGCGCACGGCGGTCACGGAACCAGCCTTGAACGACCTGCTCGCCGAAATCGCCGAGATGCGGGAGACGCCGGTCCCGACGCAGGAGTTCGAAGACGCGAAGCGCGCGATCCAGGCGTCATTCGCGCTGACGCTCGAAAGCCCGGCCTCGATCCTCAGCTACTACGTTCAGAGCTGGATGTACGGCCTGCCGGCTGATTACTGGGACACGTATCCCGCCCGCATTGCCGCCGTCACACCGGAACAGGCGCAAGCGGCCGCCCGCAAGTACTGGGACCCCTCCCGCCTCCACATCGTCGCGGTCGGCGACGCGCCGGCCATCTCCGGGATCCTCGCGAAAAAGGGGACGCTCGAGGTGTTCGACGCGGACGGCAAGCCGATCCCGCAGGGCGACTCGCGTTAGCACGCCGCGCGGCGCGTGTGGCTTCCGCCTGAAGGCGGGAGCCACACCACGCCGGCGAGGGTCACCCCGTTATCCACAACAGCACCGCGAAGACGACGATCGCGGTCGTCACCACCGGCTCGAGCCACTTCTGCCCCTTCAGCACCGTTACCCGCACACCGACGATCCCGCCGAGCAGGTTGCCCAGTCCCAGCGCAATGCCCGCCGGCCAGTTCACGTGGCCGGTGCCGGCGAAGACGATCAGCGAGAGCAGCGTCAACAACATCACGGTGAACACCTTCACCGCGTTCCCCCGCACGAGATCCAGGCCGCCGACCGTCGTCATGGCCAGCACGAGGAAGCCGACGCCCGCCTGTAGAAAGCCGCCGTAGACACCGGTAAGAAAGAAGCCGGCCATCATCATCGGATGCCAGGCGCTGTGACGCTCCGTGGGTGGCGCTCTCCGGGTGCCCCTGTGGAGCAGCGTGCCGGCGGCGACGGCGAGCATCACGATGGAGAGGATCCGGCGAAACGCGAGGTCGGGCACGTTGATCGCGGCCCAGACGCCAAGCGCCGCGCCGGCCAGTGCCGGCACGCTGGCGCTGACGGCCCACGAGAGCGGCAGGACGTTGTGCCGCTGAAAGCCGACGACCGCGCTCACGTTCTGCGCGAGCACGCCGACCCGGTTCGTGCCGTTGGCGATCGATCCCGGCAGCCCGAGAAAGATCAGGAGCGGCAGCGTGAGGAACGATCCGCCGCCGGCGATGACGTTGATGATGGCCGCGACGAAACCAACCGCGAAGAGAGCGAGGTAGCCGAGTGGGGACACCGCACGAGCTTACGCTGGCAGCTCTCGCGGAGACAACGTGTGCGCCGCGGCGGCGACCCGAGCGATTAGACTTTGCCTGTGTTGCCGCGCTTTCGATCTCTCGTTCTGGCCGTCGCGGCGGTTGCGCTGCTGTGTGCCTGCCGCACTGGCTCACTCCCACCGGAACACGCGATCCTCATCCTCGTGTCGATCGACGGGTTCCGCTGGGACTACCTCGATCGGTTCCAGCCGCCGACACTGACCGCGCTGGCAGCTGACGGCGTCCGCGCCGAGGGGCTGATCCCGCAATTCCCGTCGAAGACCTTTCCGAATCACTACACGATCGTCACCGGCCTGCGTCTGGCGAGTCACGGGATCATCTCCAACAACATGACCGATCCCGAGATCCCAGGACGCTTCTCGCTGAGCAACCGCACCGTGTTGGCCGACCCGAGATGGTGGGGCGGAGAACCGGTCTGGAACACCGCGGAACGCCAGGGCGTGATGGCGAGCGCCCTGTTCTGGCCCGGATCCGAAACCCCGATCGGCGGACGCCAGGCCACGTACTGGATGCCATACGACGAGAGCATGTCGAACGAGGCGAACGTCGCGAAGAGCCTCGAGTGGCTGGCGCAGCCCGAGGAGGCGCGGCCATCCTTTCTCACCGTCTACTTCAGCGACGTGGATCATGCGGGACACGACTACGGTCCCGAGTCGCCGCAGGTGCGCGAGGCAGTGGCGGAGGTCGACCGGGCGCTTGCGCAACTCGTGAACGGCGTTCGTACGCTGGGCCTGGTGGATCGCACGCACTACATCGTCCTCTCCGACCACGGCATGTCACAGCTTTCACCGGAGCGTGTGATCCTGCTCGACGATTACGTCGATCTCGACACCGTCGATGTGATCGACTGGTCGCCGGTGGTCACGCTCTCCCCGAAGGGCGGCAACGTCGACGCACTTTACACGGCGCTGAAGGACAAGCATCCAGCGCTCGCGGTGCATCGGAGCGCCGACCTCCCGGAAAGGTACGGCCTCGCGGGGCATCCGCGGCTGCCGCCGGTCATCGGGATTGCCGAGAACGGCTGGGCAATCGCATCGAAACGCGATCTCGATCGATGGAAGGAGAGCGGCCGGGGCCCCGGCGGCGCGCACGGTTACGATCCACAGATCAAGGACATGCACGGCCTCTTCGTGGCCGCAGGTCCACGCCTCCGGAGCGGGATGCGCGTTCCGGCGTTCGAGAACATTCACGTCTACGAGCTGATGTGCGCGCTCCTGGGGATCCAGCCGGCGAAGAACGACGGGGATCCCGCGGTTACTCGCCGCATGCTGCGTTGAGGATCACCCTCACTCCAGTTCGCGAACGTCGACGACCTCGGCCCCGACAGTCTGGATGTATCGCATCGCGAGGCGGCTCGCTTCGTCGAGCGACGCCGACGACACGATGGCGTAGCCGCCGAGCAGCTCTTTCGTCTCGACGAATGGGCCGTCGAAGCTGACGACGCCATCCTTCGTATTCTGAAGCCGTCGTCCTCGACGGCTCGGTTTCAATCGCTCGCTGACCACGTGCGCTCCGTTCCGAGTCGCGGCCTCGATCAGATCACTCAACCGTGCCCGCGAGTGCCGGGACAGCTGTTCCCCGGCCTCGCTTGCGGCGGTGGCCTTGCGCAGGACCATGTAGCGCCTGGTGGGCTCCGGGGGAGGCGGCCCCAGGCCGACGTCCCAGGGCTCCATCACGGGACGGATGTCGACTTCGACGTCTCCGGTGATCGCCGCCTGCCGCGCCGCCCACTCAATCGCCTCGTCGATCGATGACGTGTGGAGAATGGTGAAGCCGGCGGGCAGTTCGTTGCCGGGCTCGAGCGGGCCAGGCGTGATCGTGCGCTGGCCGCCGGAGAACCGAAGGCGCACACCCTCACAGCTCGAACGCAAGCCTTCGGCTGCCAGGAGAACGCCGGCATGCGCGAGTTCTCCCATGAACGCGCCGACACGTGCCGTGAGCGCCGAGTCCGGGATCGCACCGCTCTCCCAGTGCGCGTTCGTCTGATGCGCGATCATGAACCGCATGGTCTAACTCCTTTGTGAAGCTGACGCGCCGGAGGTGAAGCTTCGCACGGCAGACGCCAGCACGCCAGGTTTGACGTTGTGCGTCTGCCTCGCAAGCTCACGATGCTTGGAGCCGGGAATGATCGAGGCAAGCGTGCGGACAGCTGCCTTCAGGCGTGGATCGGTTTTGGACCCGTTCATCACGAGCGCCGGACGCCGGATGGCGGCGTAGCGTGCGCGCGGGATGCGAAAGTCGGTCATCAGCTCGGCATCGTACGGCAGCGTGTGGGCAACCGCCTTGAGCTTGCGCCACACCCACGGCATGAGTCGCATCATGATCGGCACGAACGCGGGGGCGCCGACCATGTCCCGCATGAAATACGTGACGGCGCCACCTCGGTCGCCCCCCGCGACGAGTTGCCGCAGGGCTTCCAGGTGGCGCGTGCTGACATCCGTGCCGTCGTTCACAAAGGGAGGCTCGTACACCATCACCTTGTCGATCGGCAGGCCGGCCGCCGCGGCGTCGAGGCACAAGGCGCCTCCGGATGAGAGGCCAAGCAGGCTCGCCGAGCCGCCGGCACGATCGATCAGCGCGGCAATGTCGTCCACTTCGCGTTCGGGCGAGTAGGCCGTCCTGTCCCCGCTCTCCCCTCGTCCGCGGCGGTCGTACCGGTAGACCGTGAAGTCGGTCGACAGCGCATCGGCGAGCCTGGCTGACGGCCCGAAACCACGGCTGCACAACGCGCCGTCCACGAGCAGCAGCGCCGGACCGGCGCCGGACGGCTCGTAGGCGATTCTGGTTCCATCCCTGGACGTGACCTGATTCATGACTTCCTCCCTCAGTGGGCCTCTCACACAGGTCCGTCGAACGGCCCCGGGGAAATTCGACAAATCGGCCGAAGGATCCGGGGAAGCTTCGATATACTCTCCAGCACCGATCTGACACGAGACGAAAGGTCCCGAGTGCAGGAGCAGCTCAACCTCCCCAAGCCCGGCACGGACAGCCGCGAGCCCGATCTCCAGGGCCAGATCGACGGCCTCCGCTCGGCCTTGCGCGACTGGCAGCGGACCCGGGAGTACTCGCAGCCGACCCAGAAACGGCTCGAGCAACTCACCGTCCAGTGCGCCCAGCTCGTCGACTCGTGGCAGCAGACACAGCGCCGGCGCAACGGCGGCCTCGCCGGTGAGCGCGGCGCCGGCGGGCTCGAGACCTTGCACCAGTCGACCGGCGAACGGATCCGCGCACTCGAGCGGGCGATCGAGCAGGAGTGGGAGTCGCTCCCGGCGGGCGGGTCCGACCCCGGCCGGCAGATCAGCGAGCAGGCCGTCAGCCTGGTCGAGAGCTGCGTCACGGCCACGAACCTCGCGCTGCGGGGCTTCGCCAACGCCGAATCACGGGTCTCTGCCCTCGAACGCGAGATCCAGGCGGGGATGACACAGCTGTCGCGGGATCTCCAATTGGTCCTGACCGAGCTGCGGGCGCTCCGACAGTCCGGGCTGCCCCCGGCGCCGGCGGCCTTCCCTCTCGAAGGTGTCATGCGCATTCACCAGGAGATGCGGGACGCTGCTCCTGATCCGGCCGTCAGCCAGCGCGCCCTCGAGGCGCCGGCAGACGCGACTCCACCGCCCGGCCTGCCGGACATCGAGACGGCCGAGGCGTCCGCTCCTGCGGCGGACGAATCTCCGATCGACGAACCAGCCGCGCCTCCGGCCCCTGCGTCCGGCACGGCATCGATCGAAACCGCGCCGGCCGACACAGCGGATCCCGCTACCCCGGTAACCGAAGCTGCGCCAGCCGCTTCCGCTGCCGCGGACTCTTCACCAGTCGAGGCAGCGCCGCCACCGGTCTCACCGGACGTGCCGCAAATCGCCGCTGCACTGTCGGCCCGCGTCGAATCACTGGAACGCGTCGTCGAGGACGTCGCGCACAGGGACACCGTTCAACCCAGCCGCTTGCGACCGTGGCTCGCGGCAGCCGGCGTATTCGCACTCGTTGGCGCCATCGCTCTCTTCGGTTTGTGGCTTCAGCGCCGGGTGGACGAACGGCTGAACGATGCGGCGCTGCGGGTGTCTGCGGCCGAACGCGAGAGAGACGCGGCCATCGATGCGACCCGCCAGGAGGCCGCGCGGCAGGTTGCCGATGCGCGTCAATCCGCGACGCAGGCGCAGATCGTGGGAAACGTGCTCGCCGCGCCGGATCTCGTTCGCTACTGGTTGAGGGGCGCGTCGCCCGACTCACCGGCGTACGGACACATCCTCTTCAGCCGCACGCGAGGTTTGGTCTTCAGCGCGTCACGGCTGGCGCCGGCCGAGTCCGGCAGGACGTATCAGCTCTGGCTCTCGACGACAACCGGACCGATCAACGCGGGGCTGGTGAATCCTGACAGGGAGGGGCGCGTGACGCTCGCAACCGAGGTCCCGCTCGCGGTCACCGGACGTCTCTCAGGCGCGTTCGTGACCGTCGAACCCGAAGGCGGACGGACCGAGCCGTCCAGCCAGATGGCGCTCGTCAAGATCGACTAAGGCTCATCGTCCCTTCCCAACCACCTGCGTCGTCTCACCGGTCTTGACGGTGATTCGCTGACGTTCGCTGCGGCCGCCTCGATACGTGAACGTCACCTCGTGTTCGCCTGCCGCAAGCGCGAGCGGACCCAGCGGAGCCCGGCCGACGGCCTTTCCATCGACCGACACCTCGGGAGCATCCGGAGCCTCGATGGAGATCCAGCCAGGCAGTGGTGAGACGTGGATCGCGATCACCTGACCCGCTTCTGCGACGATCGTCTGACGAACGCGGTATCCCAGCTCTTCGTTCACCAATTCGATTTCGTGCTGCCCCGCTGAGAGCTGGAGATCCCGCCCCGGAACGGATCCAATTACACGCGAACCCTCGAGCACTTTGAGTTCGATCGGCGACGAGATCCGCAGCGCCGCGACACCACTCTCGGAGCTTGTCGTTCCCAGGGCGCCTCCAGACGACGCAGTGGTGACACGGACCCAACCGAAATCCGGACCTACGACAACGCCAAGGGCGGCGGGATCCACCGAGCCGCCCGGCACGACGACGTGCTCGCCCGATGCCGATGTCTGAACCGCGACCGCCGGCGGTGCAGCGCCTTCCCGGGGATACAACATCCACGCGATCACACCCGCCTCGACCGCCGCAATCGCCACAACCGCCGCGGCGAACCGCATCGAGACCTTCCCGCGCCGCCACGCACCAACGCGCGCCCACACCGAGGGCCGCGAATCCGCGACCGCCCGATTCTCGATCTCCAACGTGATCCGGCCAGCCAGCACTTCCCTCTCGAACGGCGAGAGGTTCTCCTCACCCCTGACGGATGCCGTTACCGCGGAGACCAGCTCCGTCTCCGCCGGAATGAACAACCGGTGCGCCCACACCCCGTGTTTCTTCTGTGTTTCTTCTGTGGCAACCCTCGCCGTTTCGTCCCCGTGTTTCCCCTGTGTTTCCCCTGTGGCTATTCCCTGTGTTCCGTCCCCGTGTTTCCCCTGTGTTTCCCCTGTGGCAATCGCCGCCGTTCCGTCCCCGTGTTTCTTCTGTGTTTCCCCTGTGGCAATCGCCGCCGTTCCGTCCCCGTGTTTCTCCTGTGTTTCCCCTGTGGCAATCGCCGCCGTTCCGTCCCCGTGTTTCTTCTGTGTTTCTTCTGTGGCTATCCCCTGCGTTTCTTCTGTGGCAACCCCACCGGTCGTGATCTCGCGGCGCAGCGTGCGGCCGAGCCACTGGCGGATGAAGGGTGACAGTGGCTCGGCGTCCGGGCCGGCGGCCTCGAAGGCCTCGTCCACCAGGGCCTCGAGCCTGGGAAGATCCGCGGGCGTGACGACGCGTCCGATGAGACCCGACAGGGCGACGATGCCGAGCTGATACCAGTCGCCAGCCGCGGCGGAAATCTGCGGCGAGCCGGTGTCTCCGGCCGGCGGCGCAAATCCCAGAGACGCGAGTTCGTGGTGGGGCAGATCCAGCGTGGCGATCGCGGCGGCGACGACGTGTTCCACGATCGTCATCCGGGCCTCGGGCGAGACGACGATGCGGTCGGGGCTGAGGAGTCCGCGGTAGACGCCGGGGTTCTGCTGCTGGAACTGGGCGATCGCCGGCCCGAGCTGCTTGATCAGCGCCGCGGCGAGCGCGGGGCCCTTCGCCCGATGGAGGATTTCCGACAGCCGTTTGCCTGGCGTGTGGTTCGAGACGAGCGCGAGGTCATCGTCGGGTTCCAGCCGTTCGACGGAACGCACGTTGGCGAAGGCCGGATGATCGAAGGCCGCCAGCCGCTCGACCTGCTCACGAAGCGCCGCTTCGAAGCCCGGCGCGTCGGCGAGTTCGGGTCGAAACCGGAGAAGCTCGAGGGAAGGGGCGCCGGTGTTGTCGAACATCAGCAGCCGGTCGCCGACCTGGTCGGACACGCCGGGCGCGTACCAGCTCGCGAGCGGCTGCGATGGTGTGGATTGGGTCGCTGTCGGCTTCGACAATTCCGGCGGCAATCTTGTCACGCGGGACGTGCGAATTACAAGACGGAGATGACGGGTTCTACTTCACCCGCACCGTGACGACCCTCGACGATGGCGCGTTCACGTTCGTCTGCCGGACCGGCGTGCGCGAACCGCCGGGCCAGATGACTTCGACATCCACGCGGCCTTGCGACGGAATGCCGAAGTGCAGCGGGATATCGCTCTGCGCGTTGTAGCTCGATCCCGTGTCCACGAGGCGCGTGCCGAGGAGCCGCGTCGTGCCAGCCTCGTAGAGCCGCACCTCCGCACCGGGGCGGGTGGCCCTTCCCTCGCCATCGACGACCCGGATTTTGAGAGAGCGTCTGGCGTCGGCGTCGGGGAGCCGGTTCTCGAGCACGAGCGGCAGCGGGGTTTCTCCCGCACCCGTGAGCGCGAGGTCTTCGTCGCCGTCCCGGTCGAAATCGGCCCAGAGCGCGCCGTGGTCCGCCTGCAGCGCCTCGACGTTCCCGGGTGTGACGTCCTCGAACTTCTCGCCGGTGTTCCGGAGGAGGTAGTCGCGATAGCTGGTGCCGCCGGTCACCGTCCCGTTGACGTACAGGTCGATCCGCCCATCGTTGTCGAAGTCCGCGAACGCACACGTGTCGTACCGGCCGTCGATCGCAACGCCCCACGCCTGTGACACATCTTCGAATTTGCCGCCACCACGGTTCAGAAAGAGACCGTTCGGACCGTAGTTGGCGGTGAACAGATCGAGGCGTCCGTCGCCGTCCACGTCCGCGACGCAGGGGCGTACCGTTCCGTTCTTCGGATCCTTCGGCGTGCGGCCGCCCCACGCAAGTCCTGCGGCTTCGGCGACGTCGGTGAAGCGTCCGCCATCGTTGCGATAGAGGCCGTTCGGATCGCCGTCCATGTTCGCGACGTAGAGATCGAGGTCGCCGTCCTCGTCGTAATCGAACCACACCGCGCCGACCGTCTTGCGCGGATCCGCCAGACCCACATCCGCCGCGATGTCCGTGAACTTCCCCTCGTTGTTGCGGAACAGCACGTTCGCACGATCGCGAAACGCGACGAACAGGTCGAGGTCGCCGTCGGCGTCGACGTCGACCCACGCGACCTGGCGCACCGCGCCACCCTCGATGCCGACGCCTGCGGCGATCGTCGTGTCGATGAACGGTCCGGACTCGTTACGGTAGAGCGTCAGCACGGAGCCGAAGCCGGGGGTGAACCCGACGAGGAGGTCGGCGTCGCCGTCGCCGTCGAAATCTCCCCAGGCTGCCGCCCGGGTCGGGCGCTTGTCGCCGATCCCGGCAGCGACGCTCACGTCGCGCAGCGTGCCGCGATCGTTGAGAAAGAACCGGTTGGTGGCGCCGTTGAATCCGACGAACAGGTCGATGTCGCCGTCGCGGTCGTAATCGGCGGCCGCGTTCACCAGCGTCGCCGGCGCGAACAGGTCACGGTGGAAAGGCTCGAAGGATGGCGGCTGACCGAAGCTCGAGTACACGCCGACCACTGTCAGCAGGATGACGATGCGCGAAATCACGACTGGCATATCGCCGCATCTTAGCCGACCCGGAAACCCGCAAGATTGTCGCGCCGCCGGCGCGCTTTGGGTGTATGTTGTGTCGCCCACGACGGACCGGAAACCTGTATCGAAAGAGAGGTATCCATGCGTATCGGTGCCCTACTCAGGATCGCGTGCCTCGGGTCCATCGCACTACTGGCGGGAGCATCGGGAGCCGCTCAGACCCAGGTACCGCCGAACATGTCCGGGATCATCAACGACTACAGTGCCGGAGCCGGCGGTCCATGGCACTTGTCGGCGGAATGGGACCTGCGGATCAAAGGCGCGAGCGGCCGGGCAGACTTCTCAGCCGCCGTCGCGATGGTGCGTTCCGACCTGTGGGTGGTCCTCAATCAGGCGGATCCGGCCGACACCGAGGCACGAATGCCGCATACCCATCACGTCACGGTCAGCGATGCCGCGGTGACGTCCCTGTCGAACGGCATCCGTATCACCGGCACGGCATCGGTCACCGGAAGCGGCAACCCGGCTTTCGAAGCGCCGATCCAGATCGACGTCACGGGCGGGTCCGCGGTCTCATTCTCGAATATCGCGGTCACGTTCGGCGCGCCGGCGTCGAACCATTTCGGCACGCTGCCGCTCAACGGGGTTGTCAGCCGGTTCTGATCTCCGGCGCCGAAAACGGATACTCGCGTCAACGCTGCTGCCGCTGCTGACGAACGCTTCCCGGACGATCGGGGGCGTCGTCAGCCAGCGGCTTCCTGAACTCGGAGGCTGTCAGCGCCTCGCCGGCGGGACCAAGTCCCTGGATCGTAAAATCCCCCGCCGGGAACGTCGCCGGGAGCGGCAGGGTGACGGCGAACTGTCCCCGCTCGTCGATGCGCACCCTCGTCGTGACGGTCTGAACCTCGCGGCACTGCAGCGTGATCGTCTCTCCGGGATTGAAGCCGCGTCCGGTGATCGACAACTGGTGAGAGCCGGCCTCGACGTCCGCGTCCTGCAGCACGACGAAGAGTTTCTGACGACCGGGTGCGGAGATACCGCGAGGTTCCGGCACGGCAACATCACTGATCTCGCCGACCACCGGATCGCTGACATCCCACGGGTGCCGGTACGTTTTCCCGCAATCGCCGCTCGTTCGCAGTTGCCACAGGCCCGTCCCGTAACTCGAGATGTAGACCCTCCCGTTTGGCTGGAAGTGAAAGCCGGTGATGTATTTGATTCGATCCGACAGATAGATCGTGCGCCACGTACGGCCGTCGTCGGCCGTGCAGATGAGACCGGCGTCGCGCGTGCCGACGAGGATCCGTCCGGGATTGTACGGATCGAACGCGATCTCGGTGACCTGCATCAGGTCCGCCTTGCCTCCCCACAGATCGAGCGCACCGCCGCGGCGGACCTGCGCCGTGAGCCCCGCGCTCGTGTGCCAGGTCTTGCCGCCGTCGCGCGTGATCTTCATGTCGTTGGCGACGATGTCCGCGGTGATCAGGTAGGCCCAGTTCGTCGGATGCACGGCGTAGATGGCGTGCTTGTCGAATTCCGTGAACCGCTGTCCGAGGCTCCCGCTGCCAGGCAGGCGGACGACATCGCTGTCATCGTAGGTGGGAGGCGGCAGCCCAGGCGGCGTGGCGGTGGCCAGCGGCACGAGCCCGATCGGGTTGCCGCTGCCGCCGAGGAACACCGGAAGCCACGCCACGGGTCCCACGGTGCGGACTTCGCCGGCAAACTTGAAGTTCACCGTCGCGAACTTGCGCCAGTTCTCGCCACTGTTGTTCGAGAAGTAGACCTCGGTCAGCGGTGCGGACGTCGGCACGCGCCGGCGTACCCAGTTGCTGGCGTTCGAGTTCGGTTGCTGGTTGACGAAGTAGGGATTCTGAAATCCATCCAGGGATACGCCGTTCTCGTCGAGCGGCGGGACCGGCCGCTTGTTCGTGACGTCGAGGTCGGCAAAGGTGTCCTGAGACCCGCCGATGCCGACGAACACGATCTGCGCGGCTTCTCCGGCGTTCGCATCGCTTCTCCCGTCGAGTCCGAATCCTTCGCGGGGATCACCCACCTTCCACGTGGCGCCGCCGTCGGGCGAGGTGTACAACGCATTGTCCTGCGTGGTGAAGTACAAGGAGGTCGTGAAATCACCGTTCGGCAGCCGGATGTTCGTGCCGGCCAGATCGGAGATCTGCAGCGAGTTCATGCCGCTGCCCGGGACGGCCGCGCTCACCCACTTGTGCTGGCCGCCGATCTCCCACCATTTGTCCTGCACGCGCGGCTTGTAGATGCCGCCGTCGGTGCCCATGAAGGCCGGCATCGCGCTGGCGTCGAGACCGAGATCGCCCATGTCGGCGTGGATACCGGCTTCGGCAATGAAGCTGACCCAGTCGTCGAACGTGGGCGTGGACTGCAGGGCGCGAATCGAGGCCGCGTCCTCGCGAATGACGTAGTAGCCGTCCCAGCCGGTTCCCACCCACAGGCGGATGTGGTTGCCGCCGTGCAGCTCGTCCCGCGACACGCGCACGAACGGACCTCGTGAACGGCCCTGCGGAAGTGCCAGCGGCGTCTTCGTGCCGGTGTCCAGCTCGTAGAACCACAGCTTTCCGGATCCGTGTTTCGGGGCGGGATGGTAATCCCTGATGATGAAGGCCCAGGGATGGTGAGGGGACCGATCCATCTTGTTGCCGCTCGGGCCGACGTTTCCGTTCGCGGGCGCGAACTGGGAGAAGGTATCGTCGATGACCGCGCGCCACGTCTCGCCGCGATCGTCGCTGCGCCAGACGTGCGAACTGTCCATGGCGAGCACCGTACCGCCGGGGAACGCCAGCACGGACTGGACCGCGCTCGTGCCGCCCACCCCCTTGTGCGTCCAGGTATCTCCATCGTCGCGGCTGACCGCCACGCCCGCATCGGTGCCGACGTACCACAAGCCGCGTTCGTCCGGCGCGCGCGAGACCGAGTGCGCGCTCGTCGGACCGCTCATCCATGGCGCGGCAGGCACGATGCCGGTTGCCGGACGCGCCCAGAAATCTCCGTTCGATCGGCTGATGTAGATGCCACCGCCTCCGCCCGGCTGCGTCTGGGTGTCTCTGAAGACGGTCGCGACGGCGGTCCTGCCGTCGGCGCCGAACTCGACGTCCGTGACGTACACGGCTGGCAGCGTGTAGATCCGGAACCAGGTCTCACCCGCGTTGAAGGTCCGCCACATGCCGCCGAACTGCATCGCGATGATGGCGTTGTTGCGGTTCGTCGGGTTGACGGCGATCGACTGGACCCGTCCGCCGTTGGCCGCGTTGGAGGTCACGTTCTCGCCGGCTTCCGGGATGGCGGGTGGAATCTGCCGGAGCGGAGTCGAAACGCAGGCGCAGGTGAGGACGAGCGCTGCTGCGGGTATCAGTGGCCGGATGGCGAGCATCGAACCCTCCACGGTCGTGAACGGCGCGTCACGATATCACACGAATCAGGCGGTTTGATTGTGCCCCGAACTAGAATCGAACCATGGCTGTAACGCTGTCGACCAGAGAACGCGCCCACCTCAAAGCTCGTGCACACGCGCTGGAGCCAGTCGTCCACGTTGGCAGCGCGGGGATCACGGACCGCCTGATTGGCGAAGTGGATCGCGCGCTCACGGCGCACGAGTTGATCAAGGTAAAGGTGGCCTCTGACGACCGCGACGAACGTGTCGCGGTCGGCGATGAGATCTGCACGCGCACCGGCGCCACCGCCGTGCACCGCGTCGGCAAGGTCCTCATCCTCTGGCGCCCACGTCCCACCGAACCGTAGGACCCGCCCTCGCGCTTCGCGCGACGGCGGGCAGGCGCTCTTCCGACCTACGTCCGCGCGATCGCGGACGTGAACGCGAAGGTCACCGCCGGATTCGTGACGTCGCCGTGATTGGCGATCAGCCCGCCGGACGCGTCGAGGTTGTTGATCACCCCGATCTGGTAGTCGTAGCGCCCGCCGGGCTGGAGCAGCCGCGCGTTGGCGACTTCCGATGTCCTGAGCGCGCCATTCCGTCCGATCCCGCCGAACTCGTCGGACGCATCGCCGATGGCGCGGCTGTCGTCGCGGGCCAGCCGCGACGAGATCGCATAGGCCTTGCCGACGACGGTGTCCTCGGCAGAGAAGGTCGAGAGAAAGGGTCCCTTCACGATCTTCTTCGCAACGACGTCTCTGAAGGCGCCGGCGATCCCGCGACCGTTGTCGGGACTGAACCCGTAGTGCGAGAACGCCGCCTGCAACAGCATCAGCGAATCGGGCTGAAGCGCCGGACGGGTGGAGAGCGCGTGCGCGCACGACGCCATCAGCCGCCCGCCGAGGCTGTGACCGACGAGATGCACGCGAACGTCCGGCAACCGCTTGCGGAGCGCGCGGACGGCGGACGCGACACCCTTCGCGCCGACCGTCCCCGACCGGTCCTTCATCAGGTACCAGGTGGTGAGGTTGAGGAACTGTCCCACTTTGCCTGCGATCGACCCGAACAAGCCGCGCGCCCCCTCCACTGGCGGCGCATCGAGCCTCGCCAGCAGCTCGGATCCGGACCGTTTGCGGATCTGTGGCAATCCCTCCGTCTCGTCAAGGGACGATCGGGACAGCACCGACAGGACGAGAGCCACGAACTCGTCCTGCGCGTCCGGATCCCCTTCCAGCCTGGGCAGCAGCGCCGCCGCCTTGTCGAGCGACCGGTGTTGCGCCGGAGTCGCGTCCTTCTTCAGCTCGTCGAGTTGCTCCTTCGCGTCCGCCATCGCAAGCGCAGGATTGCGCAGACTGCGTGTCCCCTCCTCGGACTCTCCGAAGGATTCGCGAAAGGCCTTCGACGGCCAGTACACGCCGGCGACGACAAAGGTGCGTGCGGCGACGCCGGCAAACGAAGGACGCCCGAGATCGGCCCTGAAGTTCTTCAGGAAGTCACTGTACAGCCGCGTCGCTTCGCCAACATCGTTGCGAAAGCCGTGCGCGATGAAGATCACGTCGGTCGCCGGTGCGGATTCCGCGCGTTCGATCAAGGCGTCGAGTTCCGCCGGATCCTGCAGCTTGCCGTTCTTCTCGAACACCAGCGGAAAGTAGTCGAACCCTTCAATCGTCTGCATGAAGACCTCTCGGGATGACCGAACGCACCTCGAGCATCATGCCGGATGCGCAAATGACCGCACGCGCGCGAGCAGCGCCGTGGCCGCGTCGCGCTCCCGGCCGCTGGCGCGCCCTGCGTACGCCGGCAGCACGAGGCACGCGGTGTCGTACACCGAACCCCACATCCGCGTCGACGGCACCCGACGGTGGAGGTCCTCGTAAGCGTTCTCGAGTGCCAAACGCTTCGCCGCGAGCCGCCGCGTCGCCAAGGCGTCGTACAGGTCGAGATCGATTTCGGCCATCACGGTCCAGAAGTCCGGCTCCCTCGCGCCGAGCGCCGCCTTGATGATGTTCAGCCGCGCCGTGTCGAGGGACCGCCAGCGTCCCTTGCCGGCGTTGAGCGCGACCTCGGCGATGAGACAGTTCGCGGCCGGATGGAAAGCGCCGGCTGCGTCCGTCCGCTCGGCCATGGCCTGCGCCTCGGCGCAGCTGGCCAGCATTCTCCTGAGGTCCTGTTCCGCCTGGCGCTGACGGTCCGCGGCGATGTTGACGAGCGCGCGCCGCTTGTGAACCGTCCCCACGAGGTTCGCTCGCTCGAGCGTCGGCTGGATCGCGGTGAGCTTCTCGAGCAGCGCCAGTGAATCGCCGATCAGTTCGTCCGCACGACTGATGTCGCGGGCCAGCCGCTGTTCGGCGTCCGCGCGAGCCTTGCGCGACGAGGCGGCGGCCTTCTCGCGTCCCTCGAGGGCATCGACGTGGCGCTTCGCGCGATCGACGATTTCCCAGGCAAGGCGGCTCCGAACGTCGGCGCACTGCTCGGCGGCCCGCATCGAGGCACGGCCATCGGCGCTCGCGACCGCCTTCTCGTACCAGCGCAACCCCGCCTCGACGTCGCCCGCCTCGGTGAATGCCGCGCCGAACAGTTCCGCGACATCTCCCTGCCCGCCCCATCGAGCGGCGTGGACCGTTTCGAGGTGCCGCAACTTGTCCAATTGCTTCCCGGGATCGGCGCCCTGAAACCGCACCTGCACGTGGATCCGTTCCAGCGCCAGCTTCAGCGAGAGTGCGGAAGCGATACCCGAGAACTCGTCGACCGACGGGGTCGTCACACGATTGGCGTCCGGCGGGGCCGGTCGAAACGTCCAGTCGGGATCGCCGTAGCACTGGTAGGCCGCCCACGTGTTCTGAAGCGGATCGTGGAGGTACGTTTCACGCCGCGCATGCGAGACCGCGTCGATGAACCGCTCGCCGCGCAGCAGCGATCCATAGAAGGTCTCCGCAAACACCCGCGCCCCCTCGTCGTCGACCGCCCACCCTGCCGCGATGACGCAGCGGACGCCGCGCTCGATGAGGGCGCCCGCCAGCCCGGACGCGAACGTCGCCCGGTCGTACCGCGTATTGAGCAGCTGCCTGGAATCGGCGGCGCCGAGATGGCAGCAGTTCACGAAGATCAAGTTCGGCACCGTCCGCATGTTGCCGATCTCCGCAGGTCCCAGGAACGCGCCGTCCGAGAGCACGACGCCTCCGGGATTGCCGTCCTTGCCCAGCACGCCGTGACCGGCGATGTGCACGATCCGCCATGGACGCTCGAACAATGCATTCACGACGTCCGTGGCGCTCGGTCCTGTCTGCGTCGCCTCTTGACTGATCAGCCCGACGACCGCTTCTTCCGCCAGACCGCCTTCGCCCGTGAGGGCGGCGCGGACGGCGAGCGCCTCGGCTCGCGCTCCAAACAACCGGGGAAAATCGTCCATTGGACACTCGGGCTCGCCGATCACCAGCGCACCGCCTTCGGCGCCCGCGTCGGTGACCGCCTCCCGGAACCTGCGGACGCGAAGCTTTCTCAGAAGCTTGACGCGGACCGCCCACGGCAGGTCTTCACCCGACTCGCGCTCCGACTCGAGCAACTCCCAGGGGATCGCGGCGGTCTGCGGATCGAGTTCGATCTGCATCTCGCCGCTGCCCGCCAGGTACGCTTCGATCTCCATCGGGACGAGGAGGTTGAAGAGCGTGCGCCCGATCCGCTCGTCGTTGTTCTTGTCGCTCGATCCGGCGGCGATCAGTTCGCCGATCAGCCGGCTTTGCGCGCGCTGCCCTCGCACCTCGCTGCGCGCACGGCGGGTATCGAGCTTGTACGCGATGATCGGCGCGCCGTCGGCGTCCTTCACGGCTTCGACGGTGATGAAGTCGTATTCGGCGCCGCGATAGCCGAGTTCCGGATGGCGCGTCAGGCCGCCGGATCCCGGCTCGACGAACCCGGTCACGTCGTACCGACCCGGCCGCGCGTCCGCCTGCAGCCGCAAGGCCTTCCATGCGTCCGTCGCACGGTCGAGATACAGCTCGACGAAGCGCAAGTGACCGACGCGCGGCGATGGACGGCCGCCACCCTCACTCGTGATGAAGGTGTTGGCCTCGTAGACGCCTTCGGCGATCAGCCGCGCCGCTTCCCCGGCCGAGACGCCGGTGCCGCCGCTCCCCAGCAGCGTGGCCGCGACGTTGAACGTGGGCGCGGATCCGTCGTTCTGCTCGGCGAGCCGCTGAGACCACGCGATCACCGCCTGCCGGACACTCGACGCGAGGTCCGCCGGGCGCAGCTTGCCTTCTTCCCCGAGCCCGACGACGATGACCGCGAGCGGACGGGGGAGGAACATGCCGCGCTCGAGGTTCGGGCGGGTATTGATGAAGATCTGGTGCGATCCCGGCGCGACCGGATACACGCCCATGGCCAGCGACCGCGCCATCGTTCCGCCGAGCAATCCGTCCATCACCTTCTCGGTGCCCGTGAGCCGCGTCGCGTGATAGTGCCCGAGCAGCAGCGCGTCCCGCTCGAAGGTCAGGTCGCCGTTGACCACGGTCACTCCCAATGGTGGCAGGACGGGCGCGTCTCCTTCGCCGCCGGCACGCGTCGAACCAGCGGCTCGCGTGCCTTTCGGACGCGAAACGGGCGCGTCGGTAACGCCGCGAAGCTGTCGGCGAGCGGGCAGCGTCTTGCGCGACCTGCCCCGCCGGAGCTTTTGCGAGGGAGCTTTGCGCTGAGCGGGCATGCGCCTAGCCGGGAAAGACCGGCGCGTCGAACATCGCCTTCCGCCCTTCGAGCTGCGGCACCTGTTCGAATCTCTTCTTCTTGATGGTGCTGGAGGCTCGCTGGTGGAGATCGCGGTACGTCAGCTTGCCGCGCGTCGCGCGAATGGCCTCGACCAGGCCGTACGTCAGGGCTCCGTTAAACCGGTTGTTGATGAACGCGTCGGCCGAGGTCTGCGTGTCACGGCAACCGGTGATCAGCACTTCGGGGATGTCAGCGTTGACGATGTCGCTCGAGGTCCGGGACGTGCGTTTGCGGCCGCCCAGACCGCTCCTGACCCTGGTGCGAAGACCGCGGCGCGACTCGGCTGCGGCAAGGTCCCATGGGCTGGGGAGAAAGCGTTCCTTCACCGGCGCGTCCGGCGGCTGGATGGCGCGCGTGATCGTGCCGGAATGACAGCAATCCATGATCACCGTGAGCTGTACGCCGTCGCGCAGGTCGTCGAGGGCGTCCCGCATCCAGTCGTCGCGCAGCGGGTCGTACCAATCGAGGTCGGTCGGACACAGGATCTCGTCCCGGCCGTCCGTCTCGTCGCGATGCGCGTCATCGTCTGGCACGTGCGAGCCGTGGCCGGAATAGTGCAGGAACGCGACGTCCCCCTTCTTCGAGGCTTTCACGAGCGCCCTGATCCCGGCCATCATGGCCTTCTGCGTCGCCGCGGTGTCGACGAGCGTCGTGATGTCGCGCTTCTTGAAGCCGCCGAACTCGGTGAGCACCGCGGTCATGTCGCGCACGTCGTTGACGCATCCGCGCAGATCCGCGCCAGGAACCAGGTACTTGTTGATGCCGATGAGGAGCGCACGTCTGGCCATGGAATCTCCCTGTCGAAGCAGAGGGCGCGGCGAGACACCGCCGCGGCGGGCCTTCGAGTGGCGCGGATTATAGCGCAGTGCTGTTGAGGGCTTTGTCGGTGACAGGCGGTCACTGACGCCGGGTGCGCACCAGCACTTTCAGCGGCAGGCGCCGGTGCCAGCGTCCCGGAACGATGCCCCGGACACAGGGATGAACTCCCAGTCGTACGCGCCATCGTGGAGCGTGAACTTGAGGACACCCCAGTCGGTCCCCACCACTTCGCTGGTGCTGCGCCGTGCGCGGGGCTGGGACAGCGCGACGCCTCCGGTGCCGACGACGAACTGGCGGATGCCGCCTTCCGGATCCGGCGTGCCGTCGAAGGTTTGCGGCGCGAAGCGTTCGTAGAGGTGATCGTGGCCGGTCACGATCACCTCGGCGTTGAACTCCTGCAGCGTCCGCCAGGCATCACGCATCACCGCGCTATCGCCGTTTGGACCGGAACTGAAGACCGGATAGTGCCAGTATGCGAGCGTGCAGCGAACATCGCGGGACGCACTCAACGTGTCGCGCAGCCAGGAGAGTTGCGCAGATCCTTCGGATGCCGGCACTTCGCTGTTGAGGGCGACAACGAGCCAGCCCCCGATCTGGTAGGAGTAATACCCGCGTCCCACCGGTCCGGCATTCGCTCCGAAATATTCGAAGTACCCGGCGGCGCCGGGCGTCTCGTAATCGTGATTGCCGGGGACGGGGCGCGTTCGGGAGCGATGGCGTCCCCAGAACGGGTGGTAGCACTCCTCGAAGTTCTGCCGGGAGCCGTCCATGTAGGCGTTGTCGCCCGCGGTGAAGACGGTGCCGGGAATATTGTCGAGCAGCGCGGCGGTGGCGGCTGGACCGGGTGACCCGCACTGTCCGATATCACCTGCGCCCACGAGGACGGCAGACGAGGACCCGACCGTAGCGGGAGCTGTTGGGCTGGGAGTGCTGTAGCCGCACGCACTCGCCATGGCCAGTGCCGCGAGGAGTGCGCCCGCCGCACCCCGCGGCAAGAACCTCATCCAAAAGATGGTACCAAATTGGATGAGTCGGCCGGCGAGTCGACCTCAACGAGCCTGGGAGACCTCCCGCAGGACGAAGGCGGGGCGCTCTCGCGCAAACGCGCGAAGAAACTCGACCTGCTCGGCGAACAGCTCGTTCGAGAACGGCTTCTTCGGATCTTCGAGTGCCGCCGCCTCGATCGTCGGAAGCAGACGTTCGATCTGAGCCGCAAGCCATCCGTCTTCGAGCGCCGTGCGTGCGCTTGCCTCGAGCACGTCGAGGTACAAGGTCCGCAGGTCATCGAAGGCAAGCGCCTTCCGCAGGATGATGTTCTCGTCGGTGCGAAGAAAGATCGGCGAATCGATGCGCTGGAACGCGTTATCGCGGTCCCAGGGGACCACGCGATGTGTCGAGGCGCCGGCGTTCCGGTAGAGATAGAAGTTGTTCATCCCCTCATAGCCGAGGAGCCCGTCCAGCTCGGAGAGGAATGTCTCGATGGCCGTCTGGGTGACGAACTGCTCGAGGTCGAGCCAGGTCGCCACGCGCTCGCGCCAGACGGAATCCACCTCGGCGTTCACTTCGGTCACCAGCGAGCGGATCGGTCCATAGAGCGTCGCGTCGGCGTCCCGCGTGTGGTTCTGCGGCTCGAACAGCGGCTTGTAGGCCGCCAGGTCGTCACCCAGCGCCTCCCCGTAGTACGGCCTGATCCAGTGGTATTCGAAGGAATACCCGCCCCGCTCGTTGAAGCTGCACTCCAGAAAGACGTCATCGATCGCCTCGGTGATCGAGTAGAGCCCCTCGTACTGGTTGTTGATGAACAACCGCGCGAAGGAGGTGCGAGGAGCGGCCTGCCCCATCCGACTGAAGGTCGCCATCGCGAGCTGCTCACGGAGGAACGAGGGATCCTGCCAGTGATTGTCGAGCACCAGCGACGTCAGTCCCAGGAATCGCTGACGCGACGAGTACCGGTCCACGTCGACCAGAAGCCCGAGCTTCGTGCCGCTTCGACTGCCGGTGCCGCGCGAGCGGACGGCGACGTTGCGCACCCGCACTCCGCGCCAGAGAAGGTCAGCGGTGTAGAACGTGTTCAGTTCGAAGTTGCGACGCAGCTGCTGCAGGTCGCGTGAGTTGATGAACAGCCGGATCTCGTGGAGCGTGGACGGGTCGAACAGGTCGTCTGCGGTCTGCGCCCACGCCACGCGGGCGAGCGCCGACCCGAGGGAGAACACAACGGCGAGCAGCGCGATGATCCGTGTTCGCATAATTAAATGGTCAGCTGAAAGCGCAGCGCCGTGCTCCAGAACGACGGCTTCTCCGGGAGCGGCCCCTGAAACGGATCGCGAATCGTTTCGCGGATCCCGTTCAGCTGCAGTTTGACCCACCGGTTCGCATACCAGTTCACACCCAGGGTCACGGCGCGATCCGCGTTGCCGAGGATCTCGTTCGCCCGAGGTCCGGTCGAGAGATCGGTGCCGCGAGCCTCGCTTTCGAAGCGCAGCGATTCAATCCGGACCGCGAGTTCGACGGCGCCGGGACCGCCACGGAACAGCGGCCGCCTCGGGTTGTCGAGGCCGTCGGCCTTTCGCTCACCGGTCACCGCCCACGTTCCGCTCACGTACCAGCCTCTCCCGATCAACGCGGACAGGTCGGTGTCTTCGACGCTCTGGCCTGACCGCTCCTGCGTCAGGCGGATCAGTTCCGCTTTCACCGAAAACGGGCCAGGACGCCACTGCCCTTCGAGTCCGAGCCGCCTTCGAGCGCCGCGCACGAACACGTCGGGCCGATAGAAACGCTCGTCGAAGACGGTCCTCCCCCGCAGTCCGGGCTGACCTTCCGGTACGTCGCCGGATGTCATCGCCACCCCGACTTCGAGATCGCGCCACACACCTTTCCCCAGGCGGAACGGCGCGGTCCGCACACGACCGGCAAACGTGCGTCCGGCATAGACGCGTTCGAGATCGTTCGTCCGCGCATTGCTGCCGTCGTGCCGAAAGAGGCCTGCCTCGTAACGCAGGCGACGCCTCGCGACTCGTCCGTGCACCTGCACACCCACGTCGCGTCCTGGCGCCAGGAACTCCGCGGCCCGCGAACGATGCACGAAGTCCAGGTTCGTCGCGCTGGTGTTCTCGTCGAGGCTGAACGGCACCTTGAACTTCCCCGCCTGCACCTGCACGGCGGCGAACTGCTTGTAGTTCGCGTACACATCACGCCAGCCGTCCGTTGTTGCCAGCTCGCGCTCGATCTCGTAGTCGATGATGTTGAGGAT
Source organism: Vicinamibacterales bacterium (assembly GCA_036401215.1). Taxonomy (GTDB): domain Bacteria; phylum Acidobacteriota; class Vicinamibacteria; order Vicinamibacterales; family 2-12-FULL-66-21; genus JACDCA01. Next base: position 3,001 of record DASWVN010000307.1, on the reverse strand, counting down.
CTCACCCTCGATTCCAAGGCGCCGCCGCGCGAGATCCACTGCATCCGAGTTCAGTTCGTCGTCATCGCCGAACGGCGCCTCAGAGCCACGCACGTCCAGCTGCAATCGCAGCCGGAGGTCGATCCGGGTGCTCCGGCCGAGGCGCAGGGATGGATGATCACCCCACTCGAACCGCGGAAACGTCTCTTCACTCTTCTCGCGGCCCTGGGCGGACGCTGATGGGCTTTGCGCGAGAACGAACGACGAGGTCGATGTGATGAATGCGGTGACGAGCAGCAGGTGACGGAGGTAAGAACGCATTTCGTCGTAACGACTTGCCATCGACGCCGTATAGATCGTCATGGTACATACGACGCTCAACGACGTTCCGACTTCGGAAATCAAGTTCCTCGTCGATTCCGTGCTCGCCGCGCGCATTCGTGCGTGGGCAAGGGCGCACGGCTCACCGGATCCGCATGGTCGCGGCGAAGACAACGACGAGTACGAGGCGTGCACGCTGTACTTCGATACCGCCGAGCTCGACGTGCTCGAGAGGCGGGGATCGTTCGCGCGGGCGAAGTACCGCGTGCGGCGTTATGGGGATGCCGATGCGATCTTCTTCGAACGCAAGCTGCGCCGTCCCGGGTTTCTGATCAAGCGGCGCGTCGCGTGCCCGATCGACCGGCTCGATCTCTTGAACGCAACCGATGAGGTCCGAGGCTGGAGGGGCGAGTGGTTCCATCGCCGGCTGCGAGTCCGATGCTTGCGGCCGGTGTGCCAGGTGTCGTACCTCCGGATGGCCAGACAGTTCACCTCGCGCGATGGCTTCATGCGACTCACCGTCGACACCGAACTGCGTGTGCGCGCGACCGATGAGGCGCGGTTCAGTGCCGACGCCGCGAGACCGTTTCTGGAGTCGCAGGCGATCGTCGAGGTGAAGACGGGAACCACGGTCCCGGCGCTCTGCAGGCGTCTGGTGGAAGAGTTCGCGTTGAACCCTCACAATGCGTCCAAGTACCGCCTCGGGATGACGTGGCTCGGTCATGGCGAGCCGCAGACTCGCGCTTCGCGCCTTGCGCGATCCGGCGCCATGCATGCCTGAGTTTCTCACCGGCGTCATCGAGCCGCTGCCCGACGGCGGACTGGTCGCCCTCGCGCGCCTGATCCTCGCGATGGTCCTCGGGGGCGTCGTGATGCTGATCTACCGGGCGACGCATGCGCCCGACGAAATTACCCCATCCTTCCCCGTGACCCTGGTCCTTCTCTCGATCCTCATCGCGATGATGACGCAGGTGATCGGCACCAACATCGCACGCGCGTTCAGTCTCGTCGGGGCGCTGGCGATCGTCCGCTTCCGCACCGTCGTGCGCGACACGCAGGATACGGCGTACGTCATCTTTGCTGTCGTCGTCGGCATGGCCGCCGGAGCCGGCCATGTACTGCTGGCCCTGGGTGGTATCGGCGTCTGCGCGATCGCCGTCTTCGTCATGCGCCGCGGCGGCATCGCCTGGCAGCCCCGCGCCGAAACCTATGTGCTCACCGTGCGTGTGGGAACCGGATACGAGGCGGGTACGTTGCTCCGGCCGGTGTTCGACGCCAACCTGCTCACGCGACGTGTGGTGTCGATCGAAACCGCCAGGCAGGGCATGGCGCTGGAGTTGACCTACCGCATCGCGCTCCGCAGCGAGGATGCCGCCGGCGATCTCGTCAAGGCGTTGAACCGCCTCGAAGGCGTGCAGGGGATCACACTGCAGCGGCGGGACGCTGCCGAAACGGAGAGCACGTAGTAGTCTGCCTTCATGAACTACCTGGTCCACTTTCTGGTGGCCGGCGACGATGACGAACTGTGGTTGGGGAACGTGCTTGGCGAGTTCGTCAAGGGCCGGGTGGAGCGCTTCGAATATCAGGGGCTGACCGAACGGATGCGGACCGGCATCCGGATGCACCGGGCGATCGACACGTTCTCGGATCAGCATCCCGCGGTCCGCCGCAGCAAGCAGATCCTTCAACCCGAGTACGGACGGCTGTCCGGCGTCATCGTCGACATCTTCTACGATCACGTGCTGGCCCGACGCTGGACGGAGCATCACGCCATACCGCTGCCCGCTTACGCACAGGCGGTGTATCGCACGCTCGGCCGCAATCTTCACCGGTTGCCGCCTGCGGTGCATCCGCTGGTCGCCGCAATGAGCCGCGGCGACTGGCTGCACGCGTATGCGAGCCGGTCCGGCATCGACCGCGCGCTGGCCGGCATGGCGGCACGCCGTCCGGTTGCGGCGCGGATCGGCACGGCCGGTCGAGTCCTGTCGGACCACTTCGATCGGTTTTCCGCCGATTTCGACGAGTTCCTGCCGGACCTGCGCGAGTGCTGCGAGCGCTTCCTGGCTCCGTGATCCAGGAAGAAAACACCCAGTGCATCGTGTTCTTTCTTCGTGGCCGTCGTGTGCTTCGTGGCAGCACTCAGTGGCTGTCGCCCGTTCCGCTCCCCGGCGCCGCACCCTTGCCTGCTGTCACGAAGCCGACGGCTGTTGGCACAAAGGACACGAAGAACACGACGAACACGAAGAAAAAGATCACTGTCCCTGTTCTTCAGTTCATGGTTCGTGCGCCAGTGCTGATCCCTGGCGCATCCCCGGGCACGATCGCCGACTTCACCCCGATAAACACCAGGTCATCGTGTTCTTTTCTTCGTGGCCGTCGTGTTCTTCGTGGCCGTCGTGCCGAAGAAGCCGTGGGCCTCGTGGGAGTAGTCAGTGGCTGCCGCCCGTCCCGCTCCCCGGCGCCGCACCCTTGCGCGCTGTCACGAAGCCGACGGCTGTTGGCACAAAGGACACGACGAACACGACGGAAAGATCACTGTCCCTGTTCTTCAGTTCATGGTTCGTGCAGCAGTGCTGATCCCTGGTGCATCCCGGGCACGATCGCCGACTTCACCCCGATCACACCCAGTGGATCGTGTTCTTTTCTTCGTGGCCGTCGTGTTCTTCGTGGCCGTCGTGCCTAAGAAGCCGTGGGCCTCGTG
>DASWVN010000306.1:0-21637 GCA_036401215.1 Vicinamibacterales bacterium | reverse complement strand
GGAGGGACCAAGTGTTTATCCCCTGGATACCCGAGTCCGCGGTCCGCGGGCCGCGCACCCGCACCCGCACCCCCGGACCGCGCACCGCGCACCGCGGACCGCGCACCGCACCCCCGGACCGCGCACCGCGGACCGCGGACCGCGGACTACGCCCGGCCGGCGAACTCGCGGGTCTCGGTGTGGACCTTGACCTTCTCCCCTTCTTTGATGAAGAGCGGGACGCGGACCTGAAGGCCCGTCTCGAGCGTCGCCAGCTTTGTCACGCCGCCGCTGGCCGTATCGCCCCGGACGCCGGGCTCGCTGTCGGTGACCGTCAGTTCGACATGCGGGGGAAAGATCACGCCGATCGGGTTGCCGTTGTACTTGTGGATCTGCACCGCCACGTTGTCCACGAGCAGCAGCCGATCGTCGCCGAGCGTGCCGGCCGACAGGGTCAGCGTGTCGAAGCTCTCCTGGTCCATGAAATGGAAGCCGTCCCCGTCGGCATACAAGAAGGTCGCCGGGACCATCTCGAGATCGGGTTCCTTGAATTTCTCGCCAGCCTTGAACGTTTTGTCGAAGACCGCCTGGGTGAGCAGGTTGCGCATCTTGATGCGGACGAGCGTCTGCCCTCCGCGCGCCGTCGGCTTGGAGACCTCGATGTCGAGGCAGTGATAGGGGGCGTTCTCGAACTCGAAGAACGACTTGCGCTTGATATCGATCGCTTCGATCAGGCTGGCCATCCGCGTATTTTATTTGAACTGCCGGTCATCCCAGATAGGTCACGGCCTCGAGCTGCCTGGCCATCCGGCCTCGAGCCGCACGGCGAACGATCAGGACGCTGACGGCCAGTGACAGCAGTCCGGCCATCACACCCCACATCGTCGTAAACGCAAACAGTTCCAGCAGCGTCGAAGCGGCCAACCCGATCATCACGGCAACGATCGTGGCCACGCCGCCGAACATGCCCTTTCGGTTCGTCGCCGGGACCGAGAACGGCAGGCTGGGTCTGAGCGCAACCGCCAGATCGAAAACCAGATAGGTCATCCCTCCGAGGAACACCCCGTGCGAGAGCGCGTGGCCGACGTGGCCGTAGGCGTACGCGAGGAACAGGATCAGCAGGAGGAACGGAGGCAGGACCAGGAGCACGAGAACCGCATCCCGGGCGGCACGCACCTGCCGAACCTTGTCCGACGGCGTCGTAAAGAAGATCCATGAGGCCTGGTGCTCCGCCGTCCTCGCGATGGACTGGTACGCCGACATGCCGAGAATGATCAGAGCCATGTAGAACATCGTTTGCCGGAGCACGCGGTCGGTGCGAAAGAACGGGTCCTGCGGCATTTCGCTCATGCCGGCGACGCCGAGCAGCAAACCGGCGATGAAGAGGTTCATCACGACGCCGCTCTGAAATGCGATATCCCCCCGCAGCTGCGCCATGACGAGGAGGGCGATAGCGCGCCGTTCGCCGGTGAGCCACTTCAGCGTCCCGCGCGCCGGGGCCGGGTTCGGCGATGGCTCGCTCGCCATCTCCGTTACACGATCCGCATAATCGCGCGCCACGCGACCGCGGACGACGAAGCCGAGGGCCAGTGGAGCCAGGACCGCGAGCATCATGCCGGTCATCGTGAAGGGGTTCGTCTCCCCGAGCCCCGCTGCGGCGATCGACGCGAACCACACCGGCGGCCAGAGGATCGTCCAGGTGCGCGCGCTCACGCTCACATCGAACGACCCATCGTCGCCCATCATGTGATCGGTCAATTGCGCAAAACCGATCATGTAGATCGCCAGCAGGAGAAAGAGTCCGATCACGCCCACGTACGCGGTCACGCGGCTGAGTGTCGCGGGCGCCAGCACCCGCAGCAGCCATCCATACAGGAGCACGATCGCGAGGTTGAGCGTGAGCGCGGCGAGCACAACGCTCGCGGCTCCCGACCACGCGCCAGCGAGGCCGCCGCGCACGAGCAGGGCCAAAACGCTCGGTGCGCCAGTCAGGACGCCGACTTCCAGCGTCTGCAACACCAGGCCGCTCGCACGCGCGGCGAAGTAGGTCCGCGAATCCACGGGCCGGAAGCCCACGATAGCCAGATCTTCGGGTGCGATCAGCGACGCCGCCAGGCCGAACGCGAAGATGCCGGTCATCAGCATCACGCTCGAGGCCAGGAGCATCGTCCCGAAGAGTACTTCGCGCGAGAGCAGAATGACGACGGCGGGACCGAATCCAGCATACGGCAGGAACACCCACAGAAGGAGCATCTGCCGGATCGCCCGGCGCTGCTCGACGGGACCGTACGCGCCGAGCACGGCGCCGAGATCGGTGAGCACATACGCGCGCAGGAGCGCGCGCCACTGCACGTAGTCGATGCCGAGGGTCAGGAACAGCCGGTTCATGTGCGGGCGAGCGCCGCCAGGATATCGGCCGTCACCCGCGTCGTCTCGCGAACGTCGGTGAGCTGCGCGAACGCCTCCTCGAGCGTGGCACAGCGTGTCTGCCTGCGGATCTCGTCGGCCGTCCCCTCCGCGACCTGTCGCCCGTGGTGGATGATGACGATGCGCGAGCAGATGCGCTCCACCACGTCGAGGATGTGCGAGGAGAACAGGATCGTCGTCCCCTTCGCCGCCATCTCCTTGAGCAGGGTCTTCATCACGAGGGTCGTGTTGGCATCGAGGCCGTCGAACGGCTCGTCGAGGATCAGCACGTCTGGCTGGTGGATGAGCGCCGCGGCAATGACGACCTTCTGCCGCATGCCCTTGGAGAACTCTCGCAGCCGCTGATGACGGACGTCAGCAAGGTCGAACAGTTCGAGCAGATCGGTCCGCCGCTTCTCCGCGATCGCGGGATCGAGGTGATGCAGCGCGGCGATGACGTCCAGGAAGGCATCGGCGCTGAGCGATTCGTACAACTTCGGGGTCTCGGGAACGAATCCCAGGCGCCGTTTCGCGTCGAGCGGCTGGTCGATGACGTCGAAGTTGCCGACAAACGCGCGGCCGGATGTCGGCCGGAGCAGGCCCGCCAGGATCTTGACGGTCGTCGACTTCCCGGCGCCATTGGGGCCGAGAAAACCGAGGATCTCCCCGGGCTGCACCTCCAGGTCCAGATCGGTGAGCGCGGGCTTGTCGCCGTACCGTTTCGTCAGCCGTTCCGTGCGGATCATCGGACGAGAGTGTATAGCGTGGCTGCCCGCATGCGCGCAGCGGGTGTTCGGATCCGGAGAGGTGGCGTGGCGGGTCGGTCCAGGATCAACGACTTAGGCCGCGCCAACAGGGATGGATCCGGGTACGAATCGTGCGGCACGATCAGCCGCCAGCATGCTCGACGATCTCCGATCCGCCGCACGCAGCGTCACACGAGCCCGTGGTCTCACCGCGATGCTGATCCTGAGCCTGGCGCTCGGAACCGGCGCCAACGCCGCTGTGTCGGGCCTGGTCTACAAGCTCCTGCTGAGCGCGCCCAACGGCGTCGAGCGTGCCGGCGAGCTGGTCTCGATCTACACGAGCGAGTTCAGCGGCGCCCCGTACGGCCGCACCTCCTGGGGCGACTACGGTGACATCGCCGGGACCATTCCGGCGGACGCCGTGGCGGCGTTCGACGACAACCGATTCGCGAACGCCCGCCTGACCGCCGATTCACCGGATGATGCCGTCCCGGGATCCGGCGCAATCCTGCGAGTACGGATCGTCAGCGTATCGGAGCAGTACTTCGACACGTTGGAACTTCAGCCCGCGGCCGGACGGCTCCTGGCGCCGGCCGATGCGGCACCCACGACTCCCGGCGCGGTCGTGAGCCACGAACTCGCGGCGACTTTGGAGACCCCCACCGCCATCGTCGGCCGAACGTTACAGCTCGGCGCCAGGATCTACACGGTCGTCGGCGTCACGCCGGAGCGGTTCCGCGGCTTGCAGGCGGGCCGTCTGGCCGACGTGTGGATCCCGCTCGAACCTGCACAGGATGAAGATCGTGGTCAGCGACTCCTCTCGATCGTGGCTCGCCGCAGCGCCACGCTCGACGAGATCAACGGCCGCCTCGAACGTCTCGCGGCCGACCTCGCCACCCGTCATCCCGAGACGAACCGCGGCAGCGTCCTCGATCCCGAGGCCCCTCGCCGCTTCATCGCCATCGACTATTCCACGCTGGATCCTGAAACCGAGGCAGAGGCCACGATCGTTGCAGCCGTCGTGCTGGGAGCGGTCGTGTTGCTCCTCGTGGGCGCCTGCGTCAACGCCGGCACGCTCCTGCTCTCACGAGCGATGGCGCGCCGCGGTGAGGTAGCGATCAAGATGGCCCTTGGCGCGGCCCGGCGCACGCTCATACGGCAGGTGATGCTCGAGGGGCTGCTCATCTCGGCTGCCAGCGGGGCGCTGGGGCTCGTCTTTGCGACCTGGATCATGCGCACGGTGCCCGCGATGTTCTCGCCCGAGCAGGCCGCGCTGCTCGACACCCGGATCGACGGACTGCTCGTGTTGCTGACGCTGGGCGTCGCAACGGTCGCCGGCATCGCCTTCGGCATCGCTCCGGCGATCCATGGCACCGGCACGTCGGCGGCCCTCGCGCTGCGCGCGGATCCCGGCGGCATCTCGGCCGGTGGAGGCGGCGCGTGGATGCGGCGCGTGCTGATCACGACCCAGCTCGCGCTCTCGACACTGCTGCTGGTGGCGACCGTCGTGATGACGGGGGCGCTCTCGCAGTCGCTCAGGGGAGATTTCGGCGTGCGGGCTGCCGGCGTGCTGATGATCACGATGCAGAATCCCGGCGGCAACTGCACCATCTACGATTCGGTGCGCGGCGTCCGCTTTCACCACGCCATGGCCGAGCAGCTCCCGAGGACCGCCGGTGTGCAATCGGCGGGTTGGGCATCGGTGCCACCTCTGGGGCGCGGCAACGCCCGCACCTACGCCGTGCAGGCCGGTGCCCGGGTCTTCGATCGCGTGGATTTCAACGTAACCACCGTCACGCCGACCTACTTCGACACGCTCGGCATTCCGCTCGTGGAAGGGCGGCACTTCAATGCGGATGATGGCGCGCTCGCTCCGCCGGTCGCCATCGTGGACGAACTCCTCGCGCGGCGGCACTTCGGCGCGACCGCGGTCGGTCAGCACTTGGTCACGCCCGACGGCGAGCCGGTCACGATCGTCGGCGTCGTGAAGAGCGGACGCTATCGCACGCTGCAGGACTCTCCCCAGCCGACCGTCTACGTGCCGTATGCGCAGGCCCACCAGGCGTGCGGCTTTCTGTTCGTGCGTTCGGACCTCGATCCGAAGGCGCTGTTCTCCACGGTTTCACGCACGCTGACGACCATCGATTCCGGCGTGCAACTGACGCGTGCGATCACCATCGACGAGCACTTCAGCGAGGTGCTGACACTCGATCGTCTGACCACGACCCTGGTCGCCGCCTGCGGCCTGATCGCGTTGCTCATGGCGATGGCGGGCGTCTACGGCGTGATGAGTGACGCCGTGCTCAGACGCACGCGTGAGATCGGCCTTCGCGTCGCGCTTGGCGCCGGACGCCGGCAGGTGGCGGCGCTCGTGTTCACCCAGGCGGCCTATCTCGCGGTGACGGGCGTGGCCGCCGGTCTGACCGCCGCGCTCGTCCTGCAGCAGGTCGCCGCATCCTTCGTCCACGGTTTGCCGCGGCTCGACGCGGTCAGCATCTCCGCGGCGCCGATTGCACTCGCCATCGTCATCCTGATCGCGGCCGTGCTGCCGCTGCGGCGTGCGCTCGCCGTCAGCCCGACGATTGCGCTCCGGGCGGAGTAATCGCGGCAGCCACGCCGGCCCGGCTGATTCCGGGCCCTACGTACGCGGTAAGCGCAAGCGGCTTTCGGAGGCGCTACTATGTCGCCTGTAGGATCGCGGCGGCAGGCTGGGCTCACCCTTCGAGGACCCACGATGATCCAGGATCTCCGATACGCGTGCCGATCGATTGCGCGGATGCCGGTCCTCGCGTCGGTGATCGTCCTGTCACTGGCGTTCGGAGTCGGTGTGAACACCGTCGTCTTCTCCTGGATCCAGGCGCGCGTGATCCAGCCGATCCCCGGCGCGAACGCGAGCGGCCGCGTGCTGCTCGTCGAACCCAGGCCGGACGGCGGGCACTATCCCGGCGCGTCGTGGCTCGAGTTCAGGGACCTGCGCGAACATCTTCAGTCGTTCGAGGACCTCTTCGCCGCGCGAACGATCCCCGCGTATATCGGCGAGCCCGGGACCGTCGAGCGGCGGCTCGCGCAGCTCGTCTCCGAAAACTACTTTACGGAGCTTAGGGTCCAACCGGCCGTCGGCCGCTTCTTCCTTCCCGACGAGGTCTCGGTTCCGGGCGGGGCGGAGGTCGCCGTGATCTCGCACCGGCTGTGGCGAACACAGTTCAACCGGGACCCCGCGGTTACGACGCAAACGTTGCGGGTGAACGAACGGGCGATCCACATCATCGGCGTGGCACCTGATGAATTCCAGGGCACGACGTCGGGGCTTCAGTTCGACGTCTGGTTTCCCGCCACGCTGGCGCCGCTCGTGGCGAACGGCTCGCGCGAACTGGAAGACCGGTCGATCCGCGGCTACAGCGTGATGGGACGACTGCAGCCACCGGCAACGCGCCGGCAGGCACAGGAAGAGCTGTCGGCGCTGATGACGCGGCTCGAACGCGAGCATCCCGAGACCAACGTCGGTATCAAGGGAGAGATCCTGCCCTTCTACGCGTCACCGCAGGGTCCGCAGCGGATGTTCAACGCAGCGCTGGGAATCCTTCAGGGCCTGATGCTGCTCGTGCTGCTCGCCGTCTGTGGGAACGTCGCGAACCTGCTGCTCGCACGTGGAAGCGCACGGCAGACGGAGATCGGGATCCGGCTGTCGCTGGGCGCCGGACGATGGCGGATCGGGTCGCTGGTGATCGCTGAAGCGGTCCTGCTCGGATTGGCCGGCGCCTCGCTCGGTGCGCTGCTGGCGAGCTGGGGCACGAAAGCCCTGCTCGTGCTCCCGATGACCAGCTTTCCCCTGCGGTTGCAAACGTCGGTCGATGAGATCGGCCTGACCTTCGCGCTTCTGCTGGGCATCGCATCGGCGGTGCTGTTCGGAGCGGCGCCGGCCCTGCAGCTCGCGCGGACCGACCCGTTCGTCACCCTGCGCCGGGGCCAGGATGCCGCGCGCCGCAACCGGCTCGGCCGGTCGCTGATGGGAGCCCAGGTCGCGCTGGCGGTCCTCGTCCTGCTGGTCGCGGCGATGTTCTTCCGCAGCTTCATGGAAACCCGCAGCACGGATCCTGGATTCCGGCGTGAGGGTGTGATGCTGGCGGCCTACGACTTCTCGGGTCGGGGTGAGACGCCGGCGTTCATCCGCAATCTTGCCGCGCGCACGCTCGACGCGGCGAACGGGCTGCCCGGTGTCGACGCCGCCGCCATTGCATCGTCGGTTCCGCTCGACATCCACGGCCTTCCATCGCGCGCCTTCACCGTCGATGGCCATACCCGGATGGACGGCGGCGTCGACGACGCGCTCACGAACACGGTGACTCCCGGTTACTTCGAGGTGATGGGCATCTCGTTTGTCGACGGGGCGGGTTTCGCGCCGCTCACCGACACCGGCGCCCCGCCGCAGGCGATCGTGAACGAAACCTTCGTTCGACGCTTCGTGGCCGGCGGGCATGCGCTGGGGCGCAGCCTGCGAACCCGGGGCGGAACGTTCGTCATCTGCGGCGTGGTCAGGAATTCGGTCTACAACGCGTTCGGCGAGCCCCCGATGCCGATCATCTACCTGTCCTACAGGGACCTGCCCCGGGCCGCGGGAGAGGTCCATCTGCTCGTGCGCCGCGGTGATCCTTCGGCGGCTGCCGGCGCCCTGCTGCGGGTGATGCGGAGCGTCGAGCCCGAACTGCCCGTCTTCAACGTGCGCAGCCTGGAGCAGCACGTGGACACCAATCTCATCCTGCGGAAGATCCCCGCCCAGATGTTCTCGGTCCTCGGTCCTCTTCTGCTGCTGCTCGCCGCCATCGGCATCTACGCGGTGGTCAGCTACACCGTCTCGCGGCGCACGCGGGAGATCGGCGTCCGCATGGCGCTCGGCGCGACGGCCCACCGCGTCGTCTGGACGTTCGTTCGCGAGCACTTGAGGGTTGCCGCGGCCGGGGCCGTCATCGGCTGGATCGTGGCGTTTGGAATCGCCGTGCACCTGCCGCCGCGTCAGGTGGATGGCGCGGTCTTCACGCTGGTGCCGACCGTCCTGCTCACGATCGCGACGCTCGCCTGCTGGATCCCGGCGCGAAGGGCAGCGCGTGTGGATCCGTCGTCAGCCCTACGCCGCGAGTGACACCGCCGCGGTCGGCGGTCCGGGGTCCGGGGTCCGGGGTGCCGCGGTGCCGCGGTGCCGCGAGTGACATCCGCACGCACGTCGCACGTCGCACCGCACGTCGCACCGCACGTCGCACGTCGCACCCGCACGTCGCACCTCGCACGTCGCACCTCGCACCCGCACCCGCACCCGCACCCGCACCCCGCACATCGCACATCGCACGTCGCACGTCGCACCGCGCACCGCGCACCGCGCACCGCGCACCACGGACTATGCGACCATAGGAGCGTGATTACGACACTCGCGCTCCTCGTCAGCTTCGTTCTCTTCCAGACGCCGCAGAATCCTCCCTCTGGCTCGTCGTCAGAACGGCTGGACACGTCGAGGTGGAACGATCCAGAACCGCCGTTCCGCATGGCCGGACCGATCTATTTCGTCGGCACCCAGCACCTGGCGGCGTTTCTGATCCACACGCCGCAGGGGCACATCATGATCGATGGTGGCATGCCGAGCACGGCGCCGATCATCGAGAAATCGGTCCGCGATCTCGGCTTCAAGCCCGAGGACATCCGGATCCTGCTGACGACCCAGGCGCACTTCGACCATGTCGGGACGTTCGCGCACTTCAAGAAGCTGAGCGGCGCCAGGGTCGAGGCGATGACGGGGGACGAGTCACTGCTGCGCTCGGGGGGCAAGACCGATTACCTGTTCGCCACGCAGGCTGACATGCACTTCCCGCGGGTTGCGGTGGACCGCGTGCTCGCCGACGGTGACATCGTGACGCTCGGCGGCGTCCGGATCACGGCCCATCACACGCCCGGTCACACGCCGGGATCGGCGACCTACGAGATGCTGATCAACGAAGGGGGCACCGAGTACCGGGTCGTCTTTGCCGCCAGCACCACCGTGAATCCCGGCACGTCGCTGGTCAAGAACCCGTCGTATCCCGGCATCCTCGAGGACTACCGCAAGGCGCTGCGGGTGCTCGGATCGTTGAAGCCGGACATCTGGGTGTCAGGACATTCCGGCTTCTTCAACCTGCAGGAGAAGCGCAAGAAGATGGATCCGGCCAAACCGGCAGCCGCCTGGGTCGACCCGGACGGCTACCGGCGGATGGTCGAATCGCGCACGCAGGCCTTCGAAAAACTCGTCGCCGCGGAAAGATAGCGCGGCCCGCGGAGTGCTGGTGCTGGGGTGCTGGGGTGCTGGTGCTGGGGTGCTGGGGTGCTGGTGCCCGGGGGTGCTGGGTGCTGGTGCCCGGGGGTGCTGGGTGCTGGTGCGGTGCTGGGTGCTGGTGCACCGAGCACCGCACCAAGCACCAGCACCACGGGCACCAGCACACAGCACCCCAGCACCCAGCACTGCGCGGCGAAGCCGCGCTAGTGCACCATGAAGGGGATCGTGGCCTTGACGGTGCCCCAGGCGATGTTGAGGTTGCCGCCGCCGGGCGTGTCGTCGATGGTGATCGTCAACTGCTCCACCGGCGTGGCGTTCTTCGAGACCTTCATGGGCGCGCGACCGAGGTCCTCGCCGGCTGGATAGGGGATCCCCCACTGGCCCGTCTTCTTGCTGATGACGAGCTGCCATTCACCCGGGCCGGGAACCGTGTAGAGCGTGTACGTGCCCGGAGCCACCATCAGCGATCCGAACATGAGCGATTTGTCGGTGGTGAGCGTCGTCGCCTCGTCCGCGCCGGTGCGCCATTCTTTCCCGGGGGGCATCAGCGTCGCCTCGTCGCGTCCCTTCAGTGATGGACGCCCGTAGGTGATCGAGATGTTCGCCCCGTCGATCGTCCATTCACTCTTCACGTGCGGGCTGCCACCCTTCCCCGGGTGTACCTGCGTCGTCTTCTGCGCCTCGAGGGTCATCCCCGCCGCCACCATCATCGCCATTGCCGTCATTCCGATCACACGTCGCATGCAGTTGCTCCTCCTGAAACATCCAAACGTAAGGGTGTACTTCACGATCAAGCCCGTGGCATCGACACACGGGACGAAACGCTCCAGTTGAAGAATATCCCGGTGCGGGGCTGTGTGAAGCCCCTGGGATCCTCCGCCCACCTACCTCAGCTGGCCGTGACAGCCCACAGCGATCGGCTGCCTGTCATCGATCTTTGACGCGGATCGGCACGTACGCGGTCGACCTGGTCTCACCTGCTGACGCGTCGACGGCAATCAAATACTCTCCGCGTGCGATCGATTGCAGTGGCAGATCGAGCGTCCAGCCGGCCGACGAACGCGTGAACGGCAACTCGGTGAGCCGCTTGCCGCGACGGTCGACGAGCCCGACCGTGAGCGCGGCGTCAGCCGCACGCTCGCCTTCGACGGCAATGCGCATCAGGAGGCGATCCGTTCTCAGGAACTCGCGTCCGGCATACGGCGCCGGAGGTGTGTCGCCAAGAGCGGCTCGCATGTCGGCCGGTTTCTGAATCAGCCACAGCATGGGGGGCAGGACGGCGAGCGCCGGCGACGGCGTCTCGGGATCGAGGATCGTCCCCACCACGAGCGGCTGATCTTCGGCACCTGGCCGGGTCAGCCGCACCAGTTCCGTGAACGCCGCCTCGATCGGCGTCGGAAGCACGGCATCGGCCGCTGCCTTCCGCGCTGCTTCTTTCTGCGTGGCGTCCGGAGCGAGGTATCCATTGCGCGCGCGCACCTGGACCCCGCCGCGTTTCACCTTGACCTCGATCTCGTGGAACTTGCCATCGTGGCGGAGCGGCGACGGCGCGTAGCCGAGGAGGTACGACGCGCTCCCCTGCGCCATGGCCCGCTCGAACGCCAGTGCGGGAGAGTTGCTGACGAACGACTCACCGCCGGTCGCGTGCGCGATGCTGGCGAGCAATCCGCTCCTGAAGTTCGAGCGGTTCACCTGCAGGCCGATTGGGTTGATCGAATACACCGCAACGTTCTCGACGTTCGCGGCCTGGATCACTTCCTGGGCCCACATGTTGGTATCACGCCCGAGGCCGAACTCCTGACTGACGTACAACAGCGTCTTGCGTCCTTCGCGCAGCGTGCCGAGATACGCGATCGCGGATTTGAGCGCCGTGAGCGAGACCTGCTCGCGAACGAACGGCACCCGGTTCTGGAATCGAAAGTGGTTCTCCTCGGCCGCGTTCCGCGTGATCAGCACTCCCTGCCGGCCCTGCAGGCCGCTCACCTGCGTCCCGAGCCGATACCGGTCGCGCGAGAACCACAGGTCGCTGATCGGCGTCCATGGGTCCATGATCGCAACGAAGTCGGTCGGATTGAGCATCTTCTTCAGGAACTTCTGAAGCTCCTCCTTGAGGACCTCTTCCTGGTAGTCGGGAAGGATGTGGTACTCGTCCCAGAAGACGAGGATCAGCCGGACGTCATCGCGCGCCAGCACTTCGTTGCGGTTGTCACGCGAGCCGATGGTGAGCGTGAGATCCTCGTCCGGCCCGTGCTCGCCGTTGAACCGGACGAGCTGGAAGGACTGAATCTTCTGCGGAACGCCGTCCTCGAAGACCGCGAAATCGTCGGCTTTCAGGTCGAGGACCGGTTTGCCGCTGCGGTCGAGCACGGTGACGTCCACGCGAACGATCTCGGCGCCCGTGCGGAAGATGGGCGCCTGTTGTGGCGGCTGTTGCGGCTGCTGCAGGAGCAGCCCCGTACCGAGGATGCCGGCAGCGGCCTGGAGCGCACCTGCGGAGCCTCGCAGCATGCGCCACATTCTGACACGAGAGCGTCCCCGTGACTCGGACGGCTCGATGGGCCCGCACCCGCGTGGTACGATGACCGCCCACGATGCCCCATCCCGAGTTCACGATCCTTCTCGCGAGGCAGCGGTCGGGGACCAACGCGCTCCTGTCGGTGCTCGGCACTCACCCCGACATCTTCTGTTTCGACGAGGTGTTCCGCCTCGATAACCTCGTTCGGCCGGATCCCGTGCAGATCCGCGGGAACTACTTTACGTTTCTCGAAGAATACGCCGCCGGCGACGTCACCCGGATCTTCCCCGACCGGCACGAACGACTGTTTGCAGACTACCTGGCCCACCTCGCCGCCCTGGCCCGCAAACGTCTGATCGTCGTCGACGTGAAGCACAACAGCACGCATCACCTCTCCGGCGTCTGGCGGCCGATCGCGCAACCGACGTTCTTCGACTACCTCAAGTCGCACGGGGCCGCGGTGCTGCACCTCGTCCGCCGCCATTACCTGCGCGGGCTGCTCTCGCACCTGAAAGCGTGGGACTCGAAACGCTACTACGTCTTCGACCGGCCGGCGCCGCCAGACGTCCGAGTGTCGGTGCCGCTTCCGTGGGCGCTGCACGAGATGGAGCGCTGGCGTGCCGAAGACCAGAGCGTCGCCGCCGCCTTCGATGACTATCCGTTCTATAAGCAGGTCGAGTACTCGTCGCTTTTCCCGGATACATCCGGCAGCATTCCGGCGCACGCCCTCACGGATCTCCGCGAGTGGTTCGACGTGCCCGACGCCTTCGTCAACCGGGCGTCGCTGACGAAGCAATCCTCCCTGCCGCTTGCCGCAACGGTCGAGAACATGGACGAAGTCGTGGCCGCGCTGCGGGGCACGCCGTTCGAATACTGTCTCGAGGACGAACCCGCCTACCGTCAACTCCACGACAACGTCTGATCCCTTTCGGCGGGCTTGTGCCTTGCAATGGTTCCCGGTCGGAACACATGACATTGCGGAGTGCACATGGATCACGACTACCAGAACGGGGAGACAACAGAACAGCTGGCGTTGGGGCTTGGCTGGTTCAGCATCGGCCTCGGGCTCGCCGAACTGCTCGCGCCGCGATCGGTGGCGCAGCTCATCGGAATGCCGAATGCGAACACAGCCGTACTCCGATCTTTCGGTGTGCGGGAGATCGGCGCCGGTCTGGCGATCCTCAACGAACCTGATCGCCCGGCATGGCTCTGGTCGCGCGTTGCCGGGGACGCGGTGGACCTGTCGTATCTGGCGTCAGGTCTGAACGAAGACAACGACAGCAACAAGGTCGCCGCCGCCATGGCCGCCGTGCTCGGCGTGACTGCGCTCGACGTCATCGTCGCCCAGCAGTTGCAGTCGCAGCGAGTCGATGGGCGCCGCGAGTTGACGGCGGACCGCGGAAGCGTGCGCGTGGAACGGGTCACGACGATCAACAAGCCCGTCCACGAGGTGTATCGGTTCTGGCGTCAGTTCGAGAACCTGCCGAAGTTCATGCGGCACCTCGAGTCGGTCGAGGTCATCGACGATCGGCGCTCGCGCTGGCGCGCCAGGGCGCCTGTTGGCATGAAGGTCGAGTGGGAAGCCGAACTCCTCGAAGACCGCGAGGACGAGTGGATCGCCTGGCGTTCGCTCCCTGGTTCGCAGATCGAGAACAGCGGATCCGTTCGCTTCTCGCCCGCGCCCGGCGCGCGCGGCACCGAAGTCCGCGTCCAACTGCGGTACAACCCGCCGGCGGGCGCGCTCGGCCGCGGCATCGCCTGGTTGTTCGGTGAGGAACCCGACCTGCAGGTCCACGAAGACTTGCGCCGATTCAAGCAGCTGATGGAAACGGGAGAGATTCCCCTTTCTGACGGCCCGTCGCTCAAGCGCGCGGCGCGGCCGGGAGACCCGGAAAAGATCCGGACACTTGCGGGGGTGCGCTCATGAAAGCCAACTGCTGGTACGGCACACGGACCGTGAAAGTCGAGGACGTCCCGGATCCACAGATTCTGAACGCGCGCGACGCCATCCTGCGCGTGACGAGCACGGCGATCTGCGGGTCCGACCTGCACCTCTACAACGGCTTCATCCCGACGATGAAGCGCGGTGACATCCTCGGACACGAGTTCATGGGTGAAGTCGTCGAGGTCGGCAAGAACGTGAACAACCTCGCGGTGGGCGACCGGGTGGTCGTCCCCTTCCCGATCGCGTGCGGCCATTGCGCGCAGTGCGAGCGTGAACTCTATTCACTCTGCGAGAACTCGAATCCGAACGCCTGGATGGCGGAGAAGCTGTGGGGCTACTCCCCGTGCGGGATCTTCGGGTACTCGCACCTGCTCGGCGGCTACGCCGGCGGCCAGGCGGAGTACGTGCGAGTGCCGTTCGCCGACGTCGGTGCGCTCAAGGTGCCGGAGGGGCTCGACGATGACAAGGTGCTCTTTCTGAGCGACATCTTCCCGACCGGCTACATGGCCGCCGACATGTGCGGGATCCAGCCCGGCGACGTCATAGCCGTCTGGGGATGCGGCCCGGTCGGCCAGTTCGCGATCAAGAGCGCGTACCTGCTCGGAGCGGAGCGCGTGATCGCGATCGATCGGTTCGAGTACCGGCTTCAGATCGCGCGTGAGCGCGCCGGCGCCGAGACGATCAACTACGAACAGACCGACGTGCAGGAAGCGCTGCGCGAGATGACGGGCGGGCGGGGGCCCGACCACTGCATCGATGCGGTGGGCATGGAGGGTCATGGCCCGGGACTGCTCGGCGCCTACGACAAGGTCAAGACGATGGTGATGCTCGAGACCGACCGGGCCTATGCGCTGCGCCAGGCGATTCTCGCGTGTCGCAGTGGCGGGACGGTGTCGGTGGCCGGCGTCTACAGCGGCTTCATCGACAAGTTCCCGATGGGCGCGATCGTGAATCGCTCGCTCACGATCAGGTCCGGCCAGACGCACGTGCACAAGTACATGCGTCCGCTGCTCGAGCGCATCGAACGCGGCGACATCGATCCGAGCTTCATCATCACCCACCGGATGTCGCTCGAGGAGGCGCCTGAGGGCTTCGAGATGTTCTCGAAGAAGGAAGACGAGTGCCTCAAGATCGTCCTGAAGACGCACTGACGCTGCGGGTGAAACTCCGAACTACGAACGTCGAACTAAGAACTGTCCGTTCATAGTTCGGAGTTCATAGTTCGGAGTTCATAGTTCGGAGTTCATAGTTCGGAGTTCGGAGTTCGGAGTTCATAGTTCGGAGTTCGGAGTTCATAGTTCGGAGTTCGTAGTTCGGAGTTCGTAGTTCGGAGTTTCTGCTGTTCGGGATTTCCGCCGCCGCTGCAAGTAAGTCACAATAGCCCCAGATTGGAAGAATTCTTCACAGGCCTTTCCCCCGTCCAGCAAGCACTCGTCGCCACGTTGTTCACCTGGGGCGTCACCGCCCTCGGCGCCGGCCTCGTCTTCTTCACCAGTACCGTCAACCGCCGGCTGCTCGATATGTCGCTGGGATTTGCGGCCGGCGTCATGATCGCGGCCAGCTTCTGGTCGCTGCTGGCCCCCTCGATTGCGCTCGCGAGCGAAATGGGCATGGTGCCGTGGCTTCCCGCGGTCATTGGATTCCTTGCCGGCGGGGCGCTGATCCGGATCGCCGACGCGCTCCTCCCCCACCTGCACATGTTCAAGCCGGTCGCGGAAGCCGAGGGCGCGCACACCAACTGGACGCGCAGCGCCCTGCTGGTGATCGCGATCACCCTGCACAACATCCCCGAGGGGCTCGCCATCGGCGTGAGCTTCGGCGCGGCGGGGCTCGGGCTCGCGAATGCGACGCTCGGCGCCGCGGTAGCGCTCGCCATCGGGATCGGCCTTCAGAACGCGCCAGAGGGGACGGCAATCGCCATGCCGCTCCGGGGCGACGGGATGAGCCGCTTCCGGGCGTGGTGGTACGGTCAGCTCTCCGCGGCCGTCGAACCGCTGGCCGCCGTAGTCGGCGCGGCCGGCGTCATGATGATGCGCCCGATCCTGCCCTACGCCCTCGCCTTCGCCGCCGGCGCCATGATCTACGTCGTCGTCGAGGAGGTCATCCCGGAGTCGCAGAGCGGCGGCAACGCCGACTCCGCCACGCTCGCGGCCATGGTCGGCTTCGTGATCATGATGACGCTCGACGTCGCGCTCGGGTAGAGAACCGGGAACATTTTTCAGGGAGGGGGGCAGGTCAGTAGACTAGGCACTGTGAACAGACTTCGTGTCGCGTCCCTTCAATACTTCATCCGTCCGGTGACCTCGGAAGCGCAGTTTCGCGATCAGGTGTCGGCGCTGGTCGAGACCGCGGCCGACTACGGTTGCCGGCTCGTGCTCTTTCCGGAGTACTTCACCGTCCAGCTGCTCACGCTCGGCGACGTGCGTTCGCCGATTCACGGCCAGGTCCGTGACCTCGCGCGGCACGGTCCCGCCTACATCGACCTGATGCGCGGGCTCGCCCAGAAGCACAACCTCTATCTGCTTGCGGGCACGATCCCCACGATCGATCCCGAGGACGGCGATCTGCACAACGAGTCGCACTTCTTCAGCCCCGACGGCCGGATGGGCACGCAGGGCAAGCTGCACATGACCCGGTTCGAGACCGAGGAGTGGTTCGTGCAGCCTCGCGACCGGCTCAAGGTGTTCTCCACGTCGTTCGGAAAAGTCGCGATCACGATCTGCTACGACGTCGAGTTCCCGGAGATCGCACGGGCGGCCGCGTGGGCCGGTGCGAACATCCTGCTCGTGCCCGCCTGCACGGACGATCGTCAGGGATACCTGCGCGTGCGGTACTGCGCGCATGCTCGCGCGATCGAGAACCAGATGTACGTCATCGTGTCGCACACGGTCGGCTCGCTGCCGATGGTTCCGGCGGTCTCATTGAACTACGGACAAGCCGCCATCCTGACGCCGAGCGATTTCCCGTTCTCGCGAGACGGGATCCTCGCCGATGGCCACCCGAACCAGGAAATGATGGTGATCGGGGACCTGAACCTCGAGACGATCCAGCAGGCGCGAACGACCGGGACGGTGCTCCCGCTGAACGACAGCCGGAACACGTCTAGAATGCTGGACCATATCGAGGAGATTGCCCTTTGAGCGAGGTGTCCGTCCGCCAGCGCCGCCCCGAAGACACCGCGGCCGTCATCGAAATCTTCACGGCGATCTACCCCGGCGCTCCGTCGTGGACGCCGGCGCAGCTCGCCTCTCATCTCGAGGTGTTCCCCGAGGGCCAGATGGTGGCTGAAGTCGACGGCAGAATCGTCGGGATGGCCGCCAGCCTCATCGTGCTCTGGGATGACTACTCCATGGACACCGCGTGGCGTGACTTCACCGACCACGGATTCTTCCGCAACCATGACCCCGAACATGGCCGCACGCTCTACGCGGCCGAAGTGATGGTGCATCCCGACTACCAGGGGCTCGGTATCGGCACCCACCTGTACGACGCGAGGCGTGCGCTCGTCACCCGTCTTGGCCTGCTCCGCATCCGTGCCGGCGCGCGCCTGGCCGGGTACCACCGTTACGCGGATTCGCTGTCGCCGGAGGAATACACCCGCCGTGTCGTTGCCGGAGAGCTGTCGGATCCGACGCTCAGCTTTCAGCTCTCGCGGGGATTTGCCGTGATCGGTGTCGCCCGCGAATATCTGCGCCACGATCCCGAGAGCCTCGGGCACGCCGCCGTCATCGAGTGGCTGAATCCGGCGGTGGCGACGCCGGAGGACTACGCGGCCCGTCTGGCCTGGGCGGAATCGGCATCATGACCGGGCCGCGCCGCGCCGTGATCGCTTCGTGGGCGATCGCCGCGGCGCTCGGCGTGGTTGCCGCGCGTGCCGAGCCGGACGAGCCGACGGCGCAGGCGATCCTCGAACGCGCCGGGTTCTCGCGGCACGAGATCGAGCGCATCAACGCGCGGGAGGTTGTCGCCCGCACGAACGATGCGGACGGATCGGCCGTCGCACTCGCCGTGGCTGCGATCATGGAGGTCCCGGCCGCCTTCTATATCGAGAAGTTCCGCGCCATCGAGTCCTTCAAGACCAGTCCCGAGGTGAAGCAGATCGGGCGGTTCGGCCGGATCCCGTCCGCCGCCGATATCGCGCCGCTCCTCCTCGAAGACGACGATGTCGACGATCTCAAGAGGTGCCGGCCGGGCAGTTGCGGCCTGAAGCTCGATGCGGACGGGATCGCACAACTCGCCCGCAAGGACGCGCGGCTCGACACCGCGTCGACGGCCATGCGCTCGTATCTCGCCGCGTACGCCGGACGGTATCTCACGACCGGCAACGCAGCGCTCATGGAGTATCGATCGACGTCGCAACCCCGGCGCATCCTCGATGAGCTGGCGACGATTCTTGCCCGGTCGCAGTACCTCAGACAGTACTGGCCCACGCTGTTCGATGCCGTGGCGAACTACTCGGGCTCGCTTCCCAACGGGCTCGACGGCTTCATCTACTGGTCAAAGGAAAAGGTCGGTCCGCGCGCGGTGATCAGCCTCACCCACGTGATCATCAGCCCGGTCCAGAACGGCCGCGGGGCCGTGGCCACCAAGGGCATCTACGCCAGTCACTACGGCGACGCCTCGCTGGGTGTGACGATGCTGCTCGAGGAGGGCACGATGGCCGCCCCGCGGACGCTGGTCGTGTATGTGAATCGCTCGCGCCTCGACGTCCTCGGCGGTCTGTTCGGCGCCATCAAGCGTCCGCTGGTTCGCTCGCGGGCCCGCGACGGAGCGGAACGCACGATGCGTGCGCTGCGGGAGCGGACGGAGCGCCAGTATCGCGAGGGGACGACGACTCGCGTATCCTTCATAGAAGATCAGGAGGATTGATGGCATTGTTGAATCGGCTGGAGGGACCAGCCTACGCGCTGTTGCGCATCGTTGCGGGCCTGCTCTTCATGTTTCATGGCCTGCAGAAACTCTTCGGTACGCACGGCGGCACCGCGGTACCGCTGATGAGTCAGACCGGCCTCGCCGGGATCATCGAGTTCGGCGGGGGCATCCTGATCATGGTCGGCCTGTTCACGTCGATCGTGGCCTTCATCGCCTCCGGCGAAATGGCGGCCGCCTACTTCATCGCTCACGCGCCCCGCTCGTTCTGGCCGATCCAGAACGCTGGCGAGCTTGCCGCGCTGTATTGTTTCGTCTTTCTGTTCATTGCCACCCGCGGCGCCGGGATGTGGAGCCTGGATCGGGCTCGCGGCGCCTCGGGCCGGAGCCGACGTTAACGCGGCCGTTTGACGGCTGCCTCGAACCACAGGATTTCACTCATGGCCAAAGTCGGACGCAACGAACCCTGCCCCTGCAGCAGCGGGAAGAAGTACAAGCACTGCTGCGAGAAGAAGGTCGACGGCAGCAGGATGTCGTCGTTGATGCTGGTCGCGGTTGCGCTGGCGATCGTCGCGGCGATTCTCGCCTCGGTCTTCAGCGAGGGAGACACGACCGCCGGCCCGGGGAAAGTCTGGTCAGCGGAACACGGGCACTATCACTAACCTGAGTACACGAGGTGACTCGGACGACAGTTCTGTAAGACCCGCGACGGCCTTCACCCGCGTCAGCGTCCCTGCAGACGGGGAAACCCGTGCAAATGCTCGAAATCCCGCGCAGAACGCCCCCCGGCATTCGCTTTGCGGCAGGTGGATTCGGACACGAATCCCGGAGGAGCGATGCGAGCAATAATCTGGAGCCACTGAGGCCACAGAAGAGACACGGACCACGGAAGGCCACAGGGGAAACACAGAAGAGACACGGAACGCGGAAGGCCACAGGGGAAACACAGAAGAGACACGGAACGACGGACGGCCACAGGGGAAACACAGAAGAGACACGGAACGCGGAAGGCCACAGCGGAAACACAGAAGAAACACGGAATGACGGACGGCCACAGCGGAAACACAGAAGAAACACGGAACGCGGAAGGCCACAGAAGAAACACAGAAGAAACACGGAACGACGGACGGCCACAGCGGAAACACAGAAGAAACACGGGATGACGGACGGGTGGTGGGGGCGCCGCTCGCATGGTATTCTCGAATCACCGACGCGCCAGGCGGCTAGTCTGCCGAAGCCTCGTAGAGGTGAAGGCGGGCCTGCCCCGCCGAAGCCCTAAGGCGAAGGCGGGTCGATAAAAATAGGCTCATCAGCGGCCCGCTCCCGATCGGGGGCCCAACCATATGGCCGCGGCCGGGAGGTGCTTGCATGGCAGACACTAACGGAGGCAGTCGCTAGACTGTTTCCACACAACAAGGAACGGCCGGCGGAAACGCCGGCCGTTTTCTTTGTACCTGGCGCAGAATAGAGCGGCCGAGGAGGTGCATCCATGGCCGTGAAACCGATCCCCGACGGCTACACCGCCGTCACTCCCTACCTGATCGTCCGCGACGTCGACCGGCTGCTCGAGTTCATGAAGGCGGCCTTCAACGCCGCGATCGTGAGCGTCCATCGTGACGGTGAAGGACGCGTCATGCACGCCGACGTGACGATCGGCGGCGCGCACGTCATGATGGGCCAGGCCAGCGATCGTTTCCCCGAGAAGCTCGGGTCCATCCATCTGTACGTCCCCGATGCGGACGCCACCTACAAAGCTGCGATGAGCGCCGGCGCGACGTCGATCTACGAGCCCACCACGCACTTCTATGGCGACCGCAGCGGCGGCGTCGACGATCCGTGCGGCGTGACGTGGTGGATCTCGACGCACGTCGAGGACGTCTCCGAAGAGGAAATGAACCGCCGGATGCAGGCGGGCCAGGCCGGGTAGCATGCACGATGGAGCCGTCACGAGACGGCGGTTCACCGAGGTGATCTGCGGCGCCGCGGCGTCGCTCGCGCTCGGCACGGCATGCGACGCCAGGGCTCAGCGCGACAGCGATGCGCGCATCGCCGCGCGGCCGCGTCCCGGCGTGAAGACCCACGGCTCGGGCACGCAGCCGCTCGGCCTCGACGGCCGGCGCGATGCCGTCCTGCACCTGCCGCGCGACACCAGCGATCCGCTCCCGCTGCTCGTGCTCCTCCACGGGGCTGGTGGCAGCGGCGCCAACATGCTGCGCCGCATCGTCCGGTTCTCCGACGATGCGGGGATAGCGGTGTTGGCACCCGATTCGCGTGCCGCGACGTGGGATGTGATCCGCGGGACGTTCGGCCCCGACATCCGTTTCATCGACCGCGCGCTCGAGCGGGTTTTCGAGACCGTCGCCGTCGATCCCGCGCGCATCACGGTTGGGGGATTCTCCGACGGCGCCAGCTATGCGATCTCGGTGGGATTGCAGAACGGGGATCTCTTCCGCCGTGTGCTCGCCTGGTCGCCCGGGTTCTACGTCGGCGGTCCGGCGCAGGGGCGGCCCCGGTTCTTCGTCTCGCACGGCACGGCCGATACGATCCTGCCTATCGATCGCTGCAGCCGCGTCATCGTCCCCGCGCTGACGAACCAGGGATATGAGGTCACCTTCCGCCAGTTCGACGGCGGCCACGAAATTCCTCCGCATCTCGCGAGCGAGGGGTTGCGCTGGGCTGCGGAGTAGTCCGCGGTGCGCGGTCCGCTGTCCGCTGTCCGCGGTGCGCGGTCCGCGGTCCGCGGTCCGCGGTCCGGGGTCCGGGGTCTGCGGTCCGGGGTCCGGGATCCGGGGTCCGGCGTCCGCGGTGCGCGGTCCGGGGTGCGGGGTCTGCGGTCCGGGGTCCGGGGTCCGCGGTCCGCGGTGCGCGGTCCGGGGTGCGGG
>DASWVN010000305.1:0-18002 GCA_036401215.1 Vicinamibacterales bacterium | reverse complement strand
AGCTTCAAACGACGTCGATGCCCATCGAGCGCGCGGTGCCGGCGACCGTCTTGTACGCGGCCTCCGGCGACTCGCAGTTGAGGTCGGGCATCTTCAGCTTGGCGATGTCCTCGACCTGCTGCTTCGTGACCGTGCCCACCTTGTTCTTGTTCGGCTCGTTCGAGCCCTTCGCGAGGTTCGCGGCCCGCTTGAGCAGCACGGCGGCAGGCGGCGTCTTCGTGATGAACGTGTAGGACCGGTCGGCGTAGACGGTGACGACGACCGGGATGATGAGCCCCTCGTCCTTGGACGTCCGCGCGTTGAAGTTCTTGCAGAAGTCCATGATATTGACGCCGTGCGGGCCGAGCGCGGTTCCCACGGGCGGCGCGGGGGTGGCTTTCCCCGCCGCGATCTGGAGCTTCACGAATGCCGTTACTTTTTTCGCCATAAAACGCTACAGCTTCTCGACCTGCAGAAAATCGAGCTCCACCGGGGTGGACCGGCCGAAGATCGTCACCATCACCTTGAGGGTGTTCCGATCCAGGTTGACCTCGTCCACGATGCCGTTGAAGCTGGTGAACGGGCCCTCGTTGATGCGGACCTGATCCCCCTTCTCGAAGGTGTACTTCGGCTTGGGCTTCTCGGCCGCCTCCGTCACCTGGTTGAGGATCTGATCGACTTCCTCACGCGAGAGCGGCGTCGGCTTGGCGCCGGCCCCGACGAAGCCGGTGACCTTCGGCGTGTTCTTCACGACGTGCCACGCGTGGTCGGTCATGTGCATCTCGACCAGGATGTAGCCCGGGAAGAACCGCTTCGAGCTGACGACCTTCTTGCCGCCGCGCATCTCGGCGACCTGCTCGGTCGGAATCAGGATGTCGCCGATCTCGTTCTGCAGGCCGTAGGCCTGCACCCGCTGCTCGAGCGACTCCTTCACCTTGTTCTCGAAGCCGGAATAGGTGTGGACGATGTACCACTGTTTCGTGCGGTCGTCCGTCATGCTCGTCATGTTCTCTACGACGTCTTTTCTGAACCACGTCTACGACGTCGCGCCGAACGTCGTGTAAATCCAGCTGATGCCCACGTTGAGCACGTAATCCACGACGGCGAGATAGAGGCCGAAGAAGATCGACGTCAGGATGACGACGAACGTCGTCGCGTAGACCTCTTTCCGGCCCGGCCAGGTGACCCGGCCCATCTCGTTGCGGACTTCCGAGAGGAAGCGCCGCAACTGGCCCCACCAGCCGGTGACGCTGTCGCGGGCACGGCCGCCGAACGAGTCTTCGTGCTCCGCCATTGCCGTCTTCATTGACATACGTCCTTGTTTGGCGTTCGGGGCCGCCGCGCCGCGGCGCTGCCCTCCGGCCCCTCGCTTAAGCTCGCTTCACTCGCTCGCGTTCCCCGCTCGCGCCGTTCGCTACCCATTGGCGCTCGGGGCCGCCGGCGCCCGAACTGGCAGGACAGGAGGGAATCGAACCCCCAACCCCCGGTTTTGGAGACCGGTGCTCTGCCAATTGAGCTACTGTCCTTCTTAACCGAGGGGCTTCGCCCCTCGGACTCCCCTACACCGTCGCTCGCTCGGCCTGAGGGCCTCACTCCGCTCCGGTGGCTCGCTTCGCTCCGCTCGCTCGCGTCCCAGAGACGGGCGCTGGCTCGTTGCTGAAGTTACGAAGCGAATTCAGCATTCGGCATTCGTCATTCAGCATTGACACGCAACTTGACCGCCGGCCTTCGCCCCTCGGACTCCCCTACACGCGCTCTCGCTCGCGGCTCGTTGCTGACGTTGCGAAGCGAATTCAGCATTCGTCATTCAGCATTCGTCATTGATACGCGCGAGCGCCTGTCAGACGAGCGCCTACTTCGTTTCGCGATGCGCGGTGTGCTTGCGGCAGAAGCGGCAGTATTTGCTGAACTCCAGCCGTTCGCTCGTCTTCTTCTTGTTCTTGGTCGTGCTGTAGTTACGGCGCTTACAGTCCTGGCACGCCAAGGCGATGATGTCTCTCATGATTCGTTCCGTGTCGGGATCGGGGATCGGGGATCAGGGATGCGATCCTTTCGATCGCCCGTCCTGTTCCCTGATCCCTGTTCCCTGCCCTTACTCGATGATCTCCGTGATCGTGCCGGCGCCGACGGTGCGGCCGCCTTCACGGATCGCGAACCGCGCGCCCTTCTCGAGCGCGACGGGCACGTGCAGTTCCGCCGTGATGCTGGTGTTGTCGCCCGGCATCACCATCTCGACCCCTTCCGGCAGCTTCAGCGAACCGGTGACGTCGGTCGTGCGGATGTAGAACTGCGGACGATAGCCGTTGAAGAACGGCGTGTGACGGCCGCCCTCATCCTTCGAGAGGATGTAGACCTCGCCCTTGAACTTCGTGTGCGGCTTGATGGAGCCGGGCTTGGCCAGCACCTGGCCGCGCTCCACGTCGTCTTTTTCCACGCCGCGGAGCAGGACGCCGATGTTGTCGCCCGCGACCCCCTCATCGAGGAGCTTGCGGAACATCTCGACGCCGGTCACGACCTTCTTGTCGGTTGGCTTGAAGCCGACGATCTCGACTTCCTCGCCGACCTTCACCTTGCCGCGCTCGACACGGCCGGTCACGACGGTGCCGCGGCCCGAGATCGAGAACACGTCTTCGATCGGCATCAGGAACGGCTTGTCGACCTCGCGCTCCGGAAGCGGGATGTAGGAGTCGAGCGCCTCCATCAGCTTCAGCACGCTGTCGACGCCATCGGGCTCGCCGTTGAGAGCCTTGAGGGCCGACACGCGGACGACCGGAACGTCGTTGCCGGGGAAGCCGTACGAGGACAGCAGTTCGCGGACCTCGAGTTCGACCAGGTCGACCAGCTCGGGGTCGTCGACCGCGTCAACCTTGTTGAGGGCCACAACGAGGTACGGGACGTTGACCTGCCGGGCGAGCAGCACGTGCTCACGGGTCTGCGGCATCGGGCCATCGACGGCCGACACCACGAGGATCCCGCCGTCCATCTGGGCCGCGCCGGTGATCATGTTCTTGATGTAGTCGGCGTGACCCGGGCAGTCGACGTGGGCATAGTGCCGGTTGGGCGTGGCGTACTCCACGTGGCTCGTCGCAATGGTCAGGATCTTCGTTGCATCGCGGCGGCCCTGCGACTCGGAGGCCTTCGCCACCTCGTCGTACGGGACGAACTTCGCCCACCCCTTGTCGGCGGCGACCTTGGTCAGCGCCGCGGTCAGAGTGGTCTTGCCATGGTCGATGTGGCCGATGGTGCCAACGTTGACGTGCGGTTTGGATCGATCGAATTTCTCTTTTGCCATGTTCGTCTTCTGCCCTCGTTGTAGGGCGGGGTAATGGATGACCCCGCCGGTCGAATCGGCGGACCCAGCGTCCGCCCTACATTCTTCAACTGGGGCTTTGCCCCAGACCCCACCCTTCGACTCGGCCTCCGGCCTCGCTCAGGGCCGGCGCACTCGCTTCGCTCGTCCGCCGTCTTTCAGCCAACGACTTGGTTGACCCGGTCGGCGTGGGCGCCCTGACTGACCTTCGCTCGCTGGCTGACGCCCCTCGACTCGCTGCGCTCGCTCGGGGCACTCGACGCGTCGATGACGCGGCCTGCCACGAGCGAGCCGCGCAGCGGCGAGTCGAGTGGAGCCGATGACCAGGATTGAACTGGTGACCTCGTCCTTACCAAGGACGCGCTCTGCCAACTGAGCTACATCGGCATCGACCTTCTTAACCGAGGGGCTTCGCCCCTCGGACTCCCCTACACGCGCTCTCGCTCGCCGCTCCGCCGGCTCGCTCCGATCGCGTGGCTCGTTCGCTGCGCTCACTCGCTTCTACAAGGGCTTCGCCCCTCGAACTCCCCTACACGCGCTCTCGCTCGCCGCTCGCCGAAGCGCGCCTGAACCCACCGCGCGAAGGCGGACGAGGGGGGCCGAGCCGCCCTCGATTAAATATGGAGCGGGAGACGGGGATCGAACCCGCGACCAACAGCTTGGAAGGCTGTGACTCTACCACTGAGTTACTCCCGCCTACGCGCATCTCAAATCAGGGGACTTCGCCCCCGGGACCCCCTGCACGCGCTCTCGCGAACCGCTCCGTCGGCTCGCTCCGATCGCGTGGCTCGCGAATCAAGGTCGGTGACTTTGCCCGAGCCTTACCCGCTCACCCGTGCAGCGACCTCCGCGGCCGTTCCAAACATCCCCTCGACACCGCCCAGCCGCCCCCCTCGAGAGAGGGGCGAGCGAAGCGAAGCGCCCCGGCGAGCCGGATGCGAGGCCCCCCGGCCGAGCGAGGCGAGCCGTAGGGGGAGTCCCCGCCTCCGCCGCGGAGCGGCTTCGGCGAGGTCTCGCCGAAGCGCGCCTGAACCCACCGCGCGAAGGCGGCCGAGGGGGGGCTGCGCCCCCCTCGGATAACTCTGGTGGCGAGGGGAGGATTCGAACCTCCGAAGCCGCTGGGGCGACAGATTTACAGTCTGCTGCGTTTGACCGCTTCGCTACCTCGCCTTGATTGGCGTTTGCGCTCACATTGCTTTGCGGGGCCGCTCCGCCCGCCGCTCCACTCCGTTCGCGCTGTCTCTACCCGCGCAGCCTCCGGTCAGACGCCTCTGGCGCCGAAGATGGTCTGTGGTCTGCCGTGCCGAGCCATCGCTTTTTCATGCGACGCCAAGGCGGTCCGTCGGTAGGCACGCTGCCCCGGACGGAACCCAGGAATTCACATTCAGCTGTCAGGATTTGCGCCGTTTCGCGAAACGTCCCTGCGGAATCGGCTCGAAAACCCTTGTCAGTGCTCGATGCTTATGGAGCTGGCGAAGGGATTCGAACCCCCGACCGGCTGATTACAAATCAGCTGCTCTACCGGACTGAGCTACGCCAGCCCAGACAAAAGAGCATTTGTAGCACATGGCGTGCCACGCTTGCAAGTGGAGGGGAATGAATCTGCACGCCGACGCCCCCGTACAGCGCCCAAACGGCTGAGCCACGGCCATTTATTGCGCTGAAACCTTCCTATTCTACCGCGCTTTCGCCCGCCGCTGCCGCGCCGCCTCAAACAGCGCCACTCCCGCGGCCACCGACACGTTCAGGCTGTCGACCGCGCCGGCCATCGGAATCTTCACGAGCCGGTCGCACCGCTCGCGCGTCAGCCGCCGCAACCCCTCACCCTCGCTGCCGACGACGATCGCCGTCGGCACCGTGTAGTCGACATCGTCGTACATCTCGCCGGCCTCGCCGGCAAAACCAACGGTCCACACACCGGCCGCTTTCAACTCGTCGATCGCGCGCGCGATGTTCACGACCGTCGCGATGCGCACGAACGCCACCGCACCGGCCGACGCCTTCGCCGTCGCGCCATCGAGCGACGCGGCATGCCGCGCCTGGCGGATGATGCCGTGCGCACCGGCGGCGTCGACGGTCCGCACGATCGCGCCGACGTTGTGCGGATCCTCGACACCATCGAGGACGACGAGCAGCGGCGCGTCGGGTGCCGCCGCCTCAACGAGCTGCTGCACGCTGTAGTCGGGCATCGGCGCGAGTTCCGCGGCGATCCCCTGATGCACGCCGCCGCGAGCGAGCCGCTCGAGCGTCTGCGCGTCGACGCGCTCGACGGGAACGCCGTGCTGCTTCGCGAGCGCCAGTGCCTCGTCGACACGGCGATCGCTGCGCGGACCGATCTTCAGGCGGCGCACGCGTCCCGCACGCAACGCCTCGAGCACGGCGTTGAAGCCGTAGACGTTCATGGCTGCGCCGCGCGAGCGAACGCGACCGCGCGCTCGCGGCAGCTCCAGATCCGTGCGACCTTCGCCGACGGGGGAAGCAACGACCCGCGATCGAT
Source organism: Vicinamibacterales bacterium (assembly GCA_036401215.1). Classification (GTDB taxonomy): domain Bacteria; phylum Acidobacteriota; class Vicinamibacteria; order Vicinamibacterales; family 2-12-FULL-66-21; genus JACDCA01. The sequence continues at coordinate 12,216 of DASWVN010000305.1, read as the reverse complement.
CGCCGGGACGGCGAGGTCGAGCTCCGGACCGCCGACTTCGCCCGTCAGCGCGGCGCGGATCGGGTGAAACAGCGCCTTGCCCTTGTGCCCCGTCTTCTCCTTCACGCGGTTGGCCACGGCGCGGAACGATTCACGATCGAGCAGCGGCTCCGTGATCTCCTCCGCAAGCGCGGCAATCACGTCCCGCGCACCCGGTTCCGCGAGGACGGCCTGGATGTCGGCATGCGCGACCGCCGACGCCGCGTCGTACTCGAAGATGAACCGGACGCGATCGGGTATCTCTTCGAGGCGATCGACCGATCCCACCGCCATCCCGAGCAGCAACGTCAGGTAGCCCATGGCTTCCGGCGTCCGCTGCTCGATGAATCCGCGCTCGACGAAGTAGCGCAGCGATTCCGACGCGAGTCGCGCGGGCGCGGCCGCCTTCATGTAATGACGGTTCATCCACGCCAGCTTCTCGACGTCGAACACGCCGGCGCTGTGGCCGACGTCCTCCACGTTGAAGCGGCTCGCGAGTTCCTCGATCGGCAGCAACTCTTCCTCTCCACCCGGGGACCATCCGATCAGCGCGAGATAGTTCACCAGCGCCTCGGGGAGATAGCCGCGCTCGCGGAACTCGGCGACCGAAGTGGCGCCGTGCCGCTTCGACAGCGGCGTGTGATCGGGCCCCATGACGAGCGACAAATGTGCGAACGCCGGCGGCGTGAACCCGAGTGCCTGATAGAGCAGCAACTGGCGCGGCGTGTTCGAAATGTGGTCCTCGCCGCGGATCACGTGCGTGATCTCCATCAGCGCATCGTCGATCACGACGGCGAAGTTGTACGCGGGACGTCCGTCGGAGCGCACGAGCACCGGATCGCCGATGACTTCGCTGCTGAAGGTGACGTTGCCGCGGACGAGATCATCGAAGGAGACGTCGACACCCTCGGGTACGCGAAAGCGGATCACCGGTTTCTCTCCCGCCGCGATCCGCTTCTCCGCATCCTCCTTCGGCAGGTCGCGACAGGTGCCGCGGTACTTCGGCGGCTTTCCCGCCTCGAGCATCTCGCGCCGGTCCCGGTCGAGCGTCTGCGGCGAGCAGAAGCAGTAGTACGCCTGCCCCCCGGCGATCAGCTCGTTCGCATACGACGCGTACAGGTGCAGCCGCTCCGATTGCCGGTACGGACCATACGGTCCTTCGACATCGGGGCCCTCGTCCCAGTCGAGCCCCAGCCAGCGCAGGTCTTCGAGGATGCTGGCCTCGGACTCGCGCGTCGAGCGTTCGGCATCGGTGTCCTCGATGCGGAGGATGAAGGTGCCGTCGTGCCCGTGGGCGAGGAGCCAGTTGAACAACGCCGTGCGGGCGTTGCCGACGTGGAGCTGGCCGGTGGGGCTGGGGGCGAAGCGGAGACGCATGAAACTTCGACTGAAACTCCGAACTATGAACGCCGAACTACGAACTCGGAAGCGGTGAAACTCCGAACTATGAACGTCGAACTACGAACTCGGATCAGTTCATAGTTCGGCGTTCATAGTTCGCAGTTTCTCACGTCACCAACGCAACGGCGTGTGCCGCGATCGCCTCTCCTCTGCCGACCGCATCCACGCCCTCGTTGGTCTTTCCCTTGACGCTGACCCGCTCGACCGGGACGGCGAGCGCATCGGCCAGCCCCTGCCGGATCCGCGCCAGGTGCGGCGCGATCTTCGGGCGTTCGAGGACGATCACCACGTCGAGGTTCGCGATCGCGAATCCCGCATCGCGGACCATCGCCGCCGCCTGCCGCAGCAGATCGATGCTCGACGCTCCCTTCCAGCGCGGATCGGAATCCGGAAAGTGACGGCCGATATCACCGAGGCACGCCGCACCGAGCACCGCGTCGGTTGCCGCATGACAGGCGACGTCCGCATCGGAGTGCCCGAGCGCGCCGCGCTCCGCCGGAATGTCGACGCCGCCGATGATCAGCGGACGCCCTTCCACCAGGCGGTGCAGATCGTACCCGGTGCCGACACGGCCCTGGAGCCTCGGTTCACGCGCGCGGGCCCGCTCGAGGTCCGCTGGTGTCGTGATCTTCACGTTCTCCACATCCCCTTCGACGATGTGCACGGGATGGCCGGCAAGTTCGGCGAGTGCCGCCTCGTCGGTCGCGTCGGCGCCGCTCCGGCCGAGCGCAACGGCCCGCGCGAGGACGTCGCGCCGGAACGCCTGCGGCGTCTGCGCGAGATAGATCGATTCACGCGGGATCGTCCCGGCAATCACGCGGCGGCCGGCCTCCATCGTGACCTGCTTCACCGTGTCGGTCACCGGCAGCGCCGCGATCGCAGCGCCATGCTCCGCAGCCGCATCGATCGCGCGCGAGATGACATCGGCCGACACGAACGGACGCGCGGCATCGTGCACCAGGATGACCTCGGCCGCCGGCGCCACGGCGTCGAAGCCGTTGGCGACCGAATCCTGCCGGCGCGCACCGCCGGTCACGATACGCACCTTCGCCATCGCCACGCGCCCGTCATCTGGCGCGCTCTCGGGCAGGACGAGGACGATCTCGTTCACCCGCGGATGGCTCACGAACGCGCCCACGCTCCGCTCGAGGATCGTCTGGTCGCCGATCGTGAGGAACTGTTTCGCGGTGCCGCCGCCGAGCCGGGTGCCAGCCCCTCCCGCGGCAATGATCGTCGCTACGTGCATCGAACGGAAATTATCTCACCTGGCGTCGGACCGGACGATCTCGCGGACCCTCGCCGCGAACTCCAGCACGTCGTCGCGGTTGACGTCCGCTGTCGGGATCGGCGGGTGTACGCACAGCTCGACCTCGCCCGGGCACACCATCAACCGCCCCTTCTTCATGACGTGCCGGCTGCCGGTGATGCTCACGGGCACGACCGGGAGGCGCGCATCGATCGCCACGACAAAGGATCCCTTCTTGAATCGGCCGACGGAGCCGTCGGCGCTGCGCGTCCCTTCGGGAAATACGATCAGCGAACTCGACTCGCCAACGAGCCGCTTCATCTTCTCCACGATGTCAGGACCGGGATTGCGCCGATCCACGAGCAGATGTCCCGCGCGATGGAGGTGCCAGCCCATGAACGGGATCCGGCCCAGCGACTCCTTCGCGACGATCCGCAGCTGGAACGGGATGGACGTGAACACGATCGGGATGTCGTAGATGCTCTGATGGTTCGCGGCGAACACGTAGCTGCGTCCCGGCTCCAGGTGCTCGAGGCCCCGCACGCGGACGCGAACGCCGGTCGTCTTCAGGATCGACCACGCCCACGCGCGCGCGCACCGGTGCGCGAAGTTGCCGGTCCGGTCGAACAACGTGGACACGAGCGAAATGCTCCCGAGAACGATGGTGTACAGCGTGACGGCGGGAATCAGATAGAAGACCGTCCGCCACCAGTGGAAAGGAGGCATCTTCAATGCTGAATGTCGAATGCTGAATGCTGAATGCCAAGGCTTCGGCATTCGTCATTCGTCATTTGGCATTGACCTTGGCGGTCGAAGCTTGCACGGACGCCGAATTTGGCGTGGCGTGGGGAACGGCCACCGATTGAGATCCAGACTGAACCGCCGGAGGGGACTCGATGTAGCGTCCGAAGATCATCTTGCCGGCAGTGGTCTGGAGCACGCTGGTGACAACGACGTCGATGTTGCGGCTGATCATCCGCCTCGCGTTGTCGACCACCACCATCGTGCCGTCATCGAGGTAGGCAACCCCCTGGTTGTATTCCTTGCCTTCCTTGAGGATGAACACCTTCATGAACTCGCCCGGCAGCACGACCGGCTTCAGCGCGTTGGCGAGTTCGTTGATGTTCAGCACCTCGACGCCTCGCAGTTGCGCCACCTTGTTCAGGTTGAAGTCGTTGGTGACGATCTTCCCCTGCAGCGTGCGGGCGAGTTCGATGAGTTTGAGGTCCACCTCCCGCACGTCCGGGAAGTCGATATCGGAGATCATCACGTCGAGCCCCGACATCTTCTGGATCTTCTGGAGGATGTCGAGACCGCGGCGGCCCCGGTTCCGCTTCAGCGAATCGGCCGAGTCCGCGACCATCTGGAGTTCCTTGAGGACGAACTGCGGGATGACCAGCGTTCCGTCGAGAAACCCGGTCTCGCAGACGTCCGCGATGCGTCCGTCGATGATCACGCTGGTGTCGAGGATGCGGTAGCGGCGCTGCGGTCCGGCGTCCCGGAAAAGGGCGGCCAGGCGCGCCGGCTCCAGCCATTCCCCTTTCCTGGCCCCCATGACGAGCCCCAGGTAGGGAAACACCAGCAGCACGAAGCTATGGAGAAAGACGACCCGATTGTCGGTCGGGTCGGCCCAGAAGAGCGCGGCGCCGATCGTCTTCGCCAGTCCGAGGCCGATCGCGCCGCCGATCAGGGCACCGAGAAGGTCGGTGACTTCCGCGTTGCGCAACCGGGTCTCCATGATCAGGATCAGGAACCCGAGCACGACGCCGCAGCCCACGTTGACGAGGACCGACTCGCCGAACGGGCGGGTCAGCAGTGCGGCGTAGGTGACCGCCAGCACGAACAGGACCCGCACGAGGAGGAACCACGGCATACTCCTCTATTCTATCTGCCGACTCCTTTACCAATCCATCAGGTTGTCAAGGGCCTCGCTCACCGTGCGGACCTCGATGAGCTCCAGACCATCTGGCAGATCGACGGTAGAGCAGCTGCCCGGGGGGAGCACGCACCGGGTGAATCCCATCTGAGCCGCTTCCCGCACGCGGAGTGCCGCCTGGGTAGTGCCGCGGACCTCTCCGGCGAGACCGACTTCACCGAACACGGCGGTCCCCTGCCGGATGGGCCGGTTCCTGACCGACGAGGCGACCGCGGCGATGATCGCCAGGTCCGCAGCCGGTTCGTCCACCGCCATGCCCCCGGCGATGTTCACGAAGACGTCCTCGCCAATCAGGTTCAGCCCCGCGCGCTTCTCGAGCACGGCGAGCAGGAGCGACAACCGGTTCTGATCGATGCCGCTCGCCATCCGCCTCGCGTTGCCGAAGGAGGTGCTGCTGACGAGCGCCTGCACTTCGACGAGCAGCGGGCGCGAGCCTTCGACGCAGCAGAGCACCGCGGACCCCGGCGCGTTCGCCGGCCGTTCGGCGAGAAACAGCGCGGACGGATTCGGCACCGCGCGCAGGCCGCCCCCCGTCATCTCGAACACGCCGAGTTCGCTGACGGCGCCGAAGCGGTTCTTCACGGCGCGGACGACACGGTGCGCGTGATGGCGTTCCCCCTCGAAATAGAGCACCGTGTCGACGATGTGTTCGAGCGCCTTGGGGCCGGCGATGTTGCCGTCCTTGGTGACGTGGCCGACGAGGAACGTCGGGATGTTCTGCCCCTTCGCCGCGAAGAGCAGCTGGGTCGCCGACTCGCGCACCTGTCCGATGCTGCCCGGCGCCGACTGGAACTTGAGCGAGAACACCGTCTGGATCGAGTCGACGATGACGAACGACGGCCTGAGCCGCGCGATCTCTTCGAGGATCCGCTCGAGGCAGGTTTCCGCGAGGATGTAGAGCGGCGCCTGCTCGACGCCGAGCCGCTCGCCGCGGGCCTTGATCTGGTGCTCCGACTCCTCGCCGGAGCTGTAGAGCACGGGACCGAACGTCCTGGCGAAATGCGCGGCCGCCTGGAGCAGCAGCGTCGACTTGCCGATCCCCGGCTCGCCGCCGAGCAGCACCAGCGATCCAGGCACGACGCCCCCGCCGAGCACGCGATCGAACTCGCCGATCCCCGTCGTCAGCCGGTCGGCCTGGACGATGTCGATGTCGGCGTAGAGCTGTGGTCCGGCCGTTGCCGCAAGCGTGTAGCGCTTACCGGCCGCTGCGGCCGTCACCGCCTCCGGGACTTGCCGATCTTCGACAAACGAGTTCCACGCGCCGCAGTCGTTACAACGTCCCAGCCACTTCGATGACTGCGCGCCGCACTCCTGACAGGTGAATACCGTCTTTTGCTTCATAATTCGGCGACTGTGGGGATGGTAAATGGCAAATGGTAGATGGAAAAGAGTTCGGCTTGACCAATGTGCTGCTTTCAAAGGCGGTCTTCACAGACCGTTCGTCGAAGGTCACGGGAACACCGTTTCAAACGTGGCCAAGAGCCCCGAATCCGACTCTTTACCATCTACCATCTGCCATTTACCATCCCCAGCGCGTTAGCGATACACCCGCTGGATCCGGGAGCCGACGCGGCAGAGCAACTCGTAGGGGATCGTGCCGATGGCGGCGGCGATTTCGCGGACGCCGATCGACTCTTCCGCCTGTTCCCCGACAATGACGACCTCGTCGCCCGGCGCCACCTCCATGCCGGTCACGTCGAGCATCGTCATGTCCATGCAGACCGAACCGACGATCGGTGCGCGGCGTCCGCGGACGAGCATGTAGCCGCGTCCGGCCAGGCGCAGGTCCAGGCCATCGGCGTAGCCGGCCGGGACGATCGCGATCGTCGCGGGCGCCTCGACCGGGGACTTCAGACCGTAGCCGGCCGCTTCCCCTGCGCGGAGCCCCTTCACCGCCACGATACGACTATGGAGTGACAGGGCAGGTCGCAGCGTCAGCGTGGAGGCGAGCGGCGGAGGCACGACGCCATACAGCAGCAGTCCGGGGCGGACGAAGTCGAACCACACACGCTCGTCGCGCAGCAGCGCCGCGCTGTTGGCGGCGTGGCGGGCGCGGATCGGGATGCCGAGGTCCGGCAGCGCGCCGAGCGCGGTTTCGAATCGCTCGCGCTGCTCGCCGAACCCGGGGTGCTCCGGGTTGTCCGCGGTCGCGAAATGCGTATAGACGGCGTCGATGACGAGATTGCGGCTCGCCGTGATCTCGGGCAGCGTCCGCCTCAGGTTGTCGTGGCGAAACCCGAGCCGGTTCATGCCGGTGTCGATCTTCAGATGGCAGTGCAGCTGCACGTTCCGCCGTGCGGCCGCCGCCTGCAGCGCGCGCGCCGCCGACGGTGTCGAGATCGTCGGCGTCAGCGTGTGCGTGAACACGCCGCCCAGATCGCTGACGCTGAGCGCGCCGAACACGAGGATCGGGATCCGCACGCCCGCGTCTCGGAGCACGATTCCCTCTTCGATGTCCGCGCACGCGAGCATCGCCGCCCCGGCGTCCTCGAGCGCCCGTCCCACCTCCACCGCGCCATGCCCGTAGGCGTTGGCCTTGACGACGGCGATCACACGCGGAGGTATCACGCGTGGAGACGAAACCGCTCCAGCTGTTACGAACGCCTGAATTGCCCGCAAATTGGACTGGACGGCATCGAGATCGACTCGAGCGACCGTGGGACGGATCACGCTGGAAATGGTAAATGGGAAATGGGAAATGGAAAAGAGTGCAGGTTCTGCGACTTGCTGCTTCGTCAGCGATTGAGACTTCTTCGTACTTCGAACGCCTGCAACGCAGCGGGACGGTCGAATCGTGCCGTGGCCCTGATATGACTCCGGCCGCGGTGGGCAGTGCGACGTGCGGCGTGCGGCGTGCGACGTGCGACGTGCGACGTGCGGGGTGCGGGGTGCGCGGGTCGCGCGCCGAAGGCATGTCGGCCCGGCGCGTGTCGAAGGCCGTATCAATGACGAATGACGAATGCTGAATGGCGAATGGATATCCTTTGGTCACTCGCAATTTGTCATTCGTCAGTGACTTGGGCTCGAGCGAGAGGCATCGTGCCGTGGCCCTGATACGACTCCGCCGGTCGCGCTGCACTGTTCGAACGTCCAAGTCGTGTACGTAGGTCGAGTCGTGTACGCGGGTCGCGCGCCGAAGGCATGTCGGCCCGGCGGCGCGATGCGGCCAGGCCGCTGCTGCCCGCGGAATCCTGGCGGAAGCGGGCAGGTCGAAAACTGCACCGCAGGCGTCCCGGACCGCGTTCGCGTGAGATGGGAAATGGGAAATGGGAAATGGAAAAGAGTGCAGGTTCTGCAACGTGCTGCTTAGTGAGCGGTTGATACTTCTCCGTACTTCGACAGGCGGCAACAGCAAAACGTTCGAGTTTGGGCGCGGCATGATCCGTGCTCTTCTTCGTGCATGGCCAAGTCACGCGATCTTCGTGTCAGGAGCTTTCAGTTCGCCGTTGACATCGTGCTGTTGTGCCGGGCACACCTGACGAGCGATCCAATCATCAGACGGCTCGCGTATCAGCTGGTTGATTCCGCCGGATCTGTGGGGGCAAACCTCGAGGAGTCTGGTGGGGGCCAAACGAAGCCTGACTTCATCGCCAAGCAGTTCGTCGCGCTCAAGGAAGCCCGCGAATCGCGGTTCTGGCTGCGCGTCATCAGCACCGCCTATCCGAGGCTTGCGCCGAAGTTGAAGGACTGCCTCGAGGAGTCGACCGAACTGGTGGCAATGCTCACCGCCAGCGTGATCACCGCCAAATCCAACCCGCACCGCGGCGAACGGCCACCAGTTGACGACGAATGGGAAGCCCCCGAATGATGCAGGGTGAACAACGCCGCACACGTGGCAAAGAGCCCCGAATCCGACTCTTTCCCATCTACCATCTACCATTTACCATCCGTCCGCCGCTAGGCGGACGGAGCGTAATTCTCGAAACGGGTGTACTGGTTCAGGAACGACAATCGCACCGAGCCGATGGGGCCGTTGCGCTGTTTGCCGACGATGATCTCGGCGATGCCCTGGTCTTCGGGGGGCGTCTCCTCTTTCAGGTAGACCTCGGGACGGTAGATGAACATCACGAGGTCGGCGTCCTGCTCGATTGCGCCGGACTCGCGGAGGTCCGACAGTTGCGGACGATGGTCGGTGCGCCCTTCGGGGGCGCGACTGAGCTGCGAGAGCGCGATGATGGGGACGCTGAGTTCCTTCGCCAGCCCTTTCAGCGAGCGCGAGATCGCCGACACTTCCTGCTGGCGGCTCTCGAAGCGGCCGCGCCCCTGCATCAACTGGAGATAGTCGATGATCAGCATGTCGAGCCCGTGCTCGGCCTTCAGGCGCCGCGCCTTGGCGCGCATCTCGAGGACGCCGATCGACGCGGTGTCGTCGATGAACACCTTGGCTTCGGCGAGCGTGCCGAGCGCGTGAGACAGGCGGCCGTAGTCCTTCTCGGTGAGGATCCCGGTGCGGAACCGGTGCGCATCGATGCGGGCCTCGGACGTGAGCATGCGCATGAACAGCTGCTCTTTCGACATCTCGAGGCTGAAGAATCCGACCGTCATGTCGGTCGACGTGCCGACGTACTGGGCCATGTTCAGGACGAGGCTCGTCTTCCCCATCGACGGACGCGCGGCGACGACGACCAGGTCGCCGGGATGGAGGCCCGTGGTCATCTCGTCGAGATCGGTGAACCCGGTGGGGACGCCCGTGATGGCGCCGCGCGACTGCTGCAGCTTCTCGATCGTCGCAAACGAGGACTGCACCAGATCGCGGAGCGGAACGAACCCGGCCCGCATCCGGTCCTCGGCGATCGAGAAGATCTGCCGCTCCGCCTCGTCGAGCAGGACGTCGGGCTCCTGCTCCGCCTCGTAGGCTTCGGCGAGGATCTTGTTCGCCGAGAAGATCAGGCTGCGGAGCGTCGATTTTTCCTTGACGATCCGCGCGTAGTACTCGACGTTGGCCGACCGCGGCACGCCGTCGGCGAGCGACGCGATGTAGGCAGGCCCGCCCACGTCCTCGAGTTCGCCGCTCTTCGACAGCTCCTCTTTGAGGGTGATGAAATCGATCGCGTCTCCGCGCTCGCTCAACACCACCATCTTTTCGAAGATCCGGCTGTGCGCCGTCCGGAAGAAGTCCTTCGAGTCGATGAACTCGGCGGCGTGGTTGAACGCATCGTTGTGGATCAGGATCGCGCCGAGCACCGACTTCTCGGCGTCGAGGCTGTGGGGAAGAGTACGTTCGGGAGTTGCGACTTGAGACACCGTGAAACTCAGAACTGCGAACTCAGAACAACGAACTCGAACGATGATCGAGGAGCGTCACTGAAGCCCGAAGACAAAAGGGCGCGCCGAAGCGCGCCCGTGAGTGTACACGATACCCGAACCGAGCGCGCCCGTGAATCTCGCGAGGCCGCTGACCGTGGGGCCCCCGCCGCGGCCAGCCCCACTCCGTGCTCGGCGCCAAAAGCACCAGTCACGGGAGAGGCGCCTGCGGCGCGGAGCGGGGCGCCCCGGCCGCGGCCCCCCCGCGTGTACGCTTTGAACGGTTCTCGAGTTCTGAGTTCGGAGTTCGTAGTTCGGAGTTTTACTCCGCGACGACCTTCACTTTAACTTCAGCAGTGACGTCACGGTGAATCTTGACCGGGACCGTGTGTTCGCCGATCGACTTGATCGCCTCCGGCAGCATGATCTTGCGCTTCTCGACTTCGAAGCCCTTCGATGCCAGCGCCTGTGCGATGTCGGCCGACGTGACCGATCCATACATCGTCTCGTTCTCGCCGACGCGGCGGGCGATCGAGATGTCGAGCGCGGCGATCCGTTCGGCCATCGCCTCGGCGGCAGCCCGCTCTTCGGCGTCGCGCGCTTCGGCCTTCTCGCGCTCGCGTTCGATCTGGCGGCGGCTCGCCTCGGTCACCGGCAGCGCCAGCTTCTGCGGCAGCAGGTAGTTGCGCGCGTAACCGGCCGCGACCTTCACGACCTCGCCGCGGCGGCCCAGGTTGTCCACGTGTTCACGAAGAATCACTTCCATGGCTCAGTCCTAATCGGTGACGTAAGGAATCAGCGCCAGCTGGCGGGCGCGCTTGATCGCGACCTGAAGCTTGCGCTGGTGCAGCGCGCACGTGCCCGAGATCCGGCGCGGCTGGATCTTGCCGCGCTCCGGCAGGAACGGCGCCAGCAGCCGAACGTCCTTGTAGTTGATGTAGTCGATCTTCTCCGCGCAGAACTTGCACACGCGGCGACGACGGAAGAAGCCACCGCGCCGCGGGGCATCACTCTTGTCCTTCTTGTCGCGACCGCCGCGACCGCCTCGATCTTCCCTCATCGCTGGACCTCCGCACTTTCCATGTCTTCGTTGGCTTCCGCGTCACCGCGCCCTTCGCCCGGCTGGCGTTCCGGCGGGAGGCCGCGGGCCACCCGGCGCCGCGCCGTCGCCTCCTGGCGCGCCGCGCGGGTCCGCTCGGCCACCCGCAGCTCCTCGTCCACGCGGACGACGAGGTGACGGATGACGGCGTCGTTCACGCGGAGCCGGCGGTCGATCTCCTTCATCAGCTCTCCCGAGCCGCTGATGGTCTCGACGACGTAGGTGCCTTCGCGGTGCTTGCCGATCTCGTAGGCCAGCTTGCGGCGGCCCCAGTTCTCGGTCTTGTCGAGCGTGCCGTTGAAGCGCCCGATGATCTGCTCGACCTGCGTGTGCAGGTCGGCCACGTCCTGCTCGGACGCGTCAGGTGTGACGATGTAGACGAGTTCGTACTGTCGTGACGTGCTCATGCTTCTCCTTCTGGTCATTTTCAGTCGGGGCTCTGCCCCGAACCCCGGCTCGGTCGCTTGCGGGGGCCCCTTGCCCCGCGCCGCTCCCTCGCGAGGCCCGCTGTGCGGGCCTCAATGGCCACGAACCGTGTTCGTGGCAAGGAGGAAATTCGGATTTTCGTGTCGTTCGAAGTTCTTCGTCGAAGTTCTACGTTTCCTGGTCTTCCTTCCGATTGTATCTGTTCATCACCGGTCCAATGCCTTCGGCGATGAACAGTTCGATGGCGTCGGCTGCCCGATCGACCATCTCGGCGACGATCGCGCGCTCATCCGCGTCGAACTTCGCCAGCACGTGATCCGCGAGGTCGCGGCGGTTGTCACCCCGCCCTACCCCGATGCGCATCCGTGCGAACTGATCGGATCCCAGCGATCCGATGACCGACTTGAGGCCGTTGTGGCCGCCGGCGGATCCGCCGGGACGCAGTCTCAGCCTCCCCAGGTCGATGTTCACGTCGTCGACGACGACGAGCAGATCGGCCGGATCGATCTTGTAGAACTGCAGCAGCGCGACGATCGCGCCGCCGCTCAGGTTCATGAACGTCAGCGGCTTGGCGAGCACCGTGTCGTGCGATCGCCACCGTCCGACCAGCGCCTCGATGCCGCGAGGCCCCATCTCCCACTGCGCCCCGTGCCGCCGCGCCAGCACGTCGAGTACGTCGAAACCGATGTTGTGCCGGGTGCCTTCGTACTTACGGCCGGGATTGCCGAGTCCTGCAACGAGCTTCATGTCAATGCCGAATGCTGAATGTCGAATGGAAATTCAGCATTCGTCATTCGTCATTCAGCATTGACACGGGAAGTGACGCAGCCGGCAGGCTGCGGCACT
>DASWVN010000304.1:0-4617 GCA_036401215.1 Vicinamibacterales bacterium | reverse complement strand
CGAGCGTGCGGTGCGAGGGGATGCTGCGCACCGGGTTCGCTCGCACTGAAGTAGTCGGAGAACTTTGCCCCTTCCTCTTCTTTTCCCGGCACGACCGACGACTTCCATTCGCCGCGGTCCCAGAGGAGTTGACGCAGGCTGCCGACGAGTTCGGCGTCCTCGGCGAAGGTCTCCATCAGGATCCAGCGCGCACCCTCGAGTGCGGCGTCCGCATCGGCGACTCCCTTGTCGGCATCGACGAAGGCGGCCGCTTCGCTCTCCGGGACGAGCGTGGGATCCTGCAGAAGTCGAAGGGCGAGCGGTTCGAGTCCGGCCTCGCGCGCGATCTGCGCCTTCGTTCGCCGCTTCGGTTTGTAGGGAAGGTAGAGGTCCTCGAGCCGCGCCTTGGTGTCAGCCGCGTTGATCGACGCGGCAAGCTCCGGCGTCAGCTTTCCCTGCTCTTCGATACTGTTCAGAATCGCGGCCCGGCGTTCCTCGAGTTCGCGCAGGTACGTGAGCCGCTCTTCGAGTGTGCGCAGTTGCGTATCGTCGAGTCCGCCGGTGGCTTCCTTGCGGTACCGGGCGATGAAGGGCACCGTGGCTTTGTCGTCGAGCAGCGCGACCGCCGCTTCGACCTGCGGCAGACGAACGTTCAGTTCTTCAGCGATACGTTGGGCGATGGAGATCATGGGGAGGGGAAGGGAAGCAGCGTCTATCCTACCATCGTGCCGTACCGGATCGATCTGCCTCAGCCCGGCGATGACATCTTCGATCGTTTGATCGAGTTGGGCGCGCTCGATGTCGAAGTGTGGGAAGAAGCGGCGGCCGCGTTGATGCCCGACAGTGTCACTCCTGAAGAGGTGAGGGCGGCACTCGGCGCTCCCGTGGTGATCTCTCCGGTGGGGGGTCGCGACGCCGGTTCAGTCTGGATACTCCGCCGGCGCCCGATTCAGGCCGGGCCGGTGCGGATCGTCCCCGCGGGGATGGACGCCGGCCCGGGTGGCATCCAGCTGATCGATGCGCCTGCGTTCGGCACCGGGTTGCACCCGACCACCGCCCTGTGCCTCGACATTCTCGGCGAGATCGTGGCACGCGACCGCCCGGAAGCGGTGCTCGATCTGGGCACCGGATCCGGTGTGCTGGCGCTCGCGGCATTGCGGCTCGGCGTGCCGCATGCGCTCGGCCTCGACGTCGATGAGCAGGCCTTGCGGACCGCCGCGGAAAATGCGCGCATCAACGATCTTGTCACCCGGCTGCACCTCGTCCACGGTGGACCGGATGCCGACGACGGAACGTGGCCGCTCGTGCTGGCCAACGTCCTGGCCGCCCCGCTGATCGAGATGGCGCCTTCACTCGTGCGGCGAGCCGGTCATCACGGCCGGCTCGTCCTCTCAGGCATTCCGCAGTCGGTCGAACCTGACGTCGATCGCGTGTACCGGCACCTCGGCATGCATCGCGTTGACACGCGGTCGCGCGCTGGCTGGGTCGCACTCGTGATGCAGGCGTCGTGGTGAGAGGTGGTTCAGCGGACGGTCAGCACCCCGCGCATCCCGCTGGCAAAGTGACCCGGGAAGGAACACACGAAGTCATATCGCCCCGGCTTCGATGGAACGGTGAAGGTCACCTGCACCGTCTCTCCGGCCCCGGCCAGGGGCGTCGACGCGAGTACTTCCGCCGACACGGCCGGTGCGATGAACCCGGTCGCCCTGGCAGTGGCGGACGCGTTGACGAACGCCTGCGCGTCCGTTCCCGCCTTCAGAAGGACGAAATTGTGCGCCATCACCGTCTTGGGCAGCGTGCCTTTGGCCCGCAGCACGATACGCAGAGTCTCACCGGCCTGCGCCTTGATCTCGGTGATATCGAACTTCATTTCCTCGGTCGCGACCAGGTGGACCGTGCGCGGAGGCGGAAGCTCCAACGGTCGATCGATAATCGTCGTGCCGAAGCCCGCGAGCATCAGCGCCACGAGGCTCAACGTCAACATGCTCATCCCCTTTCCCTATTAGTAAGAGATGTGGCAGGGGAAAAGGTGACAACTCACCGTGTCTGGCCGCCGGCGGTCACACGATCATCGAGCTGGTGAGGGACGCTCTGTCACAGGTCTGCCGGATGGGCCAGGGAGCTCAGACTTGGCGCCTCCGCGAGCTTCGCCGTCGATCAGTGCGCCGATGCTGGAGTACGCATAGATGGTCGGTGCATGGTTCTGCATCAGGCCGCCCGTATCGGCGGTCGGACCATAGTTGCTGTGCAGGTCGCGGCCGAGCATGCGCAGCATCGCCATCTGCTGACCTCGATGGTGGGACGTGTGGTTCAGCCGCCTCGTCACGATCCACGCTCTCGAACGCTGGACGTCGAAGAACGGCGTCAACTGCTCCCACCACTCCTCATCGGTGCGACGGAGCGCGTCGAGACGCTTCGCGCTGTCTTCGGCGTACTTCCTGATGAATTCCAGCCTGGTTTCCTCCGTTGGAAGAACGGGCGCGCCGACATCGATCCCGAGCATCGTACGGAACCAGGCGTCCTCGCTGACGCACTGATGCACCATCTGTTCGTGCACGCTCCGTCCGCGCGGATCCTCGTGTCTGGGCCGGACGGGGAGGTCTTCATCCCTGAACTCGCTCCAGACGCTCAAGACTTTGACCCGTTCGGTGGCGTAGGTCTCGATGAGGAAGTCGTATCTCATGGTTGTGTTCGCGTGGCAGATGCGTTGGCTGTGTTGGCCGGCGTGGATGTCGAAGCGAGCGGAAGCTGGACCAGGATCCGCGTTCCGGCGCCGGCGGTCGATTCGACGTCCACGTGGCCGCCGTGCGCTTCGACGAGCCGCTTCACGGTTGCGAGACCCAGGCCGAATCCGCTGACCCCTGCGTGTGTGCCTCGTGTGAACGGCTCGAAGATGCGCGGGCGTACCTCGTCGGCGATCCCTGGACCGCTGTCGGCAATCATCACACGAGCGTGGGTCCCGTCGCTCGTCGCGGCCAGACTCACGCGACGGACGGCGGTCTCGCCCATGTATTTGATCGCGTTCGACACGAGATTCTGCACGATGCTCGTGAGAACGGCGGCACTGCACGCGGCCTCGATCGGCGGTGAAGGCTCGACGACGATCTCGACACCGGCGGCCCTGGCTGCCTCCGCGTAGTCGAGGGCAACGTTCTTCAGCACGGCGTCCACCGAAGTCCGTGCGGTGCCGTCAGGACGGGCGCCGGACCTGGCAAAGCGAAGAAGCCCGTCCACGAGTTGTTTCACCCGCTGCAGCGCGCGCTGGGAACGTTCGATGTGCGCCCGGCGTTCCGGATCGGTGGATGGGGCGACCAGCGCGAGACCCATGCCGACGGTGTCGAGCGGGCTGAGGATGTCGTGGGCCACACGCCCGGCGAAATGATCGAGTTCGGTCACACGTTCTGAAAGCAGCGTATTGTGTGCCTGCAGCAGCCGATCGTGATCGCGGGCCGCCCAGAGGGCGAGCAGGGCCAGAAACGCCGCGATCCCGGTGGAGGCGGCATCCAGGACGATGATGGAGCGGGTGGTGGCCCGGCGCACGTCTCCGACTTCGCGCGCCAGCCGCTCGGACTCGTTCACGTCGAAATCCAGCGTCGTTCGCATCGTCGCGGCGGCCCGGTCGAGCGCCGGCACGACCTCCGTGCGGAACAGGACCGGTGCCGTACCGTCGCCTCGTTCGATCGCCTGGAGCACTCGTCGTGTCGCCGACTCGGCGTCATCCAGGTCGCGTCGCGTCGCATTGCGAAGGTCGTCTTCGCCGTGCAACGGTGTCAGCTCGAGGTATGCCTCGATGTCATGGTGGAGCGCCTCGAGTTCGGCACTGGCCTGTGTCGCGGTCTCTAGTGAAATCGGGTTGCCCACCGCGTCCGACACAAGGCGTCGAAGCGCCTGCACGCGAACGAGGCTGCGGCCCAGATACTCGACGCTGGGTACCGCGTTGGTGGCGATCATCGACGAGACCTGGTCGACTGCCGTCAGCCGGTACTGTGTGTAGACGGTGGTGGCCACGAACGCCAACACGGTGATAACGGATGCGAGCACGACCGCCGATTGATGCCGCTCGTAGCGCATGAACAGGCCCGGTTTGACGTCCCGCGATCATACACCGCGGCGACAGGTGTCAGGCTTCAACGGGCGACTGTCTCGTCGTCGCGAACGAACATGCGCAACGTCCGTTCGCGAAGCCGCTCGTCCTTCAGGTTGCGCACGCGCGCCTGCAGAAGATCATGAAGGGCGATGATGCCGAGCAGTTCGGGACGCGTGCCCAGTGCGACCACCGGGAGCCGCGTGACGCTGTGCTCCGCCATTCGGTTGACGACGGCTCGCAGCGGTTCGTCCGGCAGCGCCACGACAGGGTTTTGGTTGACGCAGGACGGCATCTCGCCGCCGTCACGGGCCTGGACCAGGAATTCGGGGACGTCCTTCGCTCTCACGACCCCAACGTATGTGCCGCTCTCGTCGGCCACGGGGAAGAGTCGCTGTTGCAGACCTTCGACCCGCTGCCGCACGGCTTCGGGGGCGGCTGCGTCCGCCGGTGAGAGCACGATGATGTCGGTCCGCATCACGTCGCGAACAAGCATGATCTCGAGCGGATCGATCGCGTACTCACGGCTGAGATGAAAGCCCCGGCGGCTGACC
>DASWVN010000303.1:0-4325 GCA_036401215.1 Vicinamibacterales bacterium | reverse complement strand
TGAAGCAGTAAGCGGATCCGGGATCGACCGCTACATCTTCGCTGAGCCCGCGGCAGACAATCGCGCTGACCTGCTGATTCGCTTTCGGTATGCAGACCACGACGCCACGTATCGTCTGCGAGAGTCGACTCTCGAACAGTTCGACGAAGTCGTTGCGCAAATGCGAAACGGGCTGGCTCGGCTGGTGGCGGATGACGACGACGAAGGCGGCCAAGCGATCAAGGTGGAGGCAGTTGCGAGAACCTTCCTAGTCGCGATGCGACTCTGGCCCAATGCGAATCCATCCGATGTCTGGACGTTCATCATCTCGCGGTTGTACTACGATCCATTCAATCATCCTGCTCGTTACTCGCGGTTGAACCTCGATCAAAGCTGGAAGCGGACGGGCGGATGGGCGCTTGAAGAGATCTTCGTCAGGCACTACCGGACCTTCTTGAGGCGACACGGCGTCCAGATGTTCATCGCGCCAGGAGAGAGGAAGCGAGCCCTGCTGGAAAGTCTCGTGGTGGCTGACAGGCTGGAGGCGGACAAGGTGGACGTCCTTCTGACCGGAGACATCGACGGCCAGGAGTACTGCTTCGGCGTCTGCCATGTGAAGGCGAGCTTTGCAGAACGACGCACGGACGATGTGCCGATGAGCCGGGCACTTGTTCAGGCCGGATACTGCTCGCCGTTGTTGACAATGGACTGCAAGAGCGGACCGTCCGCCACTCCTTACAACAGGGGAGAGCTTGGTGTCGTGCTGGGCGAGGGGCGCGACGACCGGAGTGCAAAGCGAAAAGACATCGAGGATGACGGGTACTTCTCCGCCTGTTTCTCGTACAACTCGAACACGCTACCCACCCCGGAGGCGCAGGCTGCGCGAGCGCGGATTCACGTCTGCAACTTCAACAATCCGGACGATCTCTTTTCTCAATTCGTCCTAGCTGAATGGCAGCGATTCCGAGCGAATCCCCCTCGGCGCTGACTCTGAATCAGCAACCTTTTCGTCCGGCACGCTCGCCGCAGTCTCGTTCGCGAGCGCGCAATATGCTGGGTTCAATTCGAAACCCAAGAAGTCATGCCCCAGGAGCCGCGCTGCCTTCGCGGTGGTCCCGCTCCCCATGAATGGATCGAAGACCAGTCCACGTCCGTCGAGCCCCGCGGCACGAATGCACTGCACAGGCAGGTCAACCGGAAATGGCGAACAATGCGCCGTGGTGTTGTTCGTTTGCACAAGCCGCCAGATTGACGGCACGGGCGGCTTGACGCGGAAGGAATGGCGCTCGCTCTTGGCCAAAATGTAGATCCCCTCGTGCTGCCGATGCGGACGCCGACAGATTCCTTCAGGGAGTGGATGTGCCTTCAGCCAGATGACTTCACCACGATACAGAAAGCCACGATTGCAAAGTTCCAGCACGATTCGATTTGGAATTGACAGTAGGTTCCCGTACTGAAGCCAACCGGACTGCTTGTCGATGTAGGCTCGCCGTTTCCCCCAGTTCTTGGCGAACGCCTTGTTCGTTTCCGGAAAGCCCTTTCGTTCCTTGCCGAGGGTGCTGTAGGTGTAATCCTTCCTGCTCCAATTAATCGGAGTGTTGTACGAGTCCCCAATGTTGAGCCACAGGGTGCCAGTCGGCTTCAGGCAGCGCAGCGCCTCTGCGAGGATGTCTGACACGTTGCGGATGTAGTCGCGCGGGTCTGCTTCGGATCCGATTCCGTCGCTCCCTCGCTGACCCCAGTACGGCGGCGACGTGATGGCAACGTCGATGACGTCATCCGGTACTTCGCGCAGCCCGCGAAAGGCGTCAACGTTGTGGACTTGATTCGTCTGCCATCACCCGACGAACCCCGATGGCTGCGGTTGAATCGACTGTTTGGATTTGCTCATCCCGGAACGCCGTTTACGCAGGCGCATTGTACCGCAACTCCGAGCGACGCCCGGCGTTCGGGTGCTTCGGAGGGCCGTTGGCTTGCTCGTGGTCTCCGTCACGGAACCTGATTGCTGCCGTCGTCGATTCGGGTCGCGAGTCCTGAACTTGGGACTGATCCCATTCTGATCCCGTACAACGTCCTTCCGAGGCCGCCTGTGTCCATCCGTGTCGATCTCGGCGACGGACGTAAACGTCTGAAGAATCAGGCGGTTGCAGAAGTTTTCGAACGATTTCGCGTGATCCCGAAAACGCCGTCGGACGGACTTAAAATCCCGTTCCCGTAAGGGAGTGCGGGTTCGATCCCCGCCCCCGGCAAATTGCCCGCTCGCCCAGTCATCGGAAAGAAAGGCGCTGACCAGGGAATCGACGGACTGATTCACGTCGATGATGATGATGACGCCCATCCCCGACGGGCGCGCGCTGCCGCCTATGTCGTGCCCGGAACAGCCGGCGGGGGTGCGCCGCGCAGGCCCGACGCAACCAGACCGCCGATGAATTCGGCGAAGGGCCTTATGTTTTGCCCGACGCTTGCCGCTTCGAGCGCCGCCATGTAGTCGTCGCGCCGCTCGACCGGGATGATCGTCCACGGATAGCCGCCCGAGGCCATCATCACGTTCATCAGGAAGCGCCCCATGCGGCCGTTGCCGTCCATGTACGGGTGGATGTACACGAACACGAAATGCCCGAGCACGGCGCGCACCGCGGGTTCGGTCTCGCCGTCGATGAGCTCGAACAGCGCGGGCATGCAATCGCGCACCGCCTCGCGCGGCGCCGGAACATGCTTGGAGCGGCGGATATAGACCTGCCCGTTGCGGTAACCGGCGAGATCGACCGCGCTGACGATGCCCGCCGTCACGCCCGGCCCGAACATCTGGCGGTACCAAGCTCTGTGATCGTCACGGACCACGCCGCCCGGATTGCCGCCGCGCAGCACCCTCTCGACGCTCGCCTTCACGGCCGTAAAGGCGTCGTAATAGCCGCGCGCCGCGAGCGCGTTGCGGCTCTCGCGGTCCTGCGGATCGTCGTCCGGGTTCCACGTGCCGCTGCGCACCCGCTCGATCAGCTCCGGGCTCACGCGGTAGCCCTCGATCGACAGCGAATGCCAGGCGTCGTTGACGTATACGTCGTCAACGGCGCGCAGATAGGCCGCGGGGTCCGGAGGCCCCGGCGGGGCGGGAAAGACGTCGAGGATGGGCCTCCGCATCGCATCCCACATCAAGCGCAGCCGGTTCACGTACGGCGACACATCACGTACGGCGACCACGGCGTCCGGCCGGCCGGCGAACGGATCGGCCTCGCGCACGTCGTACCCGGCCGCCGTCATCGTCTGGAGGATCTCGTCGGCAATCTGCGGCTGGCCGGCATTGCGGAACGCGCCCGCCAGCCGCCCGGCGATCGTGCTGTGGCCGCCCCCGAGCAGCACAGCGAGCACGTCGGAGGCGTCCTTCACGGTCGCCATCGCCGCGCGCACGTCGGTCGGCGCGCTCCGAAAATGGTGCGCGGACACCGCCGCGAGAGCCGCCGGCACTGAATACAGCCGCAAGCCGTCGCGCACGACGATCTCACCGGCGGGCGGCATCTGGTAGCGCACGTCGAACAGCGAGGTGCCGTGCGGCAGGGCGGTGGGTTTGTTGCCGCCGCGCGGCGTGCGGACCAGCAGCTGCGCGGGCACCGTGCGGTTGCCGCCGTGAAGGGCTAGCGATTGCTCGGGCGAGAGGCACCACTCCTCGCCGAACCGCTCGGCAAGGTAACTCGCGCAGAAATCCCAGAACGAGGCATACCAGGCCGTGCTGTCGCCGGCCGCCTCGTCGGGGCGCGACGCTATATACCAGCCCTTGATCACCTCGCGCAGGAAGCCGCTGGCCAGCAGCCGCTCCCGGTGCGTACGGCTGAGGTCGCTGGAACGGATCGCGACGCCCCTGGCTTGGAGCGCATGCAGCGCCTGGAGGGATTGAGCTAGTTTTTCCTGGGGTGCTGCCATGGTTTATGAGTTTCTCGGCCGCGCCGTGTATAGGTTTTTGCGTCGTGCGATTTATAGGTTATTGAGTTGTATCATGTATAGGGTATTGTGTCTAGCGAAGCATCGGGTTTTGTGATTTCTCGCCTGTTCATTAGGCTTTGTGTTCGAGCGGGGTCTGATCTCAGTACCTATCGCTCGGCAGACGAGCGGCGATCAACATCGTGTTCGAAGGTCCAACGCCCGGGGAGGCACGTCGTGGGTCAGACCGTTGATGGCATCACGCCGGAGTTGAAGCGGTTCATCGAGGCGCAGCCGGTGTTCTTCGTCGCGTCCGCGCCGCTCGCCGCGAGCGGCCACGTCAACCTGTCGCCGAAAGGGCTGGACTCGTTCCGCGTCCTGACGCCGAACCGCGTGGCGTATCTCGATCTGACCGGAAGCGGCAACGAAACGTC
>DASWVN010000302.1:0-3478 GCA_036401215.1 Vicinamibacterales bacterium | reverse complement strand
CCGACGCAGCGATTCCCGCCGTGAAGGCGTTGTTTTCGATCTCCGAACGGATTGCGCATCTGGGGCTCGACGCCACGACGATGGTTCACGAGTCGCTGCTCGACTCGGGACGACGGCACGTGATAGCCGCGGCCCAGGACGCGCCCGCGGAGGTCCGGGCGGCCATCGCGCGTGCGCTCGCGTGGGTCGGCGATACCGAAGCCGCGCGTCACCTGGCGGCGCTCCTCGCCGATCCCGACGCGGGCGCGGAAGCGGCAGCGTCGCTCGTCCGCTTCGGCGACGCGGCGATCGACGTGCTGGTCGAGCGGCTCACGGACGAAGAGAGCGAAGTTCGGATGGCCGCCATCGGCGCGCTGGGCGCGCTGGGCACCAGCCGGGCGACGACACCGCTCATCGGTTTGCTGCAGGAGCCGCGGACCGCCATCGCGGCATGTGGAGCGCTGGCGCGCATCGGTGATCCCGAAGCCTTCGAGCCGTTGCTCGACCTCATCAGCCATCGCGACGGCGCCGTCCGTGTCGCCGCCGTCGGAGCCTTGAATGCGATCGGACATCCGCGCATGTCCGAAGTCGTCCTGCCGCTGATGGACGACGCCAGTCCGTTCGTTCGGGAGTCGGCGGTTCGCATTGCCGGCTACTTCGGCTATCCCGAGGCTCGGTCGCCGATCGAAACGCTCTGCTCGGATCGCGATGAGATCGTGCGCGTGGCGGCACTCGAAGCCCTTCCCTACTTCGATGAAGCAGCGGCCGTTCCCGTACTCGAACGGGCGCTGGCGGGCGAGACGCCGAAGGCCCGTGCCGCCGCCGTGCACGCGCTCGCGAAGATCGAGAGCGACACGGTGACGCCGCTGCTGGTCCGCGCGCTGGCCGATCGCGACGCCTGGGTGCGGTATTTCGCCGCACGCGCGCTCGGCGAACGGGATGGGGCCGCCGGCCGCGAAGAGTTGCTGAAGCTCGCCGAGGCGGATTCGTCGCCGCCGGTCCGGGTTGCGGCTCTTCAGGCGCTCGGCAGTCGCGAACCGGACCTCCCGCTCGAGCCCCTGCTTCGCGCGGCGCGCGACGACAACGCTGACATTGCGTCGGCGGCGCTGCTCACGCTCGGACGCGTTCCGGCGGCGGAGGCGACCGCGGCCATTCGCGCGGCCATCCGCCACACGGATCCTGCCCGCCGCATGGCCGCGGCGCAGGCGCTCGGAATGCGCCGCACACCCGATGCGATCGCCGACCTCGAGTGGATCGCGGCCGCCGATCCTGACGCCGGGGTGGCGGCGTGCGCGGTGCGCACGTTGTTCGAGATTGCGACGGCAGGCGGCAACGAGGCTCCGTCCGCGGTCCACGCGCTCGTGGCACTTCTCGCGGATCGGGACCGCGCCGATGCCGCGCTCGCCGCACTCGCGCGGCTGCCGCTCCACCTCGTCACGCACGTCGCCGACGGACTGGCCCACGCTGACGTCGTGGTCCGGCGCCGGACCGTCAACGCGCTGGCCCGGTATCGTCACCCCGATGCGACAGGCTTCCTTGCTCGTGCATTCGACGATGAGGATCCGGGCGTGCGGGAGTCCGCCGTGGACGCGGTGGTTCGCCTCGGATCGAGATCGTTCGAAGTCACCCTGCAGATGCTCGCGTCCGACGATCCCTCCGAGGCAGTGCGGCACGCGGCACGGTCGGCACTGGCCGCACGACGCCAGGGTGCATGACGTGACGCGCGACGTCGATAGTCTCGGGCTGCTGCCCGGTGCCATTGCCCTTGTGCGCGATCTGGTGCACGAGCGGACCGGGAACTACTACGACCACAGCCGCCTCGGCCAGCTTGCCGACCGGCTGGCGCCGCTCGTGGCGAATCGCGGGTTCGAGACGTTTCTCGACTACTACTACCTTCTGAAGTACGACGAGGCGTCGAGTGAGGAGTGGCCGCGCGTCATGGACGCGCTCGCCGTGCCGGAGACCTACTTCTGGCGCGAGGTCGATCAGCTGAGAGCCGTCGCCGATATCATCGTCCCCTCGCTGGCCGCGAAGCTTGCGCGGCCGGTGCGCATCTGGTCGGTGCCGTGCGCAAGTGGTGAGGAACCGCTGTCGCTGGTCATGATGCTGGAGGCGCGGGGCGCGCGCGAGATCGTCGAGATCGAGGCGAGCGACGCGTCCCCTGCGGCATTGAACGCTGCCGCCGCCGGTGTGTATCGGGAACGCGCCTTCCGCGCTCTGCCGCTGGCGTTGAAGCAGCGGTACTTCACCGAGGAGAACGGCCGGTGGCGGATCGATCGGGCCCTGGTCGAGCGGATCCGCTGGAGCCGCGTGAACCTGCTGGATACGGCCGACGTTCGCCGTCGCGCCGCGGCCGACGTGATCCTCTGCCGCAACGTGTTCATCTATTTTTCGGAATCCGCGATCCGCCGCGTCGTCGATGTCTTCGCCGACGCCATGCCAGCGCCGGGCTACCTCTGTGTCGGGGCGGCCGAGTCGCTGCTTCGTCTGACCGACCGGTTCGAACTCGAGCAGATCGGTGAGGCGTTCGTCTACGTCAAGAAGGGACAGAACCGATGAGCGGGATCGTTCGCGTGCTGGTGGTCGACGACTCGGCCTACGTGCGCAAGGTGTTCAGGCAGATGCTTTCGCGCAGCCCGTTCGTCGAGGTCGTCGGCGCGGCCCGCGACGGCGCCGAGGCGCTGGAACTTGTGGCGGAACTTCAGCCTGACGTCGTGACCGTCGACATCAACATGCCGTCGATGGACGGCGTAGCGTTCGTGCGCGAGCAGATGGCGCGGCGGCCGGTGCCGATCCTGGTGATCACCATTGCCAGCGGCGCCAATGCGGACGTCCTGGCAGCGCTCGATGCCGGCGCGGTCGACTTCATCCAGAAGCCGACGGCGCTTGCGACGGATCGCCTCCTCGAGATCGCCGATGACCTGATCGAGAAGGTCAAGGACGCCGCGCAGGCCAGCCCGGTTCGCGCTTACCACGCGTCGAAGGTCCTGACCCCTGAGACGCCGCGTATCCCCCGGTCGGGCCTCGACACCGACATCGTCGTCATCGGCACCTCGACAGGGGGACCGCAGGCGCTCCGGCTCGTGCTGGCCCAGCTCCCAAACGATTTTCCGGTGCCCGTGGCCATGGTGCTGCACATGCCCGTCGGGTACACTGCGATGTACGCGTCCAAGCTCGATGAACTTGCCTCGCTCGACGTTCTCGAAGCGCAAGGGGGGGAAGAAGTCAGAGCTGGAAGGGTGTTCCTCGCTCCCGCGGGTCAGCACCTGACGTTCCTGCGCGACTCAACGGGAGTTGTGCGCACGCGGCTCGGGATATATCCTCTCGACACTTTGCACAGGCCGTCCGTCGACGTCCTGTTTCAGTCTGCTGCTGAGCTGTATGGTGCGCGCGTGCTCGGGGTCGTCCTGACCGGCATGGGCAGCGACGGCCGTGCCGGCGCCGCCTGGATCAAAGCCAAGGGTGGCCGCGTGGTGACCGAAGCGGAAGAGAGCTGCGT
>DASWVN010000301.1:0-37744 GCA_036401215.1 Vicinamibacterales bacterium | reverse complement strand
CGCAGGCGCGGACGCGCGGCGCTGGATCAGCGCGGTGGCGAAGAGCCCGGGCTTGAGCCGGCCGCTCGGATTGGGAGCGATCGCCTCCACCGTGAGGGCGCGCTGGTCGGCGCGGAGCGCGGGCGACACGAAGCGGATCTGGGCCTCGAACACTTCGTCCGGATAGGCGTCCACGGTCAGCTTCACCGTCTGTCCTTCGTCGATCAGCGAGATCGCCTGTTCCGGCACCGTCAGCTCCACGCGGATCGGATCGATGCGGACGACGGTCGCGACGCGCGTGCCCCGAGTGACGTATCCGCCGACGCTGACGAGCCGCTCGGCGACGATACCGTCGAACGGTGCGGTCACCGACGTGTCGGCCACCGACTTTCGCGCGAGCGCGACCCGCGCCCTGGCGGCTCGAAGCGAACGATACGACTGTTCGGCTGCGTTGACGGCAACCACGTACTGCTGCCGCGCCGCTTCGACCTGCGTGCGGCGCTGATCGAACTCACTTTGCGACACGACCTTCTGCTCCAGCAGCGAACCAAAGCGCTCGAACTCGGCCTCGGCGAAATCGAGCGCCGCTTTGGCGTTGAGCACCTCGGGCACGATCTTCGGGTCGAACGTGTCTCCGGGCCCGAGACCGAGCCGCGCTTCGATCTGCGAAGCGTTGGCTTCTGCTTCTTCGAGCTGCGCCGCGGCCTCGACCGGCGACACGCGCACGAGCACCGTCCCGCGCGCCACGCGTGTGCCGCGTTCGACCGGTGTCGCGACGACGCGTCCGCCCGATTCTGCGCTCACGTCCGCCTGCTCGTCGGCGGCAAGCGATCCCGTCACGCGAATGAAACGATCGATCGGACGGTTCTCGACGGTCGCCGTCTCGACGACGATCGGGTCCGGCGGAACTGCGTCAGCCTCCTCGGCGGACGTCTTCGAGGTGCACGCGACGGCGAGACCTCCAGCCAGCGTGACGAGAAGCACAGGAATGACGGAATGACGACGAATGATGATCGACATCGAACGAGACGAACCTCAGTGGAAGTTGTCGGGACGATAGGAGTGTGTGAAGCCGGCGCGGAAGCCTGCGATGGCCGCGTCGAGCGTGACGCGGGCAAGCGCGTCGGGATCCTCGCCCGGCGCCATCCGATCGCACAGCCTGGCGGTGCAGACGCCGAGGATCGAAACCATCAGCACCCGAAGGATGACTTCGGGATTGCTGCCGGCGGGGAAGTCGCCGCGATCGATCGACTGCTGGATCCGCTCGACCAGCTGCCGGCGCATCGCCTTGACGAAGCCGAAGCGCTCCCAGTCCTGGCTGATCTTCGGGACCGACCGGTCGAGAAACATGAGCGCGTGATATTCGGGGTGGGTCTTGCTGAAGACGTAGATGCTGAGGAAGGCGTCGCGGATCGCTTCGAGCGGCGTCGCGTTGGGATCGCGTCTGCGGGCGCGATCGTCCGCGGCTTCGTAGAGCAGATGGAATCCTTCCTCGGCGAGCGCCAGAAAGATGTCGTCCTTGCTGGGGAAGTAGCTGTAGATCGCAGCCGGACTGTATTCGATCCGTTCCGCGATCTTTCGGATGGAAACGTTGTTATATCCCTGCGCGACGAACAATTCGCGCGCCGCGTCCAGGATGGCACGAGCCGTTGCCTCGCGCTCACGTTCCTGCCGTTCCTTGACTCCCACGTCCGTCCTTCCACCGTTTCGTTGAACGGCGTTCATCAGTTTAACACCGTTGAATTCGAGCGCAAAGCAGCTTGCGCGGTCTCCGGTTTCTGGGGCACTCTGCCGGGATGAGACTGTCATCCGACCAGATGCGCGAGCACCTTGAACGGCTTCAGGGATGGAGCGTCGAAGGCGAGGCGATCCGAAAGCAGTACACCTTCGACGGATTTGCGTCCGCGATCGCCTTCATCGTCCGGATCGGGTTCGATGCGGAGGCGGCGGACCACCATCCCGACATCCTGCTCTCGAACTACAAGAAGGTGACCCTCACGTTCACGACTCACAGCGAGGGCGGGCTCACCGCGAAGGATTTCGCAGGAGCAGAAGCCGCCGATCGGGTATTCGGGACGTAGGGCACCCCTTCATGGGGTGCCTTCACCCCTTTATGGGGTGCCGTCACCCCTTTACGGGGGTGCCGCCTTACGAGATTGGAAAGATCTTGTCGAGGCCGTCCGCGGGATGGGGGATGACGTGGACGCCGACCAGCTCGCCCACCCGTCGCGCGGCGGCGGCGCCGGCGTCCGTCGCCGCCTTCACCGAGGCGACGTCGCCGCGAACGATCGCGGTCACGAGCCCGGCATCGACCTTCTGGTAGCCGACGAACACGACGTTGGCCGCCTTCACCATCGCGTCCGCCGCCTCGATCATACCGACGAGGCCGCGCGTCTCGACGAGACCGAGCGCCTCTCCCGGAAGGTCCTTTGCCATGACGAGCAAGTCTACTATGTGATGCGTCCGCGCGCCGAAATCTCGAGGCGATCGAGCACCTGTTCGCCGTCCATCATCCAGGCGGCGTCGACAAGGTTCGAGACCACGCAGGAGTGGTTCGGAACGATCCGGACGAGATCCCCTGTGCGAAGGCGGGACGATCCGTTCTGCACGCGGACGTTCGCGTGTTCTTCCGAGAGCCGCTCGATGACGAGACTCTCGTCCTGCTTCTGTTCACCGGTAATCGATTGCAGCACCGCACCGTAACCCGGTGACGGTGTGAAGCCGCGTGCGAGATCGTTCGTGAGCGTCTTGCTGCCGCTGTCGAGGATGAGGCGGCCGGCCGCCGGCGTCGAGACGACGCGGGCGAGGACCGTGAGCGCGCAGTCGTCCCAGCCGGCGGCGCCGAGCGAGACCTGGGTTCGGTCGAAGTAGATGAAGTTGCCCGGGCGGATTTCGGTGATCCCGTCCTGGCCGATGCTGTAGCGGATCGGCGGCGTCGCGCCGACGCTCACCTCGGGAACGTCCACCTTCAGCGCACGAAGCTGGTCGACGAGCGCGGCCATCGTTTGCGCCTCGTGGTCCGCGACCGCTCTTAGTTCGGCTTCGGACGTTGCGCCGTATGCCTGGCCGGCGTGGCTGAGGAGTCCGCGGAAGCGGAGTCCGGGCAGCGCGGCGATCGTGGCGATCGACTGCGCGGCATCGCCGGCGCCTGGATCGATCCCGCAGCGGTGAAAGCCGACGTCCACCTTGACGAGCACGTCCACTTCGCGTTCCGCGCGCCGCATGGCGTCGGACCAGCCGAGCGCGACGTCCACGTCGTCGACGATGAAGGAGAGGCGCGTGCGCTCGAGGAGTTCGACCACGCGCTCGGCGTTCACGGGATTCAGGGGGTAGGGGAGCCTGATGTCCGCGACGCCGGCCTCGGCGAACACCTCCGCCTCACCGAGCTTGGCGCAGCAGATCCCGACTGCGCCGCCGGCGATCTGGCGCCGGGCGAGTTCGACGCTCTTGTGGGTTTTCGCGTGTGGCCGGAGCCGCAGTCCGCGCGCGTCCGCGGCCGCCTGCATCCGATCCAGATTCCGCTCCATGCGCGTCCGATCCACGAGCACGCACGGCGTCCTGAGTTCTGAGAGGGTCATAGAAAAAAGGGGACAGTCACCTTTTCGGTAAGTTGTTGACTCTGAAGGGCCGTCTGTTCGAGCCCGCGCGAATGCGCTACCAACAGTATCAGCAACTTACGGAAAAGGTGACTGTCCCCCTTTTTCAGGCGAACAGGCCGAGCGGGGCGGACGGACGGAAGCCAGGGAAGACCCGGGAGGTGTCGGACGCGGACAGGTGGCCGCGGACGACTTCGGTGAACACGGCGCGGAAGTCGGTCGTGATCGCGAGGTCGCGGCCGTCGTGACGCTGCTCGCGCGCGAGGCCCGGCCAGCGGCCATAGACCTTGCCGCCGCGGACGGACCCACCGATCACCATCATCGCGTTGCCGTGGCCGTGGTCGGTCCCACGAGAGCCGTTCTCGGCCACCGCGCGCCCGAACTCCGACATTGTCAGGACGACGACGTCCTGCATGCGATCGCCGAGATCGCGGACGAGCGCGGCGATCCCGCGCGAGAAGTCATCCAGGCGATTGGCCAGGATCCCGACCGCCCCGCCTTCATTCGCGTGATGGTCCCAGTTGCCGGACTCCGCGAACGCGACTTCGAGACCGACGTCCGCCTTGATCAACTGCGCGATCTGCCGGAGCGCATCGCCGAAGGGGGACCGCGGGTACTCCGCGCCGTTGGACGGCGCATACCGGGACGGATCCGCCTGGCGAAGCATGCGGATCGCGTCGAACGCTTCGCGTCCGGTCTGGCTCAGGACGCCTTCCGCCGCAGCCGCATACTCCGCCTCGAAGGCGGATTGCACACGATCGGTCGCGCCTCCGGCGCGGATCCCGAACTGCCCGATCTGCCCGATGGCGAGCGCAGGGGCGGTACCCTGCAGCGTGCGCGGCAACTGCTGCGCGAGCGCGACGGCGCGGAACGGCGTCGCTTTCTGGTGCTCCCGGGCGTGCAGGTAACGGTTCATCCAGCCGTCCGGCGTGCTCTTGATTCCGGGCGTGCCCGATTCCATGTAGTCCTGCGCGTCGAAGTGGGATCGCGTCTCGTCGTGGGATCCGGTGGCGTGGACGATGGCGAGGTGTCCCGCGTCCCAGAGCGGCTTCAGCGGCTGCATGCGTGGATGGAGGCCGAAGAACCCGTCGAGATCGATCGCGCGATCGTCCCCCGCTCCCGGTCGCGCGATCGCGATCGACGGACGCGCGGGATAGTAGCCGGGATCGCCGAACGGGACGATCATGTTCAAGCCATCGACGGCGCCCCGCTGGAAGATCGCGATCAGGACCTTCTGCCGCGCGCCTGCGCTGCCTTCGACGGTCCGTGCGAGAAACGTCGGCGCAAAGCCGAGACTCACCAGCGCCAGCGCGCCGTCCTTGAGGAAGATGCGTCGCGAGATCATGATCTACCTCTTCTGAAAATCGGGGGAACCGAGCAGCAGCGCGGCCTTCTGCGGATCGCTGACCGCCTTCGCCACCGTGCGCCGCGTGGTCTCGGATAGATCGCCGGCCATGACCGCATCCGCGATCCGGTCAGCCGTCCCGGGGTTGAGGCCTCTCGACACCGCCACGGCGAAGTTCATCCGGTTCAGCAAGGCGCCCGTGTTGACCCACGCGTCGGCCGTGTCGGAGTAGCCGGTCGGCGGCTGGCACATGTAGAGCGGCATGCCGAGCTGCCGCAACGCCTGGACCATCATGAGACCGTTCCTGGCGTCCACATCGGATGCCCGGACGGCGCTCACCACGAATTCGAACGGCGTCTTCACCTTCCCGCGGTACACCGACGGATCGAAGAACTCCGGAGACGTGACGATCGTGCGCACGACCGCGCGGATGTCGCCGCCGGTTTGACGGAAGCGAGCCGCGGCGCGATCGACGAGCGATGGTGGCGGCTCGTCGGCGACGAAGCGCCGCGCCAGCTTCGTCGCGATGAACCTGGCGGTCGATGGATGCTTCGCGAGCAGGTCGAGCACCATCTCGCCGTCACGCTTGCCGCCGCCGCGCGGGATCGTGACACCCAGGACCACCTTCTCACCGTTGTCGTGGATCCGGGGCTCGAACCTGAAACCGCCCCCTTGTCGAGGCATGTCGACGGTCCAGCCGGTAAAGGCGCGAGCCACCTCCTGCACGTCCTTCTGCGTGTAGCCGCCATCGACGCCGAGCGTGTGCAGCTCCATCAGCTCGCGCGCGTAGTTCTCGTTGATGCCGCGGCGACGGGCAGCCGCGCCGGTCGCAGCCTGTGGACGCCTGAACGCGCCTCGTCGTCCGCGGGGATTCATGGTTTCGGCCTCGGCCGGCGCCGCGCTCTGCCAGTTGTCGAGATACACGAGCATCGCCGGGCTCTCGGCGACTGCACCGAGCAGATCGCGAAACTTCCCGAGCGCGTGCGGCCGGATCACGTCGCGTTCGTACTCGGTCAGATAGACGCGGGCCTGGGCTTTGCCCGCGAACACGTTGAAGTGGTTGAACCAGAAGTCGACGAGGACTTCTTCGAGCTGCCGTTCGCTGTAGACCGCACGCAACACCTTCTGCTGCGTCAACTCCAGCATGACGATACGATCGGCCTGGACCGATGGCTGGGGGCGCTCTGGGGATCGAGGCTCGATGCGGGGCTGCATCTGCGGATCCGGGGTCGTCGCCGCGGCTCGTGCACGCTGCGCCAGACGCCGCTGCATCAGTGCCGGGAGGTAGTACTCCCGCGCGAGCTGCGCCGAACTCATGGCGAGCGTCGAGAACGGTGCGAGCCGGGCACGAACGTCCTCGTCGGGGATGCGGGACGGGTCCAGCTGCTGGTCGATGTAGTTCGCCAGGCCGATCGCACGCACGCGTTCCACATCTCCAGGCGCGGCGCCAAAACCAATGCGGTTGAGGACGTGGACGATGGTTCGATCGTCGGGCTCTGCCGGGATCGATGACTGCTGTGCCGGCAGGATGGCGGCAGTCCCCGCCAACGCCATCGCGAGTGCCAGCGGCAGCCGCATCCGGGCCGTGCGTCGAGCATCCATGAGTGACCTCTGGTCCCTTTAGACCGCGGCACGTGGACCGGGGTTAAATATGAGCCGGATGAAGCTGGTACCTGCCGACGGTCCGGTTCTCGAGCACATTCTCGACGAATCGCACGACATCTGGTCCGACGGGCTCACGCGCAGCGCGTATGGACGATACAACCTTGCGCAGGTGCGGACGCCATGGGGTTCGCGAAATCTTCGCCGCCTGGCACTGCTGGACGAGAGTGGCCGGATGCTGTCGAGCGCCAAGCGTTACGACCTTCGCGCGGTGCTCGACGGGCGTGAGATTGGCGTGGTGGGAATTGGCGCCGTGTACACGCCCGCCGGTCAGCGAGGCCAGGGGCACGCGCGGGCGCTCATCGAGGCGATGCTGTCGGACGCGTCGAACGACGGCGCCGACCTCGCGTTGTTGTTCTCGGAGATCGATCCCGCGTACTACGAACGCATGGGATTCGTTGCCGTCCCGAGACACGAGCTGCTCGTTCGACCGAAGGACGGGAACGGCGCGCCGATGGTGCTCGTGCGCGCGGCCGAGGACCGTGACATCCCCGCCGTCACGGATCTCGCGAAAGCGATGGCCCGAAACCACCGGTTTGCCCTCGTGCACGATGCCGACTTCGTCCGCTACGGGCTGTCGAAGAAGCGCCTGCTCGCCGGGTTCCTGAAGCCAGGCACGCTCTCCGTCGAGTTCCATATCGTCGAAGAGGGCGCGGGCGCGGTTGCGTTTGCAATCCTCACCGTCACGGCCGACGACGTGGTGCTGGAGATGTGCGGCGATCGCGATCCAACGGGAGCGCGGGTGGGCGCGCTGCTCCAGGTGCTGCGGGCGAGGACCCCGGCGGAACGGGTCCCGCTCATCTCGTGCTTTCTTCCGCCGCGATGGTGTCCGCCGCAGGTCGAGATCGTGTCCCGGCAACTGGTGCGTGAAGTGATGATGGTGAAGGCGTTGAAGCCGGACGTTCTGCGCACGCCGCTGGGGGAGGACGACGTGCTGTATTGGCACGGCGATCTGTTCTGAGCGCGGTGCGGGACGTGCGACGTGCGACGTGCGACGTGCGACGTGCGGTGCTGACGTGCGACGTGCTGTGCTCAGGTGCGGCGTGCTGCTACTTCTTCTTCAGCAGCCGCACGATCTCTCGAGCCGCGTTCTGTCCTGAACCGCCGGTGATTCCTCCGCCGGGGTGGGTGCCGGAGCCACACAGAAAGAGATTCCGGATCGGCGTGACGTACTTGGCCCAGCCGAGGAACGGGCGCATCGTGAACAGTTGATCGAGCGCCGGTTCGCCGTGGTAGATGTGGCCGCCGGTCAGGCCGTACTGCCGCTCGAGATCCGCTGGCGTGAGCACCTGTGTCGCCTCGACGAAGCGGCGCAGTCCAGGCGAATAGCGCTCGATCGTGTCGATCACGATGGATGCGAGCCGATCGCGGTTCTCCTCCCACGAGCCTTCACGCAGGTGA
This sequence comes from Vicinamibacterales bacterium, assembly GCA_036401215.1. GTDB lineage: Bacteria > Acidobacteriota > Vicinamibacteria > Vicinamibacterales > 2-12-FULL-66-21 > JACDCA01. Next base: position 29,761 of record DASWVN010000301.1, on the reverse strand, counting down.
TAGGGCACGAACTGCACGTGTGCTGAAAGCACGTGTCTATTCGCCGGCGCCAGTTCCGGATCGTTCATCGTCGGGATCGTCAGTTCGATGTAGGGCTCGCCGGGAATCTCTCCGTACTTCGACGGATCGAACGCGCGCTCGAGATAGTCGACGCTCGGGCCGATCAGGATCCGTCCGTGAAGGTCGGCCGGGTTGGCGACACCGGCGAAGGACGGCAGGGTGTTGAGCGCGAGATGCACCTTCGCGACGGTTCCGCGTGACCGGTAGTTCCGCGCCCGCATGAGGAAGCCCGGATCCAGCTCGATCGGATCAATCAGTTCGAGGAACGTGCGGCGCGGATCGGCACTCGAAATGACGAGCGGCGCCTCGATCTCCTCGCCACCTTCGAGGACGACGCCTCGTGCGCGGCCTTCGTGAACGATGACGCGGCTCACGCGCGCGCCGGTCCGGATCTCCGCTCCTGCGCCTCGGGCCGCATCGCCCATCGCGTCCGCGAGGGCGGTCAGACCGCCCTTGATCGTCAGGCTTCGGCCACCCGGTGCCGGATCGATCGCGGCGTTCAGGAGCAGGACGGCGCCGCTGCCAGCCGACCACGGCCCTTGCGCCGTTCCGAAGACGCCCCGTGCGGCGAGGGCGGCCTGCAGCAGATCGCTCTCGAAGAACTCCGCGACGAGGTCGGCCGCCGCCATCGGCCCCCAGCGCAGCAGGCGGAATCCGTCCTTCCTGCCCAGCGTGCGGAACCGTTTGCCGACCTTCAACAGGTCCCACATCTCGCCGGCTGCCGGCCCGTCGATGTCGGGCGGCGTCAGCTCGAGCAGATGCGCGAGGAACCCACCGAGCCGTTCGAGGGTGGCGCAGAACTCCGGGTAGGCCTCCGCGTCGCGCTGGGAGAACGGGCGGATGGCTTCGACCGTGCGGGGGACGTCGGTCGAGAAGGCGAGCGCGTGCCCGTCGGGAGAAAGCGTCACGAGCCGGGGATCCGGCTGGATGAAGCGGATCCGCCGCGCCAGGCCCATGTCGTTGACGACAGACGTCCGCAGCGGACCGATGGCGTGGGCGAGCGGAGCCTTGAAGCCCGGCGCGAACTCTTCATCGGTCACGCACCCGCCGACGGCCGCGCGCGATTCGAGGACCAGCGGCTTCAGGCCGGCTTTCGCAAGGTAGAAGGCGGTGACGAGGCCGTTGTGGCCGGCGCCGATGATGATTGCGTCGCTCATCTCAGGAGACAGGAGTCAGGAGGAAGGAGACAGAACCGTTCGCGAATAGGCCGCGAGCATGCGAGCGATTTCCTCAGCCTTGGACGAGTCGTCGTCTCGAGTGAGATAGCCAAGATCTTTCGAGAGAATCAGGTAGTAGCGTAACTCCTCCAGGGAGGCTTCGGCGATGTTCAGGATTCGAGCCTTATCGGGTCGGCCCTTTCTCTTGAAGCCTTCCGCGATGTTTGCGGGGACGGAAACTGCCGCCCGTCGCATCTGTGAAGTCAAGCCGAACATCTCGTGCTTCGGAAACGAAGCCGTCAGGCGGTATATGGAAAGAACAAGTGCGTGCGCCTTTTGCCAGACGATGAGGTCCTGAAATTTTTCAGCGGGCTTCATACTCCTGTCTCCTTTCTCCTGTCTCCTGACTCCTAGGTTCTCGATCCTGTCTTTGTCTCCTTCACAATCCTCATCGCTGCATTCCGCCCCGGCGCGCCCATGATGCCTCCGCCGGGGTGCGTCGCCGACCCGCACATGTACAGTCCCTTGATCGGGGTTCGGTACTGCGCCCAGCCCGGCGCGGGGCGCAGGAAGAACAGCTGCTCCAGCGTCAGCTCCCCCTGAAAGATGTTGCCTTCGGTCAAGCCGAACGTGCGCTCGATGTCGAGCGGGGTGAGCACCTGACGATGGAGGATGATGTCCTTGATGTTCGGCGCGTGCTCCGCGATCGTCTCGATGACGGTGTCGCCGAACGCGTCGCGATGGTCGTCCCAGGTCCCGCCCTCCTTCAGGTTGTACGGCGCGTACTGCACGAAGCACGACATGACGTGCTTGCCCGGTGGGGCGACCGAGGGATCCGTCAGGCTGGGGATCACGATGTCGATGTACGGACGCCGGGAGTAGCGGCCGTACTTCGCTTCGTCGTAGGCGCGCTCCATGTAGTCCACGCTCGGGGAGATCGAGATCGCGCCGCGCAGGTGCGGACCCTCGCCGGGAAGGGACTTGAAGTTCGGCAGCCCGTCCAGCGCGAGGTTCACCTTGCCGGACGATCCTCGGTACTTGTACCGCCGCACGTCGTCGAGGAATTCCGGCGGCAGGTGCTCGGCGCCCACCATCTGGAGAAACGTGAGGTTGGGATCGACCGACGACGAGACGACGTCGGCGGTGATGTAGTCGCCGTTGGTGAGGACGACGCCCGCGGTGGCGCCGTCCTTGATGATGATCCTCGAGACGCCGGTTTCGGTCCGGATCTCGACGCCGGCGGCGCGCGCCGCGTCGGCGATCGCGTTGGAGATCGCGCCCGTCCCGCCGCGCGCGAAGCCCCACGATCGGAACGCACCGTCGATCTCTCCCATGTAGTGGTGCAGCAGCACGTACGCCGTCCCCGGGGAGCGGACGCCGAGGAACGTGCCGATGATGCCCGACGCCGCCATCGTCGCCTTGAGCACGCCGGTCTCGAACCACTGATCGAGAAAATCGACCGCGCTCATCGTCATCAGCTGGATCTGGTTGTACTTGTCGTCGTCGTTCAGGGCGCGGAACCGCCGGCCGAGCGCCAGAAGGTCCATCAGCCCGCGCGGATCGAGTGTCGTCGGATCCGGCGGCGTCATGTTGAGGATCGGTTTGACGAACCGTCCCATCTCGATCATGGCCTTGCCGTACTCGTCGTACGCTTCGGCGTCGAGCTTCGAGTGCCGCGCGATCTCGCGGCGGGTCTTCGCGTGATCGTTGACGCGCCAGAGATAGTCGCCGTTCGGCATCGGCGTGAACGTGCCGTCGAGCGGAAGGATCTCGAGGCCGTGCTTCGGCAGATCGAGTTCGCGGATGATCTCGGGCCGCAGCAGCGACACGACATACGAGGCCACCGAGAATTTGAAGCCCGGGAAGATCTCCTCGGTGACGGCGGTGCCCCCCAGCACGTGCCGTCGTTCGAGGACGAGCACCTTGCGTCCCGCTTTCGCGAGATAGGCGGCGTTCACGAGGCCGTTATGGCCGCCGCCAATGACGATGACGTCGTAATTCATCATGTCGGATGCGGACTGCCGAATGCGGATTGCCGGTCGGCGGATTGCCGGGTGCCGACCGCTGACTGTGATGGCTGGTGCTGACTGGCTGATCGACGATCGAACGTCGTCAGAGACCGGCGGTGCGGGAGCAGATCAGTGCCAGCATCGAGATGCTGGAATGTTACCCCACACGGGACCTCGGCGGGGCCGTGGCGCAGGCGGGCGCTTATAATCGCCCGTGCCATGCCGATCGGAACTCCCGTCCACGAGCGCACGTTCGCGCTCTGCGAGAGCCTGAACTACCGCGAATGGTCGGGCTACTACGCCGTGAGCGCCTATGAGGGGCATCACGAGCACGAGTACAACGCGATCCGGAATGCGTCGGCGCTGATCGACGTCTCCCCCCTGTTCAAGTACCTGATCACGGGATCCGACGCCGCGCGGTTCATGGATCGCATCATCACGCGCGACGTCGCGAAGATGGCGGTCGGGCAGGTCTACTACACGCCCTGGTGCGACGAGCGAGGGAAGGTGATCGATGACGGGACGGTCAGCCGGCTCGAGGAGGGGGTCTTCCGCCTGACGGCAGCCGATCCGAGTCTCAGGTGGTTGACGCAGAACGCGGCCGGCATGGACGTCCACATCGACGACATCTCCGAGGAGACCGCCGCGCTCGCGCTGCAGGGCCCCACGTCGGCCCGGCTGCTTCGCGCCGTGGCCAAAGCCGACATCGAAACGCTCAAATATTTCCGCGTGACGCGCGGAACGATTGCCGGCGTGAAGGTGGATATTTCCCGCACCGGCTACACCGGGGACCTCGGCTACGAGATCTGGATCGCCGCCGACGAAGCGGTGGCGGTGTGGGATGCCCTCATGACCGGGGGCAAGCCTTTCGATATCAAGCCCGCCGGCATGCTGGCGCTCGATGTCGCCCGCATCGAGGCGGGGTTGCTGCTGATCGACGTCGACTTCCACGGCAGCAAGAAGGCGATGATCGAATCGCAGCGATACTCGCCATACGAGATGGGGCTCGGCCGTCTGGTGAGCGCCAGCAAGGGCCGCTTCATCGGCCAGGAGGCGCTCCGCCGCGAACGCGAACGCGGCCATCCACGGCAGGTCGTCGGCCTCGAGGTGGACTGGACCGAGGTGGAAGCCATCTACGAGAAGCTGCAGCTTGCCCCGTCGATCGGCGCCACCGCCTCACGCGTGGCCGTGCCGGTCTACCGCCACAGCCGGCAGGTCGGACGGGCAACCTCCACCACCTGGTCCCCGACGCTGAAGAAGATGATCGCGCTGGCGACCGTCGATCGTCCGCACTATGCCGAAGGGACGGAGCTGCAAATGGAAGTGACGGTCGAAGCCGTCCGTCACAAGGTCAAAGCGAGAGTCGTGAAAACGCCCTTCTTCGACCCGCGCCGGAAGACCGCGACACCGCCGCAGTGAATGGCGCGCCGGGCTGCCGCGTGCTGCACGAAGAAGATCAGAACGACTGCTCGTGGTCCTCGTGCAGCCGCACGATCATCTGATCGAACGCATACAGCAGGTCCTCGCGATTCGAGTAGGGGCCCGGCGTGTAGGCGCGGGATGAGATCCCTGCCTGCGACAGCTCGCAGACGTGCCAGTCCTGACGATTGGTGAGGTCCCAGAACTCCACCGCATCGTCCGGGCTGAAGCCCTCGCGCGCCATTGCCGACGGGTGGAAGTGCCATTCGCAAACGTTGATCGTGCGGTTCGGCGCCTGCGGCCACAACGTGTGCACCATCATGTAGTCCGGGTGCAGGCTGAGCAGCATGTTCGGAAAGATCGCGTAGTAGTAGACGCGCCGCGTGTCATCGGCCGAGAGGCCGGGCAGCGGATCCCGCGAGCACACCCCGCTCATCGTCAACGTGTCCACGCCCGGACGGAGGTCCATCCGTCCGCCCATGTACGTCGGCTGCAACGGATCGTTCTCTCCGCTGAGATAGTGCGAGAGCTTGTTGAGCGCGGGATGGAGATTCGGGCAGTGCAGGCACTCGTTGTAGTTCTGGAGGATCAGCTTCCAGTTGGCCTTCACGTCGTACACGATGCGGTGACCGAGCCGGAGTTCCTGCATGCGCCACGGAGCGAAGCGCGAGGGCAGGTCCGCCAGTTGTGCGCGCAGCGGCGGGGGCGTCTTCCCCGAGAGATTGATGAAGATGTGGCCGTCCCACACGTCGGCATGGACCCGGTGAAGCGGATAGTCCCCCTTGTCGAAGTGAGGGACTTCATCCATGTGCGGGGCGCCGATCAGCCGTCCGTCCAGATCGTAGGTCCACGCGTGATAGGGGCACTGGATGCTCTTTCCGACGTTCCCCTCCGCCGCCTCGCACAGGCGGGTGCCGCGGTGCCGGCACACGTTGTGGAAGGCCCTCACCTCGCCGGCCGTGTTGCTGGTGACGATGATGCTGTCGCCGAGGATCTCGCGCAGGATGTACTGCCCCGGCGCTGCCACCTGTTCCACGCGTCCGGCGCAGATCCACATCCGCGAGAACAGCGCGTCCATTTCACGCCGGAAGAACCGTTCGTCGGTGTAGTAGACCGCCGGGAGCGTGAACGCGGTCGACGGCATGACGTCGCGCGGTTTCACCTCAACGTCGGATTCCATGGCGAGTCATGATACAACCACCGCAGTGCGTACCACATCCATCCAGGGACCTCCCGAACTGCGTCGAGAGCTTGGGAAGTGGGATCTCTCCGCGATTGGCGTCAACCAGGTAATCGGCGGCGGCATCTTTGCGCTGGCCGCAGGCCTCGCGGCACAGACCGGTGCTTGGGGCCCATGGATGATCGGCGTCGTTGCGGTCGCGTCGATGCTGACGGCGCTGTCGTTCGCCGAGGCGGGCAGCCGCTTCGAGGGAACCGGCGGCCCGTATCTCTACACCCGCGCGGCCTTTGGGCGATTCTCCGCATTCGAGGTCGGCTGGATGATGTGGTTCACCCGCGCAGCGAGCTGGGCCTCCGTCATCAACGTGCTCGTCGATGCGCTCGGGCGCTACTGGCCTGCCGCGATCGGGCCGACCGGCCGGCCCCTGCTGATGACGGGCATCATCGCCACGATTGCCTGGATCAACATCCGCGGCATCCGGCAGAGCAGCGTCGTGGTGAACGTGCTGACGGTGGCGAAGCTGACCCCGCTGCTGATCTTCACGACCGTCGGCCTCTTTTTCGTGGACTGGAGCGTCTTCGGCGAACCGGCGACTCCGAGCCTGCAGAACCTGACGACCGGGACGCTGCTGTTGATTTTCGCGTTCGGCGGATACGAGGTTGTACCGGTCCTGGGCGGCGAGACGAGGGATCCGCGCCGGGCGGTCCCGTTCGCGCTCATGATGACGATCGCGGTGGTCGCGGCGGTGACGCTGCTGACGCAGATCGTGGCCTTCGGCACCCTTCCCGACATCGCGTCGTCGAGAACGCCGCTGGCCGATTCCGCGGCGGTCTTTCTCGGCGCGGCCGGCGCGGCGATGATCACGATCGGGGCGGTGTTCTCGACGTCGGGCAACAACATGGGGCAGGCGCTGTCGGGCTCGCGCAACCTGTTTGCGCTGGCCGAACGGGGCGACCTGCCGCAATGGTTCGGCCGCGTCCACCCGACCTACCGGACGCCGATCAACGCGATCCTCGTGACGTCCAGCGTGTCGCTCGTCCTTGCCATCACCGGGAGTTTCGTCACCATGGCGGCGGCCAGCGCGATCAGCCGTCTGCTGGTCTACGTGATGACGTGCGCGTCGACGATCCGGCTGCGGGCACCGCGGTTTCAGCGTGACGCTCCTCCGGAGGAAACGGGCGGTGTGCCGGTGAGACCGGCGATGTTCCTGCTGCCGTTTGGTGCGACGATCCCGGCGCTGTCGATCCTGTGCTCGCTCCTGATCCTGGTCGGGGCCAGCCGTGAACAGCTCGTATCGGGCACGTGGGCGCTCGCAGCGGGCGCCGTGTTGTACTTTATTGCCACACGCAAGAGTTCACAGGAGCACACATGAGATCGATCCTGAGCGCGATCCTGCTGCTGGCACTCGCGGCACCTGCTGCCGCCCAGCAGGTCGTCTTCGTCGTTCGACACGCCGAGCGAGCCGACACCGATGCTGGAGGCGCGGCCATGATGACGACCGATCCGGACCTCTCGGCGGCCGGCAAGGCGCGGGCCGAAGCGCTCGCCACGATGCTGAAGGACGCGAGAATCGCCGCGATCTACACCACGCAGTACAAGCGGACGAAGCAGACCGCCGAGCCGCTCGCGAAGGCGCTCGGCCTCACGCCGGTCGAAGTGAACTCACGCGACGTCGCTGGTGTGATCGAGAAGCTGAAAACCGGCGAGAACGCCATGATCGTCGGACACTCGAACTCGGTCGGAGCGATCATCGAGCAGCTCGGTGTCCCCGAACCCGTCGCGCTCACAGACGACGAGTACGACAACCTGTTCATCGTGGTGCGCGGGGAGAAGCCCACGCTGGTACGCCTGCACTTCCGTTGATATGATGCGATCCATTCTCGTTACCGCCATTGTTCTCGTCTCGCTCACGCCTGCCCTCGACGCGCAGGGGCGCAGACACACCGGCTCGATTACCCCGCAGGAACTCGCGCGGATCTGGGACGCCGAGCGCGTATCTCCACCGGCGCCGCCGCTCGTCACGCACGAAGAGGTCGTCGAGCGGCTGAAGGCGGTGGTGGCTGGCGCTCCGGACCTCTTCTCCATGGCGCAGATTGGAGAATCGATCGAGGGGCGTTCCATCAACCACATTCGCGTGGGCTCCGGCCCGATGGGCGTGCTGCTCTGGTCCCAGATGCACGGCGACGAGCCGACGGCGACGTCGGCGCTGTTCGACGTCTTCGAGTACCTGACGAAGCACCGGGACGATCCTCCCGTGCGGCGGATCCTTCAGCAGCTGACGCTCCACTTCGTGCCGATGCTCAATCCGGACGGCGCCGAACGTTTCCAGCGCCGGAACGTGCAGAGCATCGACATCAATCGCGATGCCCTCCGGCTGCAGACCCCGGAAGGGCGCGCGCTGAAGGCTCTGCGCGACAAGCTGGAACCCGCGGTCGGATTCAACCTGCACAACCAGAGCTGGGGAACGGCGGTCGGAGATCCGCCGCAGCCGGCGTCCATTTCGCTGCTCTCGGTCGCCTACGACGAGCAGCGCAGCGAGAACCCGGGACGGGTCCTCACGAAGCGGATCTGCGCGGTCATCCGCGACGCGCTGGAGCCCTTCGCCTCGGGACAGATCGGCCGCTACGACGACTCGTTCGAGATGCGGGCGTTCGGCGACAACATCACGCTCTGGGGCACGCCCGTCGTCCTGATCGAAACGGGCCCGTGGCCGTCCGAGGAGCCGGACTCGCACCTCGTGCGGCTGAACTTCATCGCGATCGTGTCGGCGCTCGACTCGCTGGCGACCGGAAGCGTGAAGAAGGCGGACCCGAAACGCTACGAGTCGCTGCCGATGAACAAGTCGGGGCTGTTCAACATCCTCGTCCGCAACGCGACCGTGATCAACGGCGTCGGGATCGAGCCCTACATCGCCGACATTGGAATCTCGGGGAATCGCCGCGTCCGCACCGTGGACGGAAAACGCGAGATGCAGGTGGCGCGGAGCATCTCCGACATGGGTGACCTCCGCAAGTCGGGAGCGCTGCGCACGATCGACGCGAGCGGGATGACCGCCGTTCCCGACAACGGCTACGAAGTAGGCGAGTTGGTGGATCTGCCCGACTGGAAGAAAGAGACCGAAGAGAAGATCGCGACCGGTCAGTCCCCACGAATCGCCCTGCTGCGTCCGGCCGAGGGTGGGAAATACCGAGTGGAAGTGGTAATCCGGTAGGGGACAACTTCAAACTCCAAACTCCAAACTCCAAACTCCAGAGTCCCAGCTTCATTGGGCGTTTTGGAGTTTGGCGTTTGGCGTTTGGAGTTTTCAGGGAAGCGTGAGTCGCTTCTGTTTGGTCGGGTAGACGACGCGGCCGTCGAAGATCGTGTAGGCGACTTTGACCGAAGCCAGCTCGGATGGTTCGAGCGAAAAGATATCGTCGGTCAGCACGACGATGTCGGCGAGCATGCCGGGCTTGATGAAGCCCTTGCGCTGTTCGTCATAGGACGCGTAGGCCCCGTTGACCGTGTAGGCCTGGAGCGCCTGCGACAGCGTCAGTCGCGGGACCGCGGTCGCGAGCACCTTCATCGGCGAGAGTGGACCGTTGGGCCAGTCGCTGCCGAGGGCCAGCTTGTTGCCCACGGCCGTGAAGTTCTTGTCCTGGTGTTCGAGCCGGTGGCGCCGCTCGCGCTCGAGCTCTCCATTGGACCGTTCCGCGTGCGCGAACGCGGTGTGGGCCATCTCCACCTCGTCGGGTGAGTCGGCCTCGATCATCACCTGCCATCCCCGGGCGTCGAGGAGCCGAACGAGCTTGTTCAGCGCGTCCTGGTCGATCCCGTCCGTCTCGATCTTCGCCGCGCCGGCCTTGAACAGCGGATCATCCGGATACCGCTTCAACACGTCGTCGAGCGCGGCGACGTCCTCATCGGTGCGCGCGGTGTGGACCGGAAGGGCGGAGTAGACCCGCATGTCGACCGCGCCGTCACGCCGCGCCGTATCGAGCAGCTCGAAATCGAGCGCCTCGCCGTCGGCGTTCTGCAGGCTCGTGATCCCGTTGCGCTGCGCTTCCGCGATCGCGGCAAACAGCGCGCGCGTGCGCTCTTCCTGAGTGGGCTCGGGCAGGAGCTGTTCGACCGCCTGCATCGCGGAGCCTTCGAGCACTCCGGTGGCTTCGCCCTTCGCGTCGCGCACGATCCGTCCGCCGTCCGGATCTGGGGTACGCGCGGCGATGCTCGCGAGCCTGAGCGCCCTGGAGTTCACCCAGGCTGCGTGACGCCCCTCCCCCACGAGCTGTACGGGACGATCGTCGAGCGCCGCATCGAGCGCCTGCCGCGCCGGCCGGTCGAGCCGGGTCAGGAAGTCGTCGCTCAATCCCCGGCCGACGATCCACTCCCGATCGGGATGCGCGTCAGCCCAGGCCTTGACGCGTGTCACCACGTCACCGATCGTCTGCGCGCCTTCGAGGTTCACACCGTCGAGCGTCAGGCCGCCCCGGACGAGGTGCACGTGCGCGTCGTTGAATCCGGGAACGACGGCCGCTCCCTGCGCATCGATGAGCATCGTCTGCGGACGCTGCAGCCGCAGGATTTCACGGTTGGACCCCACCTTCAGGATCTGGTTGGCACGGACCGCGACGGCTTCAGGCCTGGAGCCACGGTCGCCGGTGAACACCACGGCGTTGTGGACGATGAGATCGACCGGCCCGTCGTAGTCGTCACGCTGCGCGCCGACGATCAGGCCCGCGATGAAGGTGACCGCGACGATTCCAACGACAACGTAGGCGGTGAGGCGGGCGGCCATGAGACCTCGGATTCTATCAAGGATTCACCGGCCGGGATCGCGCAGGGACCGCGAAGGTGCTACAGTCCACGCACCCATGCAGGTGCGCACGCCGCCCGTCATCCCCGACGAGGGGCTGGTACGCGCGATCGGCCTTCCGTCCGCGATCCTGATCGTCATCGGCAGCGTGGTCGGGTCGGGCATCTTCCTGACGACGGGCGGGATGGCGGCTGCGATTCCGTCGGCATCGCTGCTGCTGCTGGCCTGGGTGTTTGGCGGGATGCTGTCGATCGCGGGCGGTTTGACCTATGCGGAGATGGGCGCGATGTTTCCGCGCTCGGGCGGCGTCTACGTGTTCCTTCGCGAAGCGTACGGCGGCCTTCCCGCTTTCCTCTATGGCTGGGCCTCGCTGCTCGTCGTGATCAGCGGCAGCATCGCCGCTGTGGCGGTGGGTTTCGCGGAGTACCTGAGCTACTTCGTTCCAGCGCTGTCGACGTCGAACGTGATCCTGTCGCTGTCGACGCCCTGGGGACCGTTCACCGTCTCTGCTGGACAGCTGGTCGCGGCCTCGTCGATCAGCGTCCTCGGCGCCGTGAACTATGTGGGCGTACGCAGCGGCAATATGGTGAACGTCGTCATGACGGCCGCCAAGGTCGCGGGGCTCTCGGCGATCCCGATCATGGCGGTCGTTGCCGGCGGCGTGCAGCCGACGTACACGCCGGTGGTGACCGCGGGGATCGATCGTCCGCTCGCCGCGTTCGGTGTGGCGATGATCGCGGTGCTGTGGACCTACGAGTCGTGGTACTACGTCACCTATGCCGCGGGCGAGATCAGAGATCCCCAGCGCAACGTTCCGCGCGCGCTGCTGATTGGTGTCTGCGCGCTGATGGCCATCTACGTCATCGTCAACCTCGCCTACCTGCACGCGATGACGATCCCCGAGATGTCCGGTGTGACGCGGATCGCCGAGAAGGCTGCATTGACGCTGATGGGGCCCTCCGGTGCAGGGTTCATTGCCGCGACCGTCGTGATCTCGACCTTCGGCTGCAACGCCGCCGGCCTGCTTGGCGGCTCTCGCGTGCTGTTTGCGATGGGGCGCGACGGCGTGTTCCTGCCCACGGCGGGGCGTGTGCATCCGTCCTACAGGACGCCGCACGTGGCGATCGCCGCCCTGACGGCGTGGAGCGCGATTCTGACCCTCTCAGGGACCTACGAGCAGTTGTTCACCTACGTGATGTTCTCGTCGATCCTGTTCAGCGTCGCGGCCGGCATCGCGCTGTTCCGGCTGCGGCAGACGCACCGGGAGCATCCACGGCCGTACCGGGCCTGGGGATATCCTGTAGTGCCGGCGCTGTTCGTTCTCGGGTCGGGTGCGTTCGTTCTCAACACGTTGCTCGAACGGCCGGTGGAGTCCATTGCGGGCCTTGGCCTGCTCGTGCTGGGTGTTCCGGTCTACATGTATTCACGGCGGTAGCTTTCGATGCGGATTGCGGTTCTTGGTTCAGGGGCGGTCGGCGGGTACTACGGTGCGAAACTGGCGCGGACCGGACACGAGGTCATCTTCATCGCGCGGGGCGCGCACCTGAAGGCAATCAGGGAACGGGGGCTCGAGATCAGGAGCCCGATGCTCGGCGACTTCACCGTGCGCGCGCAGGCGGAGGAGGATACGCGCCAGGTCGGCCAGGTCGATCTGGTCCTCGTTGCGGTGAAGGCGTACGACAACGCGACCGCACTGCCCTTGATCACGCCGATGCTCGGGCCTTCGACGACGGTGCTGACGGTTCAGAATGGCGTCGACAGCGCCGGCGAGGTCGCGGCGGTGACGGGGCCGGCACACGTGCTCGGCGGCACCACCTACATCGCCACCGCGCTTGGCGAACCGGGGGTGATCGACCAGACCGGAACGCATCGCCGCGTGGTGTTCGGCGAAGTGTTCGGCGACCTGCCGCGCATGACGGATCGCGTCAAGGCGATCCAGCAGGCCATGGCCGACGCCGACATTCAGGCCGAAGCCGTTGGCGACGGCCGAGTCCCGATCTGGGAGAAGTTCATTTTTCTGGTCTCGCTGGCCGGCTTCACCGGCGCGACACGACTCCCGATCGGGCCGTTGTGGGCCGATCCGTACATCCGTGAGCAGTTCCTGAACGGCTGCCGCGAGATCGAAGCGCTGGCGCGCGCCGAGGGGGTGCCGGTCGCGGCCGGCCGCATCGATCAGATCGAGAGCTACGTCGCGACGATTCCGGGATCGATGCGATCGTCGCTGCTGATCGATCTGTCGCAGGGGAAGAAGATCGAGGTGGAGGCGCTCCAGGGATCCGTGGTTCGCCGCGCGGCCGCGGCTGGTGTGCCGGTCCCGATCATGGCCACGCTGTACGCGCTGCTCAAGCCATTTGCGTCAGGGGCGCCCCCACGGCCCTGACGACCGCGTCGTAGCGCGGCATGCCCCGCATGCGGACGAGGATCGGATTCACGCCGATGAAGACGCTCCCGCCCGCCCGGTTCTCGACCATCTGCTCAAGATGATCGACGGCCGCATCGTAGTCTCCGATGAGCACGTTCACCGTGGCGTAGGAGTAGTTCACGATCGCCGGCGCCTCGTGCAACTGGCTTTCCATCTGCGCCCGCCGTTCGCGCCAGTAGGCGTCGGTCCCACCCTGCCGACAGGCGGCAAGCAATCGATCGGCGTCGTACGTGAGGCCCCAGCAGCGCTGCCGCCGGATCAACTGGGCCGCCTCTTCGATGTTGCCGAGCAGTTCGTTCGCGCTGATCAGCACGTTGCCTGCTTCTTCGAGGCCCGGCCGCAAGGTGAGCACGTCTTGCGCCTCGCGGATGGCCTCTTCGTATCGGGCGGCAAAAAAGAGCGCCCACGCGGTCCCCATGGCGATGAACGGGGACAGCGGGTCGAGCGCGCGTCCGCGCTGCGCGGATGCGAGAGCGGCATCGAAGCGCCCGCAGCTGATCTCGATCAGCGAGCGGACGGTGTAGGCAAGCGCGAGGTTCGGATCGAGCCGCAAGGCCTCCGCGATTTCCGTCTCCGCAGCCGGCCAGTCCCACCCATGGAAGAACCGTTCGAGCGCGAGCGTGACGTGCGCTTCCGAAAGGTTCGCATCGAGTTCGAGCGCCCGCAGCGCGGCGGCCCGGGCACGGGGGAACCCCTCCTGCGGCGACACCTGCCCGTAGTACGCGAGCGACCCGAATGCGTTCCCCAGCCCGGCGTACGCGAGCGCGAACCCGGGATCGTGCTCGAGCGCCCGTTCGAAGTGCTCGATCGCGCGGTGCGTGCTTTCCGTGCTCCAGTTGTGCCAGTGATGCCGGCCTTTCAGATACTCCTGGTACGCCAGCGGATTCACGGTCGCGCGCTTCTTCAGCTTTTTCTTCTGCGCGCCGGTGAGCTTGAGACGCAGCGCCTCGGAGATCTGCCAGGCGATGTCTTCCTGCAGCGCCAGGACGTCGGAGATCTTCTGCCTGAAGCGTTCTCCCCACAACTGCGTCTCGGTGACCGTGTCGACGAGTTCCGCCTGGATGCTGAGCAGCTCCCCTTGCTGCGCGACGTGTCCGGTGAGGATGGTGCGTGCGTTGAGGGCGAGACCAATGGTCGACGGGTCGGTCGTCAGGCCCTTGTAACGGAACACCAGACTTCGCGGCACCACCCGCAGCCCGGGCAGCTGGGACAGGCTGTTGATGATCATCTCCGTGATGCCGTCCGACAGATACTCGATCTGGGGATCGTGGCTGCTGTTCACGAACGGCAGGATGGCGATCGACTTGCCGCGAGTCCTGGACGGCCGTCCGGACACGCCGCGGCCGGATCCGGGCCGCTGGACGCTTCCCGTCAGGAGCGCGCGCAGCGCCATCGCGAGATCGGTGGCGGATGCGAACCGCCGGTTCGGATCGCGGTCCACGCATCGCGAGACGATCGCGCGCAGCTCCGGCGGCGCGACCGGATCCATGGCCGGGAGTGCCGGCCGGGCATCGCTGACCACGTTCGCGACGATTTCCTGCGGGGTCGACCCCTCGAACAACCGGCGTCCGGTCAGCATTTCGTAGATGAGGCATCCCGCCGCGAAGATGTCGGTCCGTCCGTCCACCGGCTCGCCGGTGACCTGCTCGGGCGACATATACCCGAACGTCCCGAGCACGGTCCCGGGCATCGTCTGAAGCCCCGTCGGCAGCTCGGCCGCCTGGTCGAAGCGATGCGATGCCAGCCCGAAATCGAGGATCTTCACCGCGCCGTCCTTCGTGAGAAAGACGTTCTCGGGCTTCAGGTCGCGGTGGACGATCCCCTTGAGATGCGCGGCGGCGAGCCCGTCCGCGATCGTGGCGGCAATCTCCACCGTTTCACGCCAGGGGATCGCGCCGGCATGAAGACGTCCGCGAAGCGTGTGCCCCTCGAGCAGTTCCATGACGGCGAAGGGGACCCCTTCGTAGATCCCCAGCTCGTGGATGGAGAGGATGCTCGGGTGTGAGAGCGCCGCGACCGCGCGTGCTTCGGTCTCGAACCGCTGCCGCATCCGCGGATCGGCGGCGATATGAGCGGCCATGACCTTGATGGCGACGTCGCGCGCCAGCCGCACGTCCTTGGCACGGTAGACCTCACCCATGCCACCTGAACCGATCGAGGAGGTGACTTCGTACTGCGCGAGACGGGTGCCAGGGGCAAGCGGCATGGGAACAGACGGGGATAGCCGAGCGGTCATCTGATTATCTCACCGCGGATAACCCCGATCGCCCCCGTCAGCTTCCCGAAACGCCGAACTATGAATTCCGAACCCTGAACTCCGAACGACGCCAGTTCTGAGTTCGGCGTTCATAGTTCGGCGTTTCGGGCGTTCCTTGTTCGTCGTTCGCCGTTCGTAGTTCGGAGTTTCGGCGTTCGCCGTTCGTAGTTCGGAGTTTCAGGGCGCGGTCGGTTGCAGTGCGCGCCAGGCCGACATGCCCCCTGTGACGTTGACGAGCTGGTCGAGTCCGGCGCGCGCGAGCACGCTGGCGGCGAGGGACGAACGATAGCCCCCTTCACAGATCGTCGCGATCGTCCGGTCGCGCGGCAGTTCCGAGGCCCGCGCCGCCAGCTCCCCGAGCGGGATGTGGATTGCTTCCTCGATGTGCCCGGCGTTCCATTCCTTCGTCGTTCTGACGTCCACGACCACCGGCGGCTTGCCGCCTGCGATCGAGGCGTGGAGGTCCTGCACGTTCGTCACCGCCAGCGATGACGCGGGAAGGCCGGCCGCCCGCCAGGCATCGAACCCGCCGTTGATGTACCCGTCGATTCGCGAGACGCCGATGCGGATCAACTGCCGCGCCACGTCGGCTGCTTCACGCGCCCCTGGCGCGAGCAGCACGACACGCGCGTCATGCGGCAGGACGTAGCCGGCCCAGTAGCCGACTTTCGGACCGAAGGCCAGGTTCAGCGCCCCCAGCGGATGGGCCGCGGCGAACTCGCTCCCGCCGCGGAGGTCGATCAGCAGCCCCCCGGCGCGAATCGCCGTCGCCGCGGACCCCGGGGAAATCGCCTGTGGGCCCCGGTAGCCGTTCACCAGACCCATCAGTGGCGGCCCTTCCTGGTTCAACTTCTTCATCCGTGAGAAGTAGGGAGGCGTGTCCGGCAGGTCGGCCAGCACCGCCGCGACGAACGCGTCCTTCGTGGCGTGCTGGAGCATCGGGTTGAACCGCTTCTCCTGGCCGATCGTCGTGAACTCTTCGCTGCCGATTCCGGCACCGCAGAGCGACCCGGCGCCGTGACCCGGGTGCACCTGGATGCGATCGTCGAGGACGAGGATCTTCTTGAACAGCGAATCGTAGAGTTCACCGGCGAGCCGCCTGGTCTGTTCCTCCCCGAGCAGATCGGGACGACCGACGGCGCCGGCAAACAGCGTGTCGCCCGTGAACAGCCGCACCGGTTGATCGGGCTGACTGGTCAGGATGGACAGGTGCTCCGGTGTATGCCCCGGCGTGTGCATGAACTCGATCGACAGGTCACCGACGCGCAGACGTTCGCCGTGCGCGGCCTGGTGATGGGCGTAGCGCAGATTCGACCCCGGGCCGGATATCGTTTTGGCGCCGACCGCGGCCAGCTCTCTCGAGCCGCAGGCGAAATCGGCATGCACGTGGGTCTCGAACGCATACGCGATGCGCAGGTTGTGCGCCCGTGCGTGCTCGACGTAGACGTCGACATCACGGCGCGGATCGATGATCACCGCCTCGCGTGCGCGCGGACAGGCGAGAAAGTACGAGCTCTGGGCGAGCCCTTCGTCGAAGAAGCGTCTGAACATCAGCTACAATCCCCCGGCGGCCTCGGACCTCGCGCATCATACACCCATGTCCCTTCTCACGATCCCGTTGATCATCGTTGCCGGTGGTGTGGCCGGCTGTTTCGGCGCCTTGCTCGGGCTTGGCGGCGGTGTGTTCCTGATCCCTTTTCTGAACATCGGCCTCGGGCTCCCGATGACGGTCTCGTCCGGCATCAGCCTGATGACCGTCATGGCCACCTCCAGCATCGTCGCGGCGGGATCCGCCAACCGGACCGTCATCAACCTTCGCCTCGGGATCATGCTCCAGATTCCCGCGGTCGCCGGCGGACTCATCGGCGCCGAGATCGTCGGCGGATTGTCCCAGCGCACGCTGGCGACGATCTTCGCGGGTGTAACCGGTTTCATCGCGGTCGTGATGTTGACGCGTCTCGACCGGCGCAACGTCATCCTCGACACCTCCGTTGTGCCCGGGCCGCTCGGCGGCAGCTATTTCGACGATGAGAGTGGAAGACGGATCGTGTACCGGCTGAAACGGCTGCCGACGGCGCTCGGCATCTCGTTCTCGGGCGGCGTGCTGTCGGGCCTGCTCGGTATCGGCGGCGGGATCCTGCAGGTCCCCGCGCTGAACGCGTGGTGCGGCGTGCCGATGCGGGCCGCCGCTGCCACGACCGCCGCGATGATCGGGGTGACCGCCCTGGGGGCGGCGCCGATCTACTACGCCCGAGACAGGATCGTTGCGCCGCTCGCCGCCGCAGCCGTCCTCGGGGTGCTGGCCGGCTCGCGCGCCGGCATGTGGATGAGCCCGCGCGCACGTGCGCGCTCACTCAAGCTGCTGATGGCACTCGTGCTCGCCGGGGTGTCGATCACGTATTTCTACCGGGCGGCGACGCTGTGAAGGTCCAGGGCGACGATCTCGAAGTGCGCTTCCGGGCCTTGTCGATCGCGGCGGTCCTGATGTTCAGCGCGTCGCTGGCCGTTGGTCTCGCGCTGTATCTGCTGTTTCCGGACCAGCGGGTGGGGCTGGTTGCCCTGAACATGGGGCTGTTGATCCTCATCGCGTCCCCCGCGATCAGGATCTCGGTGGCGCTGGCGGAGAGAATCAGGCGGCGGGACTGGACGTTCGTGTGGATGACGCTGGTCGTCATCGCGGAGCTGATGGTCGTGTTGTGGCGGGCGGGGCAGGAGTGAAGACGGGAAACGCCGAACTATGAACTCCGAACTCCGAACTATGAACGCCGAACTATGAACGCCGAACTATGAATGCCGAACTATGAACTATGAACGTCGAACTATGAACCGCAAGTTCTAAGTTCGGAGTTCGTAGTTCGGCGTTTCATCCGGGCTGGCCTTTCCCGCATGGCGCATCCTGTCGAGGACGGTCCCGATTCGCCTGGCCTGGCGTGTGACCGTATCGATCTCGCGGTGGAATCGTGGATCCGAGTTGGCCCGGTCGATCACGGCGCACCGGGTGATGATCGTCTGGAGCGCGTCATCGATCTCGACGGCCACCGCTTCGGTCAGGTGCGTCACCTTCTCGAGCGTCCGGTGCTTCGTGGCCGCGACCTGCAGCTGCTGCGCGACATGCGCCATGGCGAGGATCTCGGCGACCGGCAGCAGGGCGTCCGCGTCCGCCTGCGTGAAGGCGCCCTTCCGCCGCGAGACGAGGTTCAGCGTCCCCACCGCGCGCTCGTTCGAGACGAGGGGGATGACCAACGCCGACACGAACCCTGACGAATGCGTCACGTTCATGTCGAGGAACTCCGCGGAGCCGGCCGAGGTGTCGTTCACGATCAACGGCGTTCGCGAACGGACGACCGAGCCGATGGCGGTGCCGTCCATCTTGAACGTTACTTCGGGGCGCGATCCCGCTCGCCGGTCGTCGTCGGTCAGCCGCGCGGTGTAGGTCTGGAACTCGTCGCTGTTTTCGTTCAGCAGTGCGAGGCCGACCCGATCGCAGGGGACGATCCCCGCGATCCGCGGCGCGATGGCATGGAACGCCAGCGGCACGTTCACCGTCCGCGCCAGCACCTCGAGCACCGCATTGTGCACCTGGAGCTGGTCGACCTCACGCTGGATCCTGCGGTTGGCGCGCGCGGTCTTCTTCAGTTCCGAGGACAGTGTGCGGATGCGTCGCGTGGACAACACCGCGAGCACGAACATGACGACCCAGCCGGCGATGACCTGCGCGACGCCCCAGGGATACCGAGGCGTGGTCCCCGTCGTCCAGGCGGCGATCTGCAACAGGGCGAACGCCCCCAGAAGACCCCAGATCGCCAGGGACGCGGCGCGCGACCGGCTCGTGCTCATTCGGAATTCAGCTTGTACGCGTCTGCAACCGGCCGAAGCGGGCGATCGAACCACATCGGGCGTCGCAGGCGCCCCGGCCCAGGCGTGACGGGCCTCGTCCGGGCCATCCAGTCCTTGTAAACCTCGTGAGCTTTGTTGGTGTCCACGACGATGTCGCCGTACGCGTCTCCGGCGCTCGCTTTCTCGAGCGTGACCCGCTGGTGCCAGCAGTGCATGCCGCTGACCGGATCGGGTTGAACGGGAAACGTCAGGTTCTGGTGCACGCCCACTTCGCTCCACCACACCCGCGACGTGTCAGGGTCGCTGCTCGTGAACGAACGCGCTCCGTGCACCTGTTTCATCACGTAGCGCCCGTCTCCCTCGCGGGTGATGCGGACGAGCGACGATGCAACCCGTGCGCCGCCGGTCTCCTCGTGCAGCCGCCAGCGGCCGAGATGATGCGACATCCCCAGTACGCCGGGCCGGATCCCCTCCGTCACCCAGGCCCGGGTCACGAAATATCCAATCCCTGTCGTTACTCTTACAAGATCGCCAGTCTGAATCCCTTTGGCCGCTGCGTCCTCGGTGGAGATCCACAGCGGGTTGTCGTGTGAAATCTCGTAAAGCCACTTCACGGGGGATCGCGTGTGGACCAGCGTCGGCAGACGGAAGTTGGGCAGCAGGTCGAACTCGCCGGCCTCGCGATCGAGATCGCGCCAGTGCACGTGTCCGGGCACGTAGCGCGGCACCGCGTGCTCCGGCCAGCCCCATTCCGCCATGGTCCGCGAATAGAACTCGAGCAGCCGTGACGGGGTGTTGAACCCCGTCACCGGCTGGCCGTCCACGACGACGTGCGGGGCGTTCTCGCCGGCTGGCATTTCGTGCGTCCGGCTGTAGGTCTTGTCGGACACCTTGAAGACGCCGTACTTCCGCATGTACTCGAGCGGTGTGAGCTGCTCCTTCGCGGCCGCTTCGGGGAGGCCGGGGACCGAGTTCTCGAACATCCATCCGTAGTACTCGTCGAGCGTGATCTGCTCGCCGGGACGGTAGGGTGATTCGAAGAACTTCCGGATCCCGAGCGAGCCGTCCGGGTCGATCTTCCAGCTGAGCGCGATCCAGAACTCCGCCTCTTCCCACACCTCGCCCGGATTGGCTTCGTAGGTGGCGTTGATCGTCTCGCCACGCTTCTGGCGGGCGACTCGAAGGACGGGTTGGCGGAAGCCGAGCCACTGGCCCGCGTGCGTCTCCTGGCTCATGGTGTCGTGGCGTTCGGTGCCGAGTCCCATGGGCAGGATGTAGTCGGCGAACCACGCGGTTTCGCTCCACGTGGGCGTCAGCGCGATGTGGAGCCCGATCTTCTCCTTGTCCTGGAGGACCTCCATCCACGAGAAGCCGTCCGGATTCGTCCACAACGGGTTGTAGACGCGCGTGAAGTAGACGTCCAGCTTTCCGCGTCCTTCCTTCAGGAAGTGCGGCAGCAGGAAGCTCATCTCGAAGAACGCCAGCGGGAACTCCTTCGGGAACAGCAGCTCGTTCCAGTAGTTGGGCGGCGGCGGAGGATTGGGATGCTTCGGCACGAACTTGTTCGTGACGTGCATGTTCACGCCGCCGACGGCGCCGAGCGATCCGGTCAGCACGACGAGCAGATAGAGGCAGCGGGTGATCTGCCATCCCCAGAGATTGCCCGAGGCGGCGGCGCGCCAGTTGTGCGTCGCGAAGCGGGTGCCCGCCCGGCCGATTGCACGCGCGGCTTCGACGATCTGGTCGGCACGGACGCCGGTCTCCTGTTCCGCGAACTCCGGCGTGAACTCGGCGTACAGCTCCTTCAGCGCAGTGACAAAGGCTTCGAACGTCTGCGGGAGGTCCGGGCGCTCTGCCGCGAGGTACTCGCGCCAGTTGACCCACTTGCGCACGAACTCGCGGTTGAACAGGTCCTCTTCGAGGAGGATGCGTGCAATCGCCAGCAGCAACGCCCCCTCGGTGCCCGAGTACGCCGGCAGCCACATGTCGGCCTTGGCTGACGAATTGGAGAGCCGCGGATCGATGCAGATCAGCGTGCCGCCTTTGGCTTTCGACTCGATGATCCGCTGCGCGTGCGGGTTGAAGTAGTGGCCCGTCTCGAGATGCGATGACAGCAGCAGGATCGTCTGCGCGTTGGCGTAATCCGGCGACGGGCGGTCCGCGCCGCACCAGAGAAAGTGTCCCAAACGGGCAGACGAGGAGCAGACGTTCGTGTGGCTGTTGTGTCCGTCGACGCCCCAGGCCTGGAGCACGCGGTTGGCGTAGCCGTCCTCGCCCGGACGCCCGACGTGGTACATCACCTCGTGCCGGCGGTTCTCGAGGATCGCGTTCCGGATCCGTCCGCCGATGTCCTCCAGCGCCTCGTCCCACGAGACCTGCTGCCATCGTCCTTCGCCGCGTTCACCGGCGCGGCGCAGGGGATAGAGCACTCGATCGGGGTCCTCGAGCTGATTCGGGGTCACGACCCCCTTGGCGCAGGTCCGTCCACGGCTGCCGGGGTGCACGGGATTCCCCTCGATCTTGCGGACGTCGAGCGTTTCCTTGTCGACGTAGGCGAGGATCCCGCACGCCGACTCGCAGTTGAAGCAGATGCTCGGGATGATCCAGTACTTCCGCCGATCCTTCTTCGGCCAGCTGGTGGATTCGAAGTCGGTGTAATCGTCCCACTGCGAGGGATCGGGGTGACTGCGAAATTCAGACATGGTTCCTGGGCCTCACACTGCAACGCTCTCACGCGGCCGACGGCTGGCGACACCAGGGACACAAAGAACACAAGGAACACGAAGAGAGAACACAAACAAAATGTCTTGTGTTCTTTTCTTTGTGGTCGTCGTGTTCTTAGTGTGCTTCGTGCCCATGGAAGCCGTCGGCGCGTTCAGCGTGACAGTGATGATCGTTACGACAAGGGTACAGACTGTCCTGCCTCTACCCAGATGTACTCCCAGGCCGCGCCTCCAGCGAGCGCCAGGAGCGCGGCGAGGGTTACGACAGCCGGGCTGAACGAGCCGAATGCCAGCAGCATGATCACGGGAAGCACGCCTCCGCCGATCACGGCGGCTCCCCAGAACAGCCTCGCGTAGTGCCCCTTCACGATCGTGCGTGTCGCGAGTTCGTGGTGTCGCGTCGGGCTCGGCGTGAGGACGTGCTCGAACAGCAGGATGACGAGATGGGCGATGACGGCGCCGATCAGGGTCCAGGTGAGGGCGGGCACCGCCGCGGCTGCGCCATTGCCCAGGAACAGGGAGGCGATCAGCAGCGACGCGGCGCCTGCGGCCATCGACTGGGCGACGAGGTCGATCGCAGCCGAAGGTCCCTGCCACAGGTCGCGTCCGAGCCCCTGCGCGAACAGGAAACCCGTATACGACGTCGCCAGGATCCCGACGATCACGACTGGCACGAGCAGCGCGTTGAGCGCCACCGTTGCGCCGAACCAGCCCGCCACGAGCCACGCGAAGCTCAGGGCGCCATGTCCGGTCAGGAAGTAGGCGCCCCAGACCATCCACGATCGCCAGTTGGACCGCGTGAGGATGTAGTAGAAGCGCTCCGGCCGCTCGAGGTCGATGATCAGAACGACAGCCGTGAGTGTAATGAACACCAGCGAGAGCACCGGCGCCGCGAAGGTGACGAGCGGGCCCGACTCGCCCAGGACCCACAACAGCGCGGCCACGAGCATCGCCCCGGTCGCGATCGCCTTGAACACGAGGTAGAGGACCATGTCGATCCCCCACGGCTTCGCGTGCGGAATGTCGTAGTCCACGCGCGCGTCGCCGTGCTCGCCATCCTCGGGTGCGGGCGCGCCGACGGGACGAAGGTGTACCTGGCCTTCCTTGTAATAGAAGGGCCGCACGGCCGCCTCCGGCCGGATCACGCTCTCTTCCGCTCCGAGATAGAAGACCTTCGGCCCGGTGCCCTTCTCGGGCTTCCGCACCATGTAGGCTTCGCGCTGCACGATCTGGGCGACCTCGCTCGTCGGATCGTCGAGGTCCCCGAAGATCCGGCACTCGGTCGGGCAGACGCTCACGCAGGACGGCAGAAGATTGTTCTCCACGCGGTTCGCGCAGAAGTTGCACTTCTCGGCCGTATGGGTGTTCGGGTCGATGAACAGCTGATCGTACGGGCACGCCTCCATGCACGCCCGGCACCCGATGCACGAGCCCGAGTTCAGATCGACGATGCCGTCGCGGCGTTTGAAGAGCGCACGCGTCGGGCAGATCCGGACGCACGGCGCCTCCTCACACTGGTTGCAGAGCACCGGAAAGAAGAAGCGTCGAGTATCCGGGAAGGTCCCCTTCTCGACCGTCTTCACCCAGCAGCGATGGGCGCCGACGGGGATCTGGTGTTCGGCCTTGCAGGCGATGGTGCACGCGTGGCATCCGATGCACTTGCGCAGATCGATTGCGAAACCGTAGTTGGGCACGGGTGAGATGACTATATCAATGATGCGGACTGAGATGCGCGGTGAGCGCGGCGGCGAAGCGATCGATGCTCGCGGTGTGGCCGAACACGAAGCGCGACATGAAACGGAAGAACGGATTGTAGACCTCACCGCGTTCGGTGATCGTGAGCCGGGTCCCGGATCCTTCCGGCACGAGTTCGTAGGTCCACGTGCCGCCAAACGGCAGATCGGGGTCGGCGATCCGGACCGTGAGAAGCTCGGGCCGACGGCGCTCGGCTACCTCGTACGTGATCGTGTCGCCGCCCGATAGCTCGCGCCATCGAACGGGATCGAGGCCGAGCACCTCGACACGCTGCACGTCACTGCGCCAGTTCGGGTAGCGGTCCACGTTCCAGATCGCCGCGAACACCTCGTCCGGCGGGGCCGGCACCGAGATCGTGCGGCTCACGACGTGGTTCTGCGGCAGGGCGTAGCCCACGCCGATCACGATCGCGATCGTGACGACGAGGACGGCAGCGATCAGGAGGACGGCTCGGCGAAACATGGCGGATGCCACTATACGCCCGCGAACGCCGCGAGCGCCGCGCTGCGGATGTTCGGCTCGACCAGCGGGAACGTCTCGAGGATGTGAGCCAGGCCGTTCCGGTCGAGCCCGTACAGCCGCGCTGCCGCTGCCTGCAGCCGGGCGTAAGCCGGCACGTCGCCTGGCTGGTCTGACAGGAGACGAGCGCACCGCGCGATCGTCCTGAAGTCGGCCGACGTCCGTTCCGGCTTCGGCAGCGGCATCCGTTCCACGATCGCGACCGTCACGTGCGTGGTCACCCGGAGGCGCACGAGATAGTTGGCGGCGAAGCTGTTGAACATGCCGGCGAGAAAGTGCTGAGCGTCCTCGTCGAGCGGCGTCTTCAGGCAGAACAGCGTGTGCGTGGTGACCACATCCGCCGGCAGGACGGCGGCGATCAACGTCAGCTTGTTGGTGGACGACGCGACGTCACGATAGGCGAGACGTGGTGACTCGAAGGGGCGGCGGCCCAGCACCCGCGCTGCGGCATCCGCATCGATATGGCTCTCGACGCCGTCGAAGTTCACCGTGAACGGCTGAATGTGCTTGCCGCCGATGACCGGCAGGCCGGTGCTGTCGCGGTTGAAGAGCGTCCGGTCGTCGGTGGCGTTCAGTTCACGTCCAAACTCGAGCCCCCACCCCTCGCGGGCGCCTGCGGCGGGGAAGCCGAACCCGAGGTGCGCTGCGAGGCGCGCATCCATGGCCGTTCGAAGCTCGGGGATCGCGAGCTGGTCTCCCGAGAGCTGCTCGATCAGCGATAGCGAGGCCGGCACGTCAGCGGGGTCTCCACCCATGTCGGGAAGCCGGTCGAAGTCGGTAGCGGCGCGCAAGCCGCAACGGAGCGGCAGGGTGCGGGTCGCTTCGACGTGGCGATCCAGGGGGCCGTTGCACAGCGTCAGCAACACGAACTTCAACGCACGATGGACCGGAAACAATCCTTCCTTGTTGTCCACCATCGTGAACGTATCGACGGTCGTCGACCGCAGCACGTGACGCCGGAGCGCGGCGCCGCCATGATCGGTGGCAAAGCCGGACGGCAGAACGAATCCGATCCGCCCGCCGCGTCGAACGAGCCCCAGGGCGCGCTCCAGGAACAGTTGATACAGGTTGGCATGCCCGCCACCCTGCAGCCGGTAGATGCCGCTGTCGCGCGAGAAGCGGGTCAGCGCGCTCCCGGCGTCCGCGGCCCGGCGGCGTGCGTCCCCGTCGCCGAGATCCCCTCGCAGCATCTCCCACGGCGGATTGCCGAGGATCGCATCGAAGCCTGGATCCGCAAGCGCGTCGCCATTCGCGCCGTGAAAGATTTCGGGGAACTCCAGCTCCCAGTGAAAGAAGCGGCAGGAACGCGCGCTCGAAGCGCCGAGCGCGAGCAGATCGGCACGGACGTGCTCCGCCAGGGTCGTGTACCGCCCCGACACGTCGTCGAGCAGCGCGTTCAGCGCGGCGCGACTCACCTTGCGGGTGCGGCCCTCGAACCACCCGGCGCACCAGAGGTCGGCGACCGCCTTCCACCGGGAGAGGGGTGCGCCGGGCGCGACCAGTTCGGCGAAGGTCCGCTCCTTGGCGCGGATCTGGTCGAGCGTGTCCTCGAGATCATCGCGAAGGCGTTCGCGGCAGGAGACGGCATGGCCCACGGCGGCCTCGAGTCCATCCGCATCGAGCAGTGGCAGCGGACGCCGCGAGGTGCGCCGGCCCGGTTCGCGTTGCCGCACGTCGGCAAGGCTGGCGCCGACGAGGCTGTTGCCGACCCGCAGGTGATGGTCGAAGAACGTCAGCGGACGATCGCCGCAGAGCGTCGTCAACCACAGCGAAAGGCGCGCGAGCTGCACCGACATCGGATTCAGATCGACGCCGAAGAGACAGCGTTGCGCGATGATTCTTCTGAAGCCGGCGCGATCCGCATCCGAGAGATCCGCGCTCGTGAGCCCTCCTGCCCGGAGGAGAGCCGCTTCGTAGGCGCTGGCCAGGTACCGGCACGCCGCGACCAGGAAGGCTCCGCTCCCCATCGCAGGATCCAGGATCCGGAGCGAGAGGATCCGTTCGGGCGTCGCGTCGGTGACGAGCGGCGCAAGCGTCCTGCGAACCAGATACTCCGTGAGCGGGCGCGGCGTGTAGAACGTGCCGGTCGACTTCCGCGTGCCTCCGCGGACGAGAGCCGGATGTCCGTGCTCGTCAACGCCCAGGTCGTAGTCGAGCACCCGCTCGTAGACGCCGCCGAGCTGTTCCACGCCGAGATCACCGTAGGTGATGCGCTCCCGTCCCGCGGGCGTCCTGCGCGTCGTCAGTGCGAGCAACGCGCGACCGACGGCGCTGTCGTCGAGCGGCGCCGAATCGGCGAGCGGCGCGTGAGCGGGGGAGAACAGCCGTCCATTGAAGGGAGGCACGCGCAGCGTGCCGGCGGTGCATCCGCGGTGCGCCAGGCGGGCGATGGCTTGAAGGGCCTCCCACACCCCACGCGGACGATCGAGACGTTCCACGGGTTCGCGCAGCGCCTCGATCGTGTAGCCCTCCCGGAACACGGGATGCCACGCCGGCACGAGGCCTCGCGCCTCGGCGAAGAGCAGGAAGAGGATCCGGTAGATGACCACGAGCGATTCGTCGAGCAGGCCCGGAGGCGGATGCGATCCGTGGCGCCGGCGTGTGGCGGTAGCGAAGGCCTGCGTCAGCTGGATGAGTGCATCGTGCACGCCGAGTTGCAGCGACTCCCGTACGGCCGCGCGATGGCGATCGGAGCGACGGACGGCCTCGTCGAGCGTCGCCGCGCTCGAGAGCAGCGGCCACAGGACCCGGAGAGTGCCGGGATCCGAGCAGAGGATCGCGAGATCGACCTCGGCAAACCGACGCGAGTGCGTGCGTTGGGCGTCGTAGATCCGCAGCGTCGGACCCGAGAAGCAGTAGCACCAGCGCGTGCCCGTGCCGATCCCCGCGCGGACGCTCTCGCGCCACGTCATCCCGGGGTCCTGTCCCCAGGCGAACGCCGCCACGACAGCGACGATCGCGCCATCGACTTGCACGACCGCACGGCAGGTGTTCGCGTCGCCGCGCATCGGCACCACGTCGAAGCCGAGCGTTTTCGAGAAGGGAACGGCGATCCGGTCGAAGACCGTCCGCGCCGTCCAGGCCGGGCCTCCGTCGCGGGCCACTTCGGCGTTCCAGCGCAGAAGCGAGCGCTGATGAGGCTCGTCGGCCGGATCAGGGGCCGGCGCGCCGCAGGCAAGCGCGTCGTGCGACAGGAGCGATCCACGAAGTCCGGCGATCATCGGCTCGAATAGCGGACGCCGCGAATGGCGACGATGCGCGTTCGGGTTTCGATCTCACGGGAAGGATCGAGTTCCAGGCGTGCGGCCGCGTCTTCGCTGAGCAAAGCGGTCGTGGTGTGCCGCTTGCGCGATTCGTTGAGCGCGCGCCGGTCGAACAGGCCCGCCTGCACGAGATGCTGCGAGGTCAACGCAATCGCGGCAACCATTGCACGCTCCCGCGCGACGGCGGCATCCGCGGCGGTGCGGATAGCGGCGATCGCACGCGCGAGCGCTGGTGCGGCATGTTCTCGCGCATGCTTCAGAATCGGCGCGGCCCATTGCACGACGAACGCGTCCGCCCATCGATTCACCTCGCGCGACGACAGACGGGCAACGCGCACCGGGACCACAACGCCGACCTGGACCAGTTCCGAGTGAAGCACGTGCCCCGCGCGGCCGGCCAGTTCCACCGCGACTGTGACGAACACCCGATCGCAGCTGCGGGCCGCGAGTGTCGCGGGAGTTCGCGCACGGTTGGCAAGGGAGGCGCCAAGGCGACTACGCAGGCGGCGATGGAGGAGCAGCCGATCCGTCTCCACGCGCGCTTCGTCTGCCAGATCGAGCTGTTCCGTGTTCGATGCGTGATCGAGCCGCCGCGGCACGACGTCGATCCCGTCCATCAGGGCAGCCGCCACCGTGGACTCGTCCAACGCGTGCAGCGAGCGTCCCTGACGCGCGGCTGCGGCGCGGACGCGGTGGAGCAGTGGGGCGAACACCAGGCGTTCCGCAGTGTCCTGCGCGACGAGCAGCACTTCGTGAACTCTCCTGGTCTGGCCAAGCCTGTCCACGCGTCCGGTCCGCTGCTCGAGGCGCATCGGTGTCCAGGGCAGCTCGAAGTGAACGACCAGCCGGCACGTGTGATGAAGGTTGAGACCTTCCGAGGCGGCATCCGTGGCGAGAAGAATGCCGCCGTCGCGGTTGAACGCCGCCTGCACGGCCGTCCGCTCGCGAGGGAGCATGTCACCGTGAAGCGCCAGCGGGTGGCGGTGAGCGCCCAGGGCGGACGCGATCTGGGCCAGCGTGTCGCGGTACTCGGTGAAGATCACGATCGGCTCGTTGACCCGCCTGACGAACCTCAGAAGGAGCGCCAGCTTCGATTCGACCCGTGCCGCCTCGCCGGCCGCGGCGGCGATGCCTTCGAGGCACGCTCTTTCGCGCGCCACGTCGTCGAGCCCGTGCGCGCCGAGCACATCGTCGGGCGCTTCATCGGCCAGCCGGTCCTCATCCCACGGCAGCAGCAGTTGCTCGACCCCCGGAGCGGCGGGCGACGTGAGCAGCGCCAGGCGGCGGCGGACCGAGATCGCGAGCGACGCAGCGCTCGAGAGCGCTCGCTTGCGGAGGACCACCGCCGCAAGCCGCGCCCGGGTGTCCGAGCGGGCGCCGGCCTCGGTCCAGACGAGGGATGTGTACGCTTCGAGAAGCCGGTGCAGTCTCCCCTCCGCCGGCGAGAGCCGCACCGGCAGCAGGAGCGTTTTGCGCATGCGGTAACGGGCGGTCGTGTCGGCGCGCGTCCGCCGGAACTCGATCGCCGGAGCGCCATGAAGCGATCCGAGATCCGCGATCGCCGAAAAGTGGGACGGATCTCCGTCCGGAGGAGTGGCGGTCAGCAGCACGATCCGCCGTGATCGAGCGGCGATCGCATCGGCCGCCGCGAGTCGTGCCGTGCCAGGACCGGCGTTGTGCACCTCGTCAACGACGACGAGGTCCCAGGTGACGTCTTCGAGCGCACGCAGCACTTCCGGACGCTTGATCAGATCGAGCGATGTGACGTAAATCCCGGGCAGGGCCCACGGGTTGACGTCCGCCGGCAACTCACGCGTGCGGATCGCCAGCCAGGAGGTGTCGGCGAGGGTGGGTTCGAGCAGGAGCTTGTCGCGAAGCTCACGTTGCCACTGGTCGCGAACGCCTGCTGGCGTGACGACGATGGCCCGGAATCCGCCGTCGCGGCAGGCAAGCTCACGGAGCAGGATCCCCGCCTGGATCGTCTTGCCGAGCCCGACTTCGTCCGCGATGAGGATCCGCGTTCGGCCGTGGCGCAGCATCGCCAGCGCCGGTTCGAGCTGGAACGGCAGCAACTCGACGGTGGCCGCCGCCAACGACGGCAGGCCGCCGAACGGGTGGATCTCGAGCAGCGCGCGCGCCAGGCCATGCGCCCATGCACGCCGGTTGACCGCCGAAATGCGAGTGGTGGGGGCGGCAGCGAGGCGCAGACGATCGAACGGCGACAGCAGCGTTCGCGTGATGCCGCGGTTGTCGTGTCCGCAGCCATCGAGCACCACCGCGCGGCAGTCGCCATGGATCGCCACCGACTGCACGATCCAGCGATCCCGCCGCGCGTCCACGCGTTGTCCGGTCGTCAGCCACTCGT
>DASWVN010000300.1:0-6506 GCA_036401215.1 Vicinamibacterales bacterium | reverse complement strand
TGCCGGCGCCGTCGCCGTAGAGCGGACCGCGCGTGAGGTCCGCGCCTGCGTGACGGTAGACGATCTTCTGCCCGTCGCGCGAGAACGACGGCTCGACGTAGTGACCGGGCTTCGAGATCACGTCACGTCCGCCGGTGCCGTCCGGTCTGATGACGCGGACCCGCCCCCTGTCGGCGTCCGTCCAGGTCGTGTAGACGATCCACTGTCCATCGCGTGAGAAGGACGGGAAGAACTCGAGCGCGTTGCTGGTGGTGAGCCGCTTCGGTTCACCCTGCGGCAGTGTGCGGACGTACAGCTTTCCGAGCGCGCTGTAGACCACCATCCTCCCGTCGGGCGAGACGCGGACGTCGCGCAGCATCTTGACCGGGAACCGGTCGGGGTGCACGTTCTGCTTGAAGCGGACCGCCTCCTGGATGCTCTGATCCACCTGCGCGGTGAACGGGATCTGCTGCCCCTTGCCCGAGGCGACGTCCACACGCCAGATCTTCCCTTCTCCCCAGATCACGATCGAGTTGCCATCCGGCGTCCACGCGTACTGCGGATAGAGACCGTGGATCGCCCAGGCTTCCTGCAGGTCCTTGTCGACGTTGCCGAACAGTTCACGATCGCGTCCGCTCTCGAGATCGCGCAGGTAGAGATAGCTGCGCGTGCGAACGCGGCGGATGTACGCGATCGTCTTGCCGTCGGGAGACACCTGCGGCGTGACCGATCCACCCTGGACGCTGACCGCGCGGCGCTCGCGTCCGGTCAGCAGATCGCGGCGCATGATCGCGTAGATGGTGCCGTTCGGGTCCTTGTTGTATTCGAAGGTGAGCCCGGGCGTGACGTCCTTGCTGTAGTAGAGATACCGGCCGTCCGGGGAGATGTCGGGCTCGCCGTTGTCCTTCTGCGATCCCGTCCGCTCGGTGACCTGGAGCCCGTCGGACGGTCCCGACGAGTGATACATCCAGATCTCGCCGGCACCGAGCGAGCGCTCGGCCACGAAGTGCCGGCGCGCGTAGATGTACTCGCCATCCGGTGACCAGGTGGGGCTATTGATGAACCACCGGCGATCGCGCGAGATCTGCTTCGGGTTCCTCCCGTCGACGTCCATCGTCCAGATGTTCCAGAGGCCGTCGCGATCCGAGGTGAAGGCGATCCGCCTGCCGTCGGGACTGAACCGCGGCTGCATGTCGAACGCGGCGCCGCTCGCGATGCGCGTCGCCGGCGCGGATCCGCTGCCGTCGATCGGCATCGTGTAGATGTCGCCGAGCAGGTCGAAGACGATCATCCTGCCGTCCGGGCTGACGTCCACGTTCATCCACGTGCCTTCGTCCGTCGTGAACGACAGCTTCGTCGCTGGACCGTAATCGGCGGTGACGTCCCATTTGTCCGCCGGCTTCTGCTGCGCGTGCAGCGGGCCGAGTGCGATGGCGACGACGAGAACGACGAGGGACTTGGACAGTTTCATCGCGATTTCGCTTCTCCTTTTACAACCGGGGGACTTTCGTCCCGGACCCCCTTACACGCTCTCTCGCTAGCGATTCGGAGGCTATCAGTTCCAACCTGGCGAGGGCTCGGGTCCGCCCGAGGGCCGCTCCTTGACCTTTCGCACCTTGGGCGGCGGCGGCTCGAGGCTGCGCCAGAGATACCAGCACGCGATCGAACGGTAGGGACGCCAGGGTTCGGCGAGCTTGCGCATGCGATCCGGCGTCGGCTTCTTGCGCAGGCGGTACGCCTTCTGGATCGCGTTGATGATGCCAAGATCGTTGAGCGGCAGGACGTCGGGACGGCCCAGGCGAAAGATGAGGAACATCTCCGCGGTCCAGCGTCCGATCCCTTTGACCTGCGTGAGCGCGGCAATGACGTCCTCGTCGCTCAGCGTGTCGACGGCGTCGAGCGGAACGTGTCCGCCGCGAACCTTCTCACCGAGATCACGAAGATAGACCGCCTTCTGCCGGCTGATGCCGGCGAGACGCAACTGCTCGTCGGTGAGCGTCAGGAGTGCGTCTGGCGTCGGAGATCCCGCCGGCATGTGCGCCAGCAGCCGCGTATGGATCGTCGTCGCGGCCTTCGTGGAGAGCTGCTGGAACACGATCGCTCTCACGAGCATCGCGAAATGATCGTAGCGGTCGCGGACGGCGCCGAGGCCGCAGGGGCCATGCTGCCTGATGATGGCCGCGAGCACGGGGTCGCGGCGCATGAGCGCGCGG
The DNA here is from genome assembly GCA_036401215.1 of Vicinamibacterales bacterium. Lineage (GTDB taxonomy): Bacteria > Acidobacteriota > Vicinamibacteria > Vicinamibacterales > 2-12-FULL-66-21 > JACDCA01. The sequence continues at coordinate 4,314 of DASWVN010000300.1, read as the reverse complement.
CGCGCGGTGGCGTAATCAGCGGTGGTCACTGCTCCTGATGATAGTCAGGGAACAGGGATCAGGGAACAGGGATCGGGGATCGGGGATCAGGGAACAGGGATCGGGGATCAGGGATCAGGGGAATAGGGATAAGGGGAAGGCGATAGGGGTGAAGCACGGGGCGGCAGGTTCCGCGGTTCGCTGAACGGCGTCGTGCCGATCGCGACCCGGGAACCTCGCCCCGCCCGTCAACGTTCCGAGCTTTCGCGCTCGTTGCCGGCGGCGTCGCTCTCTTCGCGCGTCGTGTTCGACGAACTCTCGCGATTCTGAGCGCCGCCCTCGTCGTTCTTGTTCTCCCGGGTCGCCGCTGCGCCCTCGCCGCTGCCTTGCTGTATCATTTCGCGCCGCCGCCTGTGACTGGCGATGCCGCCCTTGCGCCCGGCGTCGCGCGCTTCTTCGCTCGTCCACTCATGGGCCGTGCCTTTCTGGTGCGCAGCCTTCCCGCCCTTGCTGGCGATCTCGCGCTGCTTCGCACGATCCATCGAAGCGAATCCACGGTCTTCCTTGGCCACGTTGGTCCTCCTCCCGTCGCTCGGTCCTGTTCTCTCATCCGCCCTGGTGCGGAAGTTGTTCAGCCACAACCCATCGAGTGCAACGGCAGTGCCACGACCTTGCTTGGAAATCGTTGTGATTCCAAGACTTACCTCTCGACGGAGCTCAGCAGGTCAAATGGCCGATGGTTTACCTGAAGTGGGCAGATTTCTGCCGACTGAGCCGTACGCCAGCGTGTGCGGACCGACAGAACTACCGCGCTTGTGAAAGCGCTTTCTCTCGCTGACAGGAAAGGAGGGGCGGGCGGGCCTCAGCCCAACGGGAAGAAACTACAACGTGCTACTGCGAAGACGACACTTTCGTCAGAGCGGTTTCCATCCGCTGAAGGACGGCATCACGTCCGGCGAGCTCGAGCGTTTCAAAAAGTCCGGGGCTCACCGCGCGTCCAGTGACAGCCACGCGGGTCGCATGAATCAACGAGGCCGGTTTGAGCCCACGAGATTCCGCGAGAGACCGCAGGGTTGTCTCGAGCGGCTCTGCCGTAAAGGAGTCGAGCCGGGCGAACGCCTCGCGCAACGCCTCGAGCGGCTCGGCGATCTCGGGCTTCAGGTGTTTTCGTGCCGCCGCGGCGTCGTACTCGATCGTTGCGGAGAGCAGCGGCATCGCTTCGTGGACGAATTGATCGAGCCGCTTGATCCGCGGCTTGAACAGTTCGACGACGGCCAGGAACCACTGACGCTTCGTCGTGGCGAACTCGGCGCTCCACACGCCGGCCGCTTCCAGCCACGGCTGCAGGCGCGCGGCCAGTTCCTCCGTAGACAGCCGCGCGATGTGCTGCTGATTGACCCAATCGAGCTTCTCGGGATTGAAGACGGCGTTGCCGCCGCTGATGCCCTCGAGCGTGAACCTCGCGATCAGTTCGTCCCGCGTGAACAGTTCCTGATCGCCGCCCGGCGACCAGCCAAGCAGCGCCAGAAAGTTGACCATCGCCTCGGGGAGATAGCCCAGGCGCTGGTACTCCATCACCGACGTCGCGCCGTGGCGTTTGCTCAGGCGCTTCTTGTCGGGCCCGAGGATCAGCGGCACATGCGCGAACTGCGGGGTCGGGCTGCCCAGCGCGTCATACAGCAGGATCTGCTTCGGCGTGTTCGAGATGTGATCGTCGCCGCGCACCACCTGCGTGATCGCCATGTCGATGTCGTCGACGACGACCGACAGGTGATACGTGGGCTGCGCGTCCGATCGCAGGATGACGAAGTCTTCGATGGCGGCGTTCGGAAACTCGATGCGGCCGTGGACGAGATCGTCGAACGCGGTCGTCCCTTCCGGCACCTTGAAGCGGACGGCGCGGGGCGTCCCGTCGGCTTCCCGGCGCGCGATCTCTTCGGCGCTCAGCGAGAGGCACGTGCGGTCGTAGATCCATCCACCGCCGCTCGCTTCCGCCGCCTGCCGCTTCTGCTGCAGCGTCTCCGCCTTGCAATAGCAGTAGTAGGCCGCACCCGTTTCAACCAGCTTCGCGGCCGCGGCTCGATACTTGTCGAGGCGCTCGGACTGGAAGTACGGTCCGTGCGGACCACCGACGTCCGGCCCTTCGTCCCAGTCGAGCCCCAGCCACCGCAGGCCGTCCACGATGCCGGAGACCATCTCCCACGAGGAACGTTCCGCGTCGGTATCCTCGATGCGCAGGACGAACGCCCCCCCAAACCGCCGCGCGTAGAGCCAGTTGAAGAGCGCTGTACGGGCACCGCCGACGTGGAGATACCCGGTCGGAGAGGGAGCGAATCGAACGCGGACCATCAAGTGATTCTAGTCAACTCCAAACTCAAAACTCCAAACTCCAAACTGCAAACTCCAAACTCCTGACGGCAAACGCCCACCATGCGCTGGGTTCTGAGTCAGTTCTCGGAGTTGCGGATTATGGCCGCTACGATCTTTGTCAGCTCGGAGGCTTCCTGAATGACCGGATCGTGTTCCTGCCGCAGGATCCCCGTGTGCCTCAAGACGCGTAAGCGAAACAGCGTCTCCTTCAACTCTCGCAGGACGATCCTTCGCTTCGCCAGCTTGTCACGATCGCTGGACCCGCTGTCCGCCTCCTCGTAGTTCGCACCTGCTGATGTCCCTGACTTGACGATCTGGTACGAAAGCGCAACAGCAATTGGTCCACGGGTGTGCAGATATTGCACCAGACGAACGATCAAGCAGGCGAAGAGGAACAGTCTCTCGCGCAAATCGAAGGGTTTGTCCGTAACGTGCCAATCGTGCTTCTCCATGTACTTGCACACGGCTCGCCAATTGCCAGTTGCCGGACACTACATCCTTGCTCTTTGGAGTTTGGAATTTGGAATGTGGAATGTGGAATTTGGAGTTTGGAGTTTGGAGTTTGGAGTTTGGAGTTTGGAGTTTGGAGCTGACAGCGTCAGAAGACTTCGCCGAAGAAGCTCCAGAAGACTTCGCGCGATTTCATCAGCAGAGAGCGATCCCGCCAGGCGGCGAGTTCCAGGCGGCGGGACACCTTGAGGTCCTGCTCCATGTCCGCGAGCAGGCGCGAGGCGAGGTCGCGGCTCGAGACGGCGACGTTCAGTTCGTCGTTCAGCTCCAGGGAGCGGTTGTCGAAGTTGGCCGAGCCGAACATGCTCCAGATGCCGTCCACGACCAGCACCTTCGTGTGCATCATCGTCGGCTCGTACTCGTAGATCTCGATCCCGTCCGCGAGCAGACGATCGTAGTAGTGGCGTGAGGCGTACTTCACGGGCATGGCGTCGGTGATGTCGCTCTCGACGAGGATCCGGACGCGGACGCCGCGGCCGACCGCGTCGTGCAGCGACCAGAGCGTGGATTCGTCGGGGACGAAGTACGGCGTCGTGATGTCCAGCGATCGTTTCGCCGAGGCGATGGCGAGGAGGTACAGGCGCTTCAGGTCGTTGCTGCCGCCGGTCGGTGAGCTGCGCACCAGGAACGACGCGCCCTCGGCATCTCGTGGGGGCGCCGGATCATCGAGCACGGGCGTGACGACACCGGCGGTCTCGACGAAGTTCTCGTAGAAGGCGCCTTCCATCAGCCGGGCCATCGGGCCTCGCACCTCGATCTGCGTGTCGCGCCATTCGTCCTTGCTGCGCGCGTTCCCCTTCCACTGATCGTCCACGCCCGCCCCTCCGGTGAAGCCGATCTCGCCGTCCACGACGAGGATCTTGCGGTGCGTGCGGTAGTTGACCTCTTCGAGCGAGTACCAGGTTGGCGAGTTGAAGAGCGCGACCGTGCATCCCGCGTCCCGCAGCCGCTGCAGATCAGCCGCCGACAGCGACTGCGCACCGACCGCGTCGAGGACGAGGTTCACCATCACTCCACGGCCGGCGGCCTCCTCGAACGCGCGCGTGAACTCGTCGGCAATCGACGTCCCGGATGTGTAGATGTAGCTCTCGAAGCTGATTCGCCGTTTCGCCCTGCGGATCGCGTCGAGCATCACAGGGAAGAACTGGTCGCCGTTCGTGTGGACGACGTAGTGGTTGCCGGCGGACAGGTCCGCGCCGACGAGCGTGGCGAGATAGGAGGAGTGGCCCGGGTCCTCGGCGGAACTCGCGCTGCGGATCGTCAGCGTCTGCTGGTCCTGGGCGAGCAGCAGGAGGACGGCGACGACGATGGCGGCGACGAGGAGGATCTTGATCGCCCGCCGGATGGGCTTCTTGAGCACACGCGGGACTCTGCAATATGCGTGTCAGGGGTGCGGCCCGCCTTCGCGGCTGGCGCCGCTTCGGCGCGGCGGCGGCTTCGCCGCCGGGTGCGGCG
>DASWVN010000299.1:0-1813 GCA_036401215.1 Vicinamibacterales bacterium | reverse complement strand
TCCTCCATCCAGCGCCAGTCGGCGTCCTTCAGCAGAAGCGTCCAGACCGGAACGCCGAGTGCGCCGGCGAGATGCGCGGGCATCGAGTCGATCGTGATCATCAGATCGAGGGCCGCGACCGTGCACGCCGCATCGAACATGCCGCCGTCGCTGGCGTCGATCAGATGCGGGTGCTGTTCATCCGGCCGGCGTCCCTGTTGGAGGCTGAACCAGTGGACGCCATCGAGGTCGAGCAGCGGCCTGAACAGATCGAATGGGATCGAGCGGTGCCGCTCCCAGTCGCCGCAGCGCCACGCGAGCCCGACGCGAGGTCTCGTAGGGCGCGGCTTCAGTCCGCGCCGGGCAGACGTCGGCAACGCGCGGGCCGGCGCTGAGAGGTATGGGATGTCGCGCGGAATCGTGTCGATCGTCGTCCGGAACACGAACGGCAGCTCCATGACTTCGACGTCGACGTCGTACTCGACGCCGGGAGCGCCATCGTGAAGCGGGAGGAGCCGGTCGATCCCGCGGACGGACGCGAACAGCGGAAGCAGCGATGGCTGCGCCCAGACGATGACCTCGCGGGCGATCTCGCGCACTCGCGGCGCGTAGCGGATGAACTGGATCGTGTCGCCGAGCCCGTGATAGCAGCGGATCAGGACGCGCTTGCCGTCGAGCGGCTCACCGGTCCAAATGGATTGCAGGTGACGCGGCTTCGTGAAGTCGGGATTCGCCGCGTGCCGTTGCAGGATGCGGTCGCTCGCCTCCCAGGCCCGGACGAAGTCGCCCTGCCTCGCCAGTCGAAGCCATTCCCGCGCATCGGCGGTATCGTCCGTCTCGACCATGCGCTCGTACGTAGCAAGAGGCCAGCCGTTCTGGCTGGCCTCTTCGATTTCGCGTCGTGCGCGGGGGCTACTTCTTGTCGGCCTTCGGCATCTCGATCTTCGAAACGACGATCGCGCCGTCCTCGATCTCACCGGTCACCATGACTTCATGGGCGGCATGCGCCTTCAGGCCTTCGAACGACTGGTTCGCGATCTTCATCACCTTGCCGTCGGCCACCAGAACGTACTCGCCGCCGCCATTGATGCATTTCTCGACACACGCGCGGTGATCCGCGGCCTTGCCGCCGTGTTTGTCGGCGGAGTGCTTCACGCCGCACATCGAATCCGTGATGGTTCCTTTCCAGGTCTCCGCCCGTGCCTGAAGCGCGCCGACCGACACGAACGCGAGCGCCGCCGCCAGCATGAGAGCTTTCTTCATGTCGTCCTCCAAGAGCGTGATCGCACCGGAACTATGCCACAGAAGAAACGCACGGGGAACCGGTTCTCACGACGCCGCGGGTGCCCCTTCACTCCTGGCTGAGGTAGATCGCGCCGCCCTTCTCGCGGAACTCGCGGGACTTCTCCTCCATCCCTTCCTCGGCCATCCGGCGCACCTGCTGAGTCAGTTCCATCGAGCAGAACTTCGGTCCGCACATCGAGCAGAAGTGCGCGACCTTCGCACCCTCCGCCGGCAGCGTCGCATCGTGATACGCCCGCGCCGTCACCGGGTCGAGCGACAGGTTGAACTGGTCTTCCCAGCGGAACTCGAAACGGGCCTTCGACAGCGCGTCGTCCCACGCCTGCGCGCGCGGGTGACCTTTCGCGAGGTCCGCGGCGTGCGCCGCGATCTTGTACGCGATCACGCCGGCCTTCACGTCGTCGCGATCCGGCAGGCCGAGGTGTTCCTTCGGCGTGACGTAACAGAGCATCGCCGTGCCGTACCAGCCGATCTGGGCGGCGCCGATGGCGGACGTGATGTGATCGTACCCAGGCGCGATGTCGGTGGTCAG
>DASWVN010000298.1:0-13950 GCA_036401215.1 Vicinamibacterales bacterium | reverse complement strand
GGGGCGGCAACCGCGGGCGCGGCGGCCGCGGCGCGGCGTCGCAGGGCGACAGCGCGATCCCGCCGATGGCGCGCAAACCGCCGTCGGCCATCACGGGTCCCCTCGATCCGCGCCGGTTCGACGGCATGCACATCACCGATACGCGCTACAAGGCGAATGGCCGCGGATTCGTGCCGAGCACCGGCCGCGGCAATCAGCCGTCCGGCGACCCGTCGCCGATGCAGATCTTCATCGACCGCAAGGACGGCGCCGGGCGTCAGGCGCTCACGAACACCGGGTATTCGCATCGGTCCGTGCAGGTATCCCCTGACGGCAAGTGGATCGCATTCGTCGCCGACCGCGAGCGGCGGTCGGATGCGGAGGTGCAGGCGCTCCGCGAGTCCATCCAGAAGCTGGCGCCAGGCGAACGCCTGACCGCCAGCCGCGAGCAGTTGCAGTCGGACCTGTTCCTCATCTCGCCGGCCGGCGGCGATCCCGTACGGATCGAAGTGCCGGGCAACGAGAGCAATCTGGAGTGGTCGCCGGACTCGCGGATGATCGCGCTCAGGACCAACTACGGCCAGTTCACGCGGACGGAGGTGCGCCTCGTCGACGTGGAGACGCGCACGCATCGCAGCCTGACCGGCGAGTTGCGCGGGGATCCGGGCAGCTTCGACTGGCTGCCGAACGGCGACCTGCTGCTCCAGGCCACGCTCGGCGGACGCAATGCCGTCTTCCGCGTCCAGCCGTCCACCGGGGCGATGAAGGAGATCATTGGCGGCGCCCGCCGCCTTGCCGGCGTCAGCTACGACAAGGCGCGGACGAAAGCGGCGTTCGTGGCGACGACGGTGGATCGCCCGACGGAGTTGTTCATCGCCGACCTCGCGACGGGGCAGGAGCGTCAGCTCACGCACTTCAACAAGGCGTTGAACGAGGAGATCGCGTGGTCCACGCGCGAACGCTTCACGTTCAAGTCCGTCGGAGACCTCGAGATCGAAGCCTGGCTGCTGCGGCCGTACGGCTACGAGCCCGGACGCAAGTATCCGCTCGTGCTCTACATCCACGGCGGGCCGCACTCGGCGTACACGGAAGGGTGGTTCGACGAGTTCCACAATCTCGCGGCCGCGGGGATGTGGGTGCTCTACACCAACCCGCGCGGCTCGAGCGGCTACGGCGGCGACTTCACCTACAGCACGCGCGAGCGCTGGGGGATGGAGGACTACGAGGACCTGATGAAGGCGGTGGATCTGGCGATCCAGCGGCCCGACGTCGACGCCACGCGCCTCGGTGTCACTGGGGGCTCCTACGGCGGCTTCATGACCGCGTGGATCACGACGAAGACCGACCGCTTCAAGGCCGCGCAGACCGACCGCATGATCAGCAACTGGGTGAGCTGGTACGGCATCTCCGACTCGCAGGGGCTGACCGAAGGGGAGTTCGGCGGAACGCCGTGGGAGCGCTGGGATCTCTACATCGACCTTTCGCCGATCAAGTATGCGAACAAGGTGAAGACGCCCACGCTCATCGTGCAGTCGGAGGAGGATCACCGCACGCCGATGGCCGACGCCGAGCAGTGGTTCATGGCGCTCAAGAAGCACGACGTGCCGGTGGAGTTCATCCGTTATCCGCGCTCGACGCACGACCTGTCGCGCACGGGAGAGCCGTGGCTGCTGACGGATCGCCTGCACCGGCTGCGCCAGTGGTTCACGCACTGGCTCATCGAGGACGGCAAGCCGAGTATGACGACGACGAGCGAGGTGCGGTGAGGGGGGCGCGTGTCACGTGCGACGTGCGACGAGCGACGTGCGACGTGCGACGTGCGACGTGCGACGTGCGACGTGCGGTGCGACGTGCGGTGCGGCGTGCGACGTGCGGCGTGCGACGTGCGACGTGCGACGTGCGGCGTGCGACGTGCGACGTGCGATGTGCGGCGTGCGACGTGCGACGTGCGACGTGCGATGTGCGACGTGCGGCGTGCGACGTGCGGGGGCTTGGACTTGGGGGCCGCGCGCCAGAGAGCGGCACGTTTCTCTCGGGTGACGCCCTCTAGGGTGTCACTCGCCCCGGGGCGAGTTGGATGTCGGGGGTACGTAGGGCGCGGCTTTACGCCGCGCCGGGGGCCGAAAGGTTGCAAGCCCCAGGGGTGTTGGATTACGGCCTGTCGACTCGTCCCGGGACAGGTTCCGAAAGCTGACCGGGTTGTCTCCGGGGCGAGTTTCCCCTTCCTTCGGTTGTGATCGGGCGATGAGCCAGTAGATAGATGAGCTGTCCTCATCAGTGGCCAGGTGACAGTCGTCAGAGCCGGAATCGCCGGCAATTTCACGTGATTCTCTCTCCATCGCCCTGGCATCTTCATTGCCCCGAATCCTGTTGCCAGCACTGCGACAGGATTCGTCATGCGAAAACTCGCTTTTCTTCTCGCTCTCATCGCGATGGCCGCTCCAGCGCACGCGCAGACGATGGGCGGTCAGCTCACCGGCTTTGGCGGCACCACGTTCGGCACGACGTCGACGGCACCCACCTTCGGCGGCAACCTCGCGCTGCCACTCGGTGACAACGTGCAGATCGTTGGTGAGGTCGGCCGGCTCGATGACGTGACCGCGTCGCTGCTCGCCGCGGCGCTCGACGCGGTGCCGTTTGGCGTGGGCATGTCGGCGTGGTACGGCGAAGGCGGGATCCGCATCATCGGCTCCCGGCGCTCGGCGATCCGGCCGTACGCCGAAGTCACCGGGGGCGTGGCGCGCCTGCGGCCGTCGACCGGCCTCGATGGTTTTGCGGGGGCGATCACCGACGCGGGCCTGGCGTTCCTGGCGAGAAACGAACCGCTGGTCGGCGCTGGAACCGGTGTGATCCTGCAGCGGGGACCCTTCGCGGTCGACCTCGGCTACCGCTACAAGCGCATCTTCAGCCGCAGCGCCATCAGCACGGTGTTCGCGCTCGGAGACGACGGCTTCGACGTCCACCAGGCGCGCGTTGGAGTGGGCTTCCGCTTCTAGAGGCGCAGACGGGTGCAAGCGACCATCGAATCCACCGTCGTTTGCACCCGCGGTCTCTTACCCACGCGACCGCGCGCAGCGCGGCCAGCCGGGCCGCCCCGGTGTTTCCTCTGTGGCCCTCCAGGCCCCGTGTTTCCCCGGTGTTTCTTCTGTGGCCCTCCACCCGGCCCGTGTTCCCCTGTGTTTCTTCTGTGGCCCTATTTGATCGTCTTCTTCGTCGTCGGCGGTGCGATGATCAGCGGATCGAGCCCCTTGCGCAACTGTGGCACCCCTTCGGTCATCCACAATGGCGCTGGCGCGCCCTTCAGGTAGTGATCGAAGAACTGCCGCATGCGGATCTGGAAGTCTTTCTGATTCTCCCGTCGTCCGAGATGGTGCCCCTCGTCGGGGTAGGAGAGCAGGATCACCGGTTTCCCGAGCCGCCGCGCAGCCGCGTAGAACTCGAGACCCTGGCCGTAGTCGACGGAGCCATCGGCCGTGCCGTGCAGGATCATGAACGGCGTCGTGATCTTCGGCGCGTTGTGGATCGGTGACTGACTCTCATACAGTTCGTGCGCCGACCACGGCGTGACGTCGCGGCCCATGCGCACCTGCCCGACTTCCGTGATCCCCTGCTGGATGTTGCCGCTCGAGCGGTACAGCGTGTTGTAGAAGCTGACCAGATTCGTTGGCGGCGCACCGGTGACCACCGCGGCGAACAGGTCGGTCTGCGTCACGATGAATGACGACTGGTAGCCGCCCCAGCTGTGGCCCTGGAGGCCGATCCGCGCGGGATCGGCGTAGCCAAGCTTGATCACTTCCTTCACAGCGCTGGTGACGCAATCGAGCGCGGAGGTTCCGGGCTTGCCGATCTCGTAGCGGACGTCGGGCTGGAGCACCAGGTAGCCATTGCTCGCATACGTCGACATGTGCGGGCGGTCGTCGTACACCGGGAACGAGAAGTTGTGATGCGTATCCGACATCAGCTCGTAGAAGTACACGAGCATCGGATACTTCTTGCCCGGTTCGTATCCCGCTGGCAGCGTCAGCGTCGCCTGCAGGCGCTGACCCTTCGAGTTCTTGTAGTCGATCAGCTTCTTCGAGCCCCACGCGAACTGTGTGAACACGTCCGGATAGGCATCGGTCACCTGCCTCGGCGCCTGGAAGCGCTTGTCGGCGGTCCAGTAATTCGGGTACTCGTTGAACGTCTGCTGGGTGAAGACGATGCGGTCGGCCTCTTTCGCGGCGATCGGCGAGCCGATATTCTTGTCGGTCCAGATCAGAGGCGCTGGCGATCCGCCCGGCGTGAGTTCGGAGTAGCCGGACTTCTTGGTCCACTCGCCGAAGGCCGACAGCAACACGGGCTTGCTCAGGTCGATCGGCTCCTGCGACGCTGCGCCTCCGCGTCCGCCACCACGTCCGCCGCCGCCGGGGCGATCGAGCCGCGTCACGCGATACCGAACCGACGCCCTGGCTCCTTCACCCTTCGTCAGGTTGACGATCGGACCGCCGGCGAGCGGCAGCGCCCACACGTCGTACCGGTCGTAGAGCAGCACCCGGTCGTCGGTAGTGAATCCGGCCATGCCGTACACCGGCTTCTCGTAATCGTGATCGTCTTCCGCATCGACGAAGCTGCGTCCAGCGTCGATGACGGTCTTCTTTCCGGTTGCCATCTCGAACGAGTGCACGCGTCCGCCCTTCAGATACAACGCCCATTTGCCATCCGGCGACAGTCCCATCATTCGCGCGAGGCCACGCTCGATCAGCGTCCGCTCGCCGGTCGTCAGGTCCACGCGATAGACGTCGGCCGTCCTCCCGCCCCACGCGATCTGACCGCTGTACGGCGTCTCGTCGCGGCCGATCGCCCACTTCAGGTCGTCGGTCGGAGTGATCGAGGTGATCTTCTCGTCGGCGATCTGACGGAGCGCTCCGGAGCCGACGTCGAGGACCGCCGCCTTCGTCGCGCGCCGCGCGTTGTTCAGCTGCACGATCTGCACTGACTGCGGATCGTCGTCTTGCCAGTGCCAGACGTCGACGTTCGCCTGCGGATCGTTCGATTCAGGTTTCTCGTCCTCCTGCTCCTTGAGGCCGATCAGAACCCGATCGCCGTCGCTGCTCCAGCGCGGAGCCGTGAACTCGCTGACGACCATGTCGGCAGGAAAGGACGCGGCCTTCGCGGGATCGAACGTCGCCGACTGTATCTGCGGCGTTCCGGCGTTGCGCCAGGTGAGGACGACGTTGGCGCGCTGCGCCTTGCCGCGGGGCTTGTCTCCGCGAAGGACGGCGAGGTGTGTGCCTTCGCTGCTCCACGCGAGCCCGTCGTAGTCGGCTGCCGCGGCATTCAGCGTCTGCGCTTCGCCGGTCGCGAGCGTCATGAGGTAGACACCGTTGCCCAGGCGACCCTGTCCGCGGACCGTATACGCCATCAACTTCCCCGCATCGTCGAACGCGTAGGCGGCGACTTTCGCGAGATACCGCTGCTCGCCCGTCGCGAGCCGGCGCATCAGGAGGTCCTGCGCAGGGGTGTTGCTGGTGCCGGTGCTGGCGGCGTTTCCGCCACCGCGCCCGCCGCGGCCGGCCCCTCCGCCTTGCGCCGGGGCGGCAGTTGCCGTGTGCGGACGGATCAGCAGCCACTCGCCGTCCGGTGAGAACGCGAAGTTGCCGACCGACGGGAAGGAGGATTTCGTGCCGGTCGTCAGGTCGATGATCTCGAAGGGGCGTGCCGCGGGCGGTTCGGCTCCCTGCCCTTGCGCACCACGGCCGCCGCGTCCGCGTCCGCGCGCTTCCGATGCGGGCGGCGCGATGAAGTAGCCGATCCACCGTCCGTCGTCGGAGAACGCGGGATTGGCGCCGCGCGGGATCTCGTGCACCGTCTCGGTGTCGAGCGACTTCACGTAGAGCGTCGCATCGCCGTCGTTGGGCGTGACGGTGTAGTGCATCCATTTGCCATCGTTCGAGATCGCCGCGCCGGTGATCCGCTTGAACGCGGCGTAGTCCTCGAGCGCGATCGGCTTCGGCGCGGCCGATTGCGCCTGGATCATCAGCGAGCCGCAGACGAGGATCAGCGCGGGCAGAAGAGCAGTCAGACGGATACGGGAAGCTGTCATGAGTCAGACTCCGGGAGAGATGCGGAACGCGCGAAGGATACCATGCGGGCGCGGGGAAACTCCGAACTCCGAACTCCGAACTCCGAACTCTGAACTCTGAACTCTGAACTCTGAACTCTGAACGTGTACTCTCCAATGGCACCGCATGGGGAGGGCGTGTGGCGATTGTGTTACCGGGCGGACTCGAAGGCGCCGGTCACTCCGCGAACAGCGCCTCGGGGCCTTCGACGACGACGACGTCGTAGCGGTCGAGGAGGGGCATGAGCACGTGCTCGAGTTCCTGCTTCCAGAGGTCCGATTCGTAGAACCGCGCCTTCATCGGTTCCCGCGATGCGAGGTCGGGGAAGCCGCGCATGAAGAAGAACGTGTCGGGATCTTCGACCGAGAGCAGCGGGCGGGAAATCGCCATGCCGAGCGCGCGGTGGGCCGGGATGGATCGCGATGTGAACGTTTCGAGAAACTCCGCCCGTTTGCCGGGTTTCGTCCTGTAAGTGCGCATTTCGATGATCATGACGTTACCCGTCGGTCCGTGTGTCGATCGCGATCCAGTTCACCTCCCAGGTCTTGCCGCCGTCGTCTGAGAACGCCTGCTCGAAGCGGCAGGACTTCGGGGTGATGTCGGAGATCACGAAGCGGACGAGAATCGCGCGGCCGTTCAGCGTGTCCTGCCCGTAGAACTCGCCTCGGCCGTTCCGGAACTCGCCGATCACCGGAGGCACGAGGGTACCGTTGCGGCTGCTGGCGTAATGCAGACTCCACTGGCGGGATTGTGGATTGTAGAGCCGCAGGCTGAGCCCTTCGATCTCGCCGACGGGGCCCTTGACCTTCAGTTCGACCAGGTTCGCGCGCCCGTCCCAGATTTTGCGGACTACGGAGGTCCCTTTGTATTCGACCCAGGTGCTGGAGCCGCTCAGCGGGTTGGTGAGACGCGACAGTTGAGTCTTCCAGGTGCCGATTTCGAAGTCGAACCCGTGCTGGCCGCCCTCCGCCGAACGAGTCGCTTGAAGGTGCGCTCCCGAGGCGAGTACACTCGCGGGCGCGATCGGGTCTCCCGCAGCGAGGCTCAGGGTGCAGGCGAGTCCACAGAGTTGGAGGCGCGTGTTCATACGATCGATCCTCTGATTCCGCGTGTCTCGCGTTGTTCTATCGAAGGCCGCGATGCCAGACAAGAAGGTACCTGCAGGTAACCGCGCGTCGCGGGCCCGCGCGAATCCCGTGACCGGCTGTCCGCTCACGGCCGCGCTCGCCGCGATCGGCGGCAAGTGGAAGCTGATCATCATCTACTGGCTTGCCGAAGATGCGGCGCATTTCTCCGGGTTGCGCCGCAAGATGAGCAGCATTTCGCAGAAGGTGCTGACGCAGCAGCTTCGCGAACTCCAGGCTGACGGCATCGTGCATCGTCGCCCGGCGGAACGCGCTGCCGATCCCGTCGTCTACTCGCTCACGCCGTACGGCCGTTCGCTGCTCCCGCTGGTCGAGCACGTTCGACGGTGGGGGCACAGCCATCTCGTTCGTCAGAGCAGAACCTCGTCGTGAATGAGGACCCCACGCGGTCCGGGAGGTCATAATGTCGATCCCCTTTGCACAGGCGAGCTTTCCGGAAATGTACGAGCAGTTGCTCGTCGGACCTCTGTTTCGTCCCTGGGCCGACCTGACGCTGGACGAGATCGGACTTCGGCCGGGCGATCGCGTTCTCGACGTCGCGTGCGGCACCGGTACCGTCGCCCGGCAGGCCAGGGCCAGGCTCGGTGAAAGCGGGACGGTCGTCGGCGTCGACGTCAGCGGACCGATGCTCGAGGTCGCGCGTCGCGTCGCGCCCGATATCGATTGGCGCGAGGGGGATGCCGCGGCGCTTCCCCTGCGCGAGGGGGAACAGTTCGATGTCGTCATCTGCCAGCAGGGCCTGCAGTTCTTCGCCGACCGCTGCGCGCCGGTGCGCGAGATGTACCGTGCGCTCGCGCCGGGCGGACGCGTCGCGGTGAGCACCTGGCGACCGGATGACGAGATTCCGTTCGGGCGGGAGTTGCGCAGGGTCGCCGAGCACCACCTCGGCCCCGTCGTCGATCGCCGCCACTGCTTCGGCGAAACCGGACCGCTCGAGGCGGTGCTGCGCGACGCCGGCTTCCGAGACGTCGGATCGAGGACGTTCTCGCGAACGATCCGCTTCGCCGACGGGACGGTCTTCGTCCGGTTGAACGCGATGGCGCTCGTTGGGATGAGCCAGGCGGGAAAAACCATGAGTGATGAAGAACGGCAGCGGCTCGTCCAGGTGATTACGCAGGACAGCGAAGACGTGCGGCGGCAGTACACGGACTCCGAGGGATTGGCCTTCGAGATCCTCAGTAACATCGCGACCGGAATCCGATGAGACATCGACTTCGCGCGGCGACGCTCCTTCTCCTGCTGGCCACCGCCGTCATCAGTGCGCAGCAGGCGGTCATCGCTCCATCGTTGAATGTCTCCACGAGCCGGCTCGCCCGGCTCGATCGCGTCCTGCAGGAGCACGTCGATACCAACAGAATTGCCGGCGCGGTCGCGCTGGTGCTGCGAGACGGGAAGCCGATCTACGAACGCGCCTTCGGCTGGAGCGACAAAGAGGCGGGGCGCCAGATGACGACCGGTACGATCTTCAGGATCGCGTCGCAAACGAAAGCGATCACCAGCGTCGCGATCCTGATGCTGATGGAGGAAGGACGGCTCACGCTGAACATGCCGGTGAGCGCGTTCATCCCGGGCTTTGAACGGACCACCGTGGCGATGAAGGGTGCGACCGGTATCGAGACGGTCCTGGCCAAACGGGCGATCACCATCCGCGACCTTCTCACACACACCGCCGGCATCTCCTACGGCGCCGATCCGCTCGTCGCAGCGCAATACGAGGCGAAAGGGCTGGGACCTGCCGCGGGTTACGGCTGGTACACCGCCGACAAGGACGAAGAGATCTGCGACACGATGGAGCGGCTCGCCACGCTGCCCTTCGTGGCGCAGCCCGGGGAGGCGTTCGTCTACGGCTACAACACCGACATCCTCGGCTGCGTCGTCGAGCGCGCATCCGGCATGACGCTCGACCGCTTCATCGCGGAAAGGATCACCGGCCCGCTCGGCATGAAGGACACCCACTTCTTCCTTCCCGCCGGCATGCGCGATCGCCTGGCGGCCGTCTACTCAGCGGGTCCCGACGGTGCGATCGTCAGGGCGCCAGACGGCGCACGCGGCCAGGGCCACTACGTGGACGGCCCGCACAAGAACTTTTCGGGTGGAGCGGGGCTCGTATCGACGGCCGCGGACTACGCCCGGTTCCTCGAGATGACGCGGCGAGGCGGCACGCTGGATGGCGTCCGCATCCTGTCGCCGCGCGCGGTGGCGCTCATGACCACCAACCAGGTCGGCACTCTGCATTCGCAGAACGGGCTCGGCTTCGGTCTCGGGTTCCAGACCGTGGATCGCTACGGCGCGCACAGCATGAGTTCGGTCGGATCCTACCGGTGGGCCGGTGCGTACGGCTCGCAGTATCTCGTCGACCCGCAGGAACGACTCGTGATGGTGTTCATGGTCCAGATGCTGCCGGACCGGACGAACTACGGCCGGCTGTTCCCGAATCTCGTCTACCAGGCGCTGGTCAACGAGCGATAGCGGGGCGGTATTGCTACGACAGCCCCTTCCTGGAATTCGTCGCTAGTTGCTGGTGTCAGCAATCGTCCAAAGACCTCACCGCAGAGAACGCAGGGGACGCAGAGGTTTTCATTGTTGATACTGAGGTGTGAACGGCGTTGGGGTTGGCCCTTACGCTGTTTACACCTCGATCCCAAGAAATGAGCCTCTGCGTTCCCTGCGCCCTCGGCGGTGAGGTGTTGGGACACTTGCAGCTATTCACGCGGTGCCTGCGAATTCAGTGCTGTGACTGTCGCCCGTGCGGGATCGCGCCCCCGACCACCGGCAGTCGCAGTGAGGTGCGATCCAGATCGATCGTGAGCTCCGTGCCGGGTGACGGCCACAGCGTGAAATCGCGATCGCTCGAGAAGATCATCAGACCGATCCGCTTGCCGGCGGGGATGATCTGATCGTCGGGCTGCAGGTCGAACGTCAGGTCGTAGAAGCGTCCTGGCTCGAGCGGCTCTCCGCGTGCCATCGAGTCGTAATTGCCACCGTCGCGCAGCGAGCGGTGGTTCTGCGGATCCGCCCATCCCCGCGTGATCAGGTTGGCCGGGCCGATCGGACCTTCCGTCCATGGCAGGACGACCATCCATACCGAAAGATTCGCCGCCGGCTTGCTCGATGCGAGCCGGATCGTGATACGCGGCGTGCCCGAGATGTGGACGGGCGCGGTCAGTTCCGGTGTCGCGTAGAGGAGGCGGTGCGGCGAACTGGATGCGGCGGCGAGCGCGGCGCCGGAGAACTCGACGTTGTCGACGAGCGTCTCGCGCCCCTGGCCCTGCTGGCCATCGAGCGACAACCCGCCTATCCCGGCTCCACCCGCGCGCAGGCTCATCGTCACCGGCCGGGCCGCCGGATTCGGATAGTCAGGGTAGGACACCGGCGGCGGCGTCGGAGCGCGTCCGCGGCCGCGTCTGCCGCCGCCTTCCGACGGTTGCGGCGCGGGCGTCGGCGCTGGCGCGGCCTCGCGAACGATCCACGCCTTCGGCTCTCGTTCGACGCCGTTCTCGACGCCGTAGAGATACCTCGTGAACCACTTGTTCATCATCTCGAGCGGCGGCGCGCCACCGTGCCCACCCTGGTGGAAATAAGCCTGGAGCGGCACGCGTCCCTTCAACGCCTCGTAGATGCGGACGCTGTGCTCGGGGACGACGTTCCAATCGTTGAAGGCGTGGGCCATGAGCACCGCGGCGCGGACGTTGTTCACCTTCGTCAGCAGATCCCGTGAGCGCCAGAAGTCGTTGTAATCACCGGAGGCGCGATCGCGTCCACGGGCGAACTCGCCGTCGCGATACAGACTGTTGCAGTGCTCGCGGCGGGATGGATCGCCGCTGTTGACGTAGTCGTAGAGGAAGTCGATGTCCTCGCCGAGCCATCCGCCCGGATGCCGCACGAGGCCGTTCGAACGGTAATAGTGGTAGTAGGACGTATTCGGCGCGATCGGGATGATCGCTTCCAGGCCGCTGACGCCGGTGACCGCGGCGGCCAGCGGGATCGTACCGTTGTAGGACGTGCCCGTCATGCCGACCTTGCCGGTGGACCATGACGCGACGACCTCCTCAGTACCGTCGATGGTGCGAAAGCCCTTCGCGCGTCCGTTGAGCCAGTCGATCACCGCCTTCGGCGCCAGCTGCTCCGGATCGTCGCCAACCGTTACGCACCCTTGCGAGAATCCGGTTCCCGGCGCGTCGGAGTGGACCACCGCGAACCCGCGTGGAACCCAGGTGTTCACGTGCGAGTTCGAGACGCGGTCACGCTCGGCGCGGAACTCGATCGCCGGCTGCGACGTTCGCGGGGGCGGTTGCGCGCCGACCTCCTGCTTGACGTCCCAGAGGAACTTGCGATCCCCTGACGTGCCGGCGTAGTACGGCGACGACTCGTAGATGACCGGCACCTTCAGCCCTTCGCTTTCGGTCTGCCGCTGACGGGTGACATCCACGAACACCCGATCGCGTCTGCCGTCCTTGTCGGAGTCGAACTCGGTCTCGACCCACAGCGTCTCGCGGATCCACTGCGTCTCGTCCTCGAAGGCAGGAACGATCTGCGCCTGGCCGTCCGCGAAGACGGGCCGGGCTGGCGCGGGCGCCGACTGCGCGGACGGAAATTCGATGGCGGTGGTGACGAGGATCGCGGCGAACGCTGCGCAGCCGGCGTTCCAGAGGAGTGAGCGCTTCATGGATCGCAATGATAGCCAAAAGCAGATCCGTCAGAATAGATCCATGAGCACTGCACTCGTCACGGGCGCGTCGACCGGCATTGGACGGGAACTCGCGCTCTTGTTCGCACGGAATGGATACGACCTGGTTCTCGTCGCGCGCAACGAAGCCGCGCTGGCGGAGGTCGCGCAGCGAGCCGCGGCGTTCGGCCGATCGACGCATGTCTTCAGCGCCGACCTGGGAGAACACCTCGCGGCCGAGCGGCTGCACGAGCGATTGACCGCCGAAGGGATCACGGTGGACGTGCTCGTGAACAACGCCGGCGCCGGCGCACGAGGGAGGTTCGACCACATCCCGCGCGAACGTCAGCTTTCCATGATTCAGCTGAACGTGACGAGCCTCACCGCGCTCACGCACCTGTTCCTGCCGGGGATGCTCACCCGGAACGCGGGCGGCATTCTCAACGTCGCGTCCACGGCGGCCTTTCAGGCGGGTCCGCTGATGACGGTGTACTACGCGACCAAGGCGTACGTGCTCTCGTTCACCGAAGGTCTGGCCGAAGAGTTGTCGGCAACCGGGCTGAAAATCACCTGCCTGGCCCCGGGGCCGACGCAGACCGAGTTCGCCAGGGCCGCCGGCATGACGACGGCACGCCTGTTTCGGGGAGAGGTCATGAGCGCCGCCGACGTCGCGAAGGCCGGCTACGACGGATGGCGCGAAGGGAAGCGGCTGGTGATCCCCGGCGTCCGCAATCGGCTGGGCACCCTCATCGTCCGCCTCGCCCCTCGCGCGATGACTGCCAGGATCGTCAAAGGGCTGAACGACGACGCCTGAGCGTCGTTACCGCCGGGCTCGAATCGCCCGCCGCAGCCGTTCGATGAGGTCCCCGTCCGACGGATCGTCACCCGTGTACTCGACGACCGGGAGGCCGGACTGTCGGAGGCGTGGTGCGTCCTGGGCCTGCGCGACGATGAGATCCGGGTGCACGGCGTCGACGACGCGGAGAGCTTCCGGCACGTCGACCGCCGGAGCGACGGCAAAACGGCACTCGCGGAGGATCGCCTCTGATTCGCGCTGCGGGTCCCGTCCGTCGCCAACGACGAGCACCAGCGGCGTGAAGCCTTCGCGGTCGCCAGGCCGTCGCCCGCCGCGTGGAGCTTTTCGTCGATCCGGTCCGATACGTCGTTCTGAGGTACTCGCCATGCCGGTTATCATATCTGTCGCCTGCGCCAGATCAACCTCCGGCATCCGTTCGTCTCGACGTCGCCGCCCGCTGGGGCCGCTCATCACGCATGTACGCACTCGTCTCGAGTCTGTGTTTCTTCCTGATCGCCGGATCCTTCCAGGCGCCGCCGCTTTCGGAAGCGCTTCGCAGCCGCATCGAGCAGTTGCACGAAGCGCCTGCGACGCGTGTGCTCGACGTGCGGTTGTTGCGGCCCGACGCGGTGGCGCACTTTTTCCAGGAGAGAAGTTTCCAGCCCGCGTGGGAAGGGCAGCGCGCACGTGCGATCGTCGACGCCATCCGCGAGATCGAGCACGACGGGTTGAACCCTCGTGATTACCACCTCGCTGCGCTCGAAAAGGCCTTAACCTCGAACGCGCCGGCGCCTGCGGCGCGGGCGGACGTCGAGATCCTCCTGACCGACGCGCTGGCGGCGCTGATCGATGACGTCCGGTTCGGGAAGGTACGTCCGGCAACGCTCGACCGGCGTTGGAATGTGGACCCCCGGGCGAACACTCCGCCGCTCGAGGCGTTCGTCGCGCAGGTGGCGTCCGCTTCGTCGGTCCCGCAGGTCATCGAAGGGCTGAAGCCTTCGCACTTCATCTATCGAGGTCTGAAAGCGCAGCTTGTCGCGCGGCGCGCGGACGTGGCTCGCGGGGGATGGCCCGCGGTGCCGGCGGGCGCGGCGCTGAAGCCGGGCACCAGCGATCCACGCGTGCAGGCCGTGCGCGCTCGCCTCGCGGCGTCGGGCGAGTTGCCGTCCGCGGACGGGGGAGCGGAGTACGACGACGCGCTCGCTGCAGCCGTCAGGCGCTTTCAGGAGCAGCACCGGCTCACGCCCGACGGCATCATCGGTC
>DASWVN010000297.1:0-5412 GCA_036401215.1 Vicinamibacterales bacterium | reverse complement strand
TCGCGGTGAAAGCCGAGCGGCCGTCGCTCGTGGTGAGCGTCGCGGTCGCTCCCGATCGCGCCGAAGCGCTGTCGCGACGGCTGCAGAACTGGCCCGCCTGGCTCGAGGCGGGGCTCATCGACGCCGTCGCGCCCATGGCCTACACGCAGGAACCGGGACGCTTCGCCGAACAGATCGCCGACGCCCGCCTGGCCGCCGGCACGCGCGCACTCTGGGCCGGCATCGGCGCGTATCGGCTGTCGCCGGAGCAGACGATCGAGAACATCCACACGGCACGCCGCCTCGGCGCCGACGGCATCATCCTGTTCTCGTACGACAGCCTCATCAACCCGCGCCAGACCGCCCCGGACTATCTCCCCACCGTCGGCCGCGCCGTGTTCGCGGCCCGCCGGTCCAGCGACGCCGGGACGCGGTAGGCGGCATGGCAGGATGCTGGGAAGTCGCATCCTGCATGGGAAATGGTAAATGGATGATGGAAAAACACCCCAATTCACCTGCTCTTTCCCATCTCCCATGTTCCATTGTCCATTCGGGCCGGCATTCTTCAGCGGCC
This sequence comes from Vicinamibacterales bacterium, assembly GCA_036401215.1. Lineage (GTDB taxonomy): Bacteria > Acidobacteriota > Vicinamibacteria > Vicinamibacterales > 2-12-FULL-66-21 > JACDCA01. Next base: position 4,859 of record DASWVN010000297.1, on the reverse strand, counting down.
CGCTAGCATGGTCCTCAACTGGCTCGACTATGCCGTCATCGCCGTCTACCTGCTCGCGATCGTCGCGTTCGGATCGTGGTTCGCGCGATTCCAGAAGACGACGCGTGACTATTTCCTGACGGATCGCTCCGTTCCCTGGTGGGCGATCTGCTTCACGATCGTCGCGACGGAAACCAGCACGCTCAGCTTCATCGGCGTTCCCGCCGACGCCTACGCCAACAACATGACCTTCCTGCAGCTCCCGATGGGCTACATCGTCGGGCGCGTGCTGGTGAGCGTGCTGTTCATCCCGTCGTACTTCCGCGGCGAGCTGTACACCTCGTACGAGCTGCTGCAGCGGCGGTTCGGACCGCCGGTGAAGAACGCCGCGGCGGTGATTTTTCTCGCGACGCGCACGTTCGCTGACGGCTTTCGCCTCTACGCTACCGCGCTCGTAATCGCGGTCGTGACTCAGGTGCCGGTGACGTGGACCGTGATCATCCTCGGGGTCGCGATGATCGTCTACACGGTCCGCGGCGGCGTGTCGGCCGTCATCTGGACCGACGTCGTGCAGATGTTCATCTACGTCGGCGGCGCCCTGCTCGTGTTCTTCGGCCTCCTGGACCTGATCCCCGGCGGCTGGGCGGAGGTCACGCGTGTCGGCGCCGATCATTTCCAGGTGTTCGACTTCTCCACCGATCCCACGCGCGTCTATACGTTCTGGGCGGGCATTCTCGGCGGCGTCGCGCTCACGCTGTCGACCCACGGCACCGACCAGTTCCTCGTGCAGCGGCTGCTCTCGGCGCGTTCGGCGAAGGAAGCGTCCACCGGCCTGATCCTCAGCGGTGTGATCGTCTTCGTGCAGTTCACGCTGTTTCTCATCATCGGCGTGATGCTCTACACCTACTACGAGAGCACACCGCTGCCGCGGGAACTCGGACGCACCGACGAGATCCTGCCGCTCTTCGTCATCACGTCGCTGCCGCACGGCATCTCGGGCTTCATCGTCGCGGCGATCATCGCCGCCGCGCTCTCGCCGTCCATCAACTCGATGGCGGCGACGACGGTGAACGACTTCTATCTGAAGTACGTCCGTCCCGATGCCGACCAGCCGACGCTCATGCGCGTGTCGCGCCACGCCACCATCTTCTGGGGGATCGCCCAGCTCGTCGTAGCGGTCGGCGCGCAGTTCATGTCGGGCTCGATCCTCGCGGCCGGACTCGCCGTCCTCTCGCTCGCCGCCGGACCGGTGCTCGGCGCGTTCCTCATCGGCGTCCTCACGACGCGAGTGGGGACGAATGCAATGCTCACGGGGATGGTCGCCGGCGTCATCGTCCTCGCGTGGGTCTGGGGCACCGGCGCCGCGGCGTGGACGTGGTACGCGCTGATCGGGTCCTCGGTGACGATGGGCGTCGCGCTGTTGACGTCGGCCGCGCTCGATCGACGATGAGCGCGTTTCGGCGCGCTGCCGGCATCCTGCGCGAAGGGATCGAGGCCCGTGCGTTTCCCGCCGCGTCGGTCGAGGTCGGATCCCGCGAAGTCGTCCACTGGCGCGAGGCGTTCGGCACGCTGACCTACGCGCCTGGATCGGATCCTGCGACGACGGATACGATCTTCGACCTGGCGTCACTCACGAAAGTCATCAGCACGGCGACGCTGGCGATGCGCGCGATCGACGACGGACTCCTGCGCCTCGAAGACACCGTGTCGGCATGGATCCCTGAATGGCGCGGGGCGGATCGGGCCGACGTCACGATTCGGGACCTGCTCGCCCACTGCTCCGGCCTCACGGCCTATCTTCCGTACTTTCGCGATCTCACCGGACGCCCAGAGTTCCAGGCGGAGATCTCCAGATCGCCACTCGAGTACGCACCGCGAACGCAGTCGATCTACTCGGATCTCGGATTCATCCTGCTTGGGTTCATCCTCGAGGATGCACGCGCCCGTACCGCCGACGGATGGGCGGGGGCCACGGATCCCAACGCGCTCCTCGGGCCGCAGTTCCGGCGGATTGCGCGCTTCGTCACGGACGAACCGCTGACGTTCAATCCCCCTCGCCCGTGGCGCAACCGCACCGCGCCAACGGAACACGACGCCTGGCGCGGCCGGACCCTCGTCGGCGAGGTCCACGACGAGAACGCCTGGGCGCTCGGCGGCGCCGCCGGGCACGCCGGCCTCTTCGGCACCGCCGCCGCGGTTGGTGCGTTCGCGCGCGCGGCGCTCCACACGATCAAGGGCACAGCCGTCCTGGCGCAACCCGACACGATGCGCACCTTCATCACGCGCACCGGCGTCCCCGGCAGTTCCCGCGTCCTCGCGTGGGACACGATGCTCCCGACGTCCTCGTGCGGCACACGCCTGTCCCCATCATCCATTGGCCACACGGGCTTCACCGGCACATCGCTGTGGATCGACTGGGAACGCGACCTGTACATCGTGCTCCTCACCAACCGCGTGCACCCCTCGCGCGAACCCAATCTGCTGAAAGCCATCCGACCGCGCTTTCATGACGCCATCGCCGAGGAATTCGCTGGTTAGAGGCGACATTCACTGCGACGATCAACGGCTTCTGGCACGAAGACCACGACGCTTCAAAATGTTTTCTCCCACGCTCGGCGTCCTGGCTGAAACACCACTGGCGGGGTTACGCATGAGCGGTGGCCACACCCGGGAACACCCAAGGCCTTCGTGTCCTGCCTGGTGTCCTTCGTGTCCTTTGTGTTCTTCGTGCCAAAGCCGTCGGCCCGTGACCGACCTCGAGCGTGCGGCGCTGAATCGCGGCAGCTTGTCAATTCACGCGTCTCAATCCACAATCCCCAGCGCATGCAGCTGACCACCATCGACTGGGCGATCGTCGCGGCGTACTTCCTGCTCTCGCTCGCGATCGGTCTTTATTACTACCGGCGTGCCGGCGAGAGCACCGACGAGTTCTTCGTCGCCGGACGCGACCTGCCCTGGTGGCTGGCGGGGACGTCGATGGTGGCGACGACGTTTGCGGCGGATACGCCGCTCGCCGTCACCGAAATGGTGGCGCGGAACGGCGTCGCCGGAAACTGGCTGTGGTGGTCGATGCTGCCCAGCGGGATGCTGACGGTGTTCTTCTTCGCCCGGTTGTGGCGCCGCGCAGAAGTCATGACGGACGTGGAGTTCGCCGAGATCCGTTACACCGGCACGCCGGCTGCCTTCCTGCGCGGGTTCCGTGCCGTCTATCTCGGTCTTGCGATCAACCTGATCATCATGGGTTGGGTAAACCTCGGGATGGCAAAGGTCCTGAGCGGCACCCTCGGCCTCGAGAAGTGGGAGGCGCTCGGCTTCTGCCTCGGGATCACGTTCCTCTACTCCGTCCTCTCGGGCCTGTGGGGTGTGGTGGTCACCGATGCCATCCAGTCGTGATCGCAATCTTCGGCTCCATTGCGCTCGCGTGGTTTGCCGTTGACGCCGTCGGAGGACTGGAGGCGCTCCAGTCAGGACTCGCAGCCGCAACGCCGGCCGGATCGTCGGAGCCGTTCGGCGCAGCGGCCACGGCGATGTGGCCCGACGGATCGGCGCTGTGGATGCTGCCGGCCGTGACGCTCGTGACCTACCTGGGCGTGAACTGGTGGGCGTCCTGGTATCCCGGCGCCGAACCGGGCGGCGGAGGATACGTCGCCCAGCGGATCTTCTCCGCGAGAACCGAGCGGGACGGCGTGCTCGCCACGCTGTGGTTCAACGTCGCGCACTACGCCCTGCGCCCGTGGCCCTGGATCATCGTCGCGCTCTGCTCGCTCGTCCTTTATCAGGAAGGCGTCACGAATCCCGAAACCGGCGCGATCGATCCTGCGTTCGGATACGTGCAGGTGATGAACGACTTCCTTCCGGCAGGTTTCCGCGGCCTCCTCCTCGCCTCGTTCGCGGCCGCGTACATGAGCACGATCTCCACCCAGATGAACTGGGGATCGAGCTACATCGTCAACGACTTCTACCGCCGTTTCATCCGCACGGAGGCGACCGAACGGCACTACGTGTTCGCCTCACGGTTCGCGACGTTCGTCACGATGGTCCTCTCGATCGTCGTGACGTATTTCATGAACCGCATCACGAGCGGATGGGAACTGGTGCTCACGTTGGGCGCCGGCACCGGTCTCGTCTACATCCTGCGGTGGTACTGGTGGCGGATCAACGCCTGGTCCGAGATCGCGGCCATGGCCTCGGCGCTGATCGTCTCGATCGGCCTGCAGTGGAGCGGAACGTTCGACCCCGGAACGCCGCTCGGCTTCGCTCAGACGATGTTGACGACGGTGGGGATCACGACGGCGGTGTGGCTGGCGGTCACGTATATGACCCCGCCGGAACCCGCAGACAAGCTGGTCGAGTTCTATCGGAGAGTGCGTCCGGCGGGACCGGGGTGGTCCGCCGTCCGGGCCCGCGCGGGCGCACCGGGCGGAGCCGCCGCCGAACGGCTCGCGCCAGGGTTCGTCAACTGGGCGCTCGGCATCACTGTCGTGTACTCGACGCTGTTTGCCCTGCGGGAAATGTTGTTTGGAACGTGGGGACTGGCGCTGGGCCTCGTCGCGCTGGCGCTGATTGCCGGAGTGCTGCTCTCGAGAAGGCTGCGGTAGGGCGCCCCATTTCGGGGCACCGGGGAATGGCACCCCATAAAGGGGTGCCCTACGGACTTATTCGGATGGCACCCCGTAAAGGGGTGCCCTACGGACTATTCGGATGGCACCCCAGAGGGATGCCCTACAACTTACTCGGCGGAACGGGCGGGGCAGCCGTCAGATGTCCAGCCGTGAAGCTATCGTCCTCGTCCGCCGGGAACCTGCCCGAAGCCGCCTCTCTGCCCCCCGCCGCGCTGACCGCCGCGGCCCGGGCCACCGCCGCGGCCTGGACCACCAGGC
>DASWVN010000296.1:0-3790 GCA_036401215.1 Vicinamibacterales bacterium | reverse complement strand
CGCGAGCCGCGGGGTTCCAGGGGGGTTCCAGGGGGTTCTCGGGGGTTCCAGGGGGTTCCAGCAGGTTCCGGGTTCCCGGGTTCCCGGGTTCCCGGGTTCCCGGGGTTCCAAGGTTCTCGGAGGTTCCAGGGTTCTCGGGGTTCCAGGGTTCTCGGGGTTCCAGGGTTCTCGAGGTTCCAGGGGTTCCAGCAGGTTCCGGGTTCAACGATCGCGCCTCCCGGCACCCCCGGGACCGCGCCCTTCGACTCGCTCCGCTCGCTCAGGACAGGCACCGCGCACCCCCGGACCGCGGACCCCGGACCGCGGACCCCGGACCGCAGACCGCGGACCGCAGACCGCGGACCGCGCTCACTTCCGGCTGTAGCGCGCCGCCATGAACTCGTAGTAGATGAACCCGAACCGGTTGTACCAGTCAGGCGTGTTGAAGTGCTTGCTCTCGCACTCGCTGATCTCGTCGAGCGAGCGTTTCAGGCTCCCGAGCAGGTCGGCGTACTTCCCGTCATAGGTCTTGCCCAGGCTGTCCACCGACTTCTGGATCCCGACGCGCTCGGCCTGCCAGGCGAGTCCCAGCGCGCCGTGGATGCCCGAGACGTTGTCGCCGAAGGCGATCGCCGTGTCGGCCATCCGCGTCGTGGAATCGTAGATCGCCCGCAGCTTCTCGAACTGGACGCGCACGAAGTTCACGTTCCGCTGGGCGCGCGCGTAGCACGACTGGCACGCCGCGTCCTCACCGCACGAGATCGGCACGTCGGGGTTACCGGGCGGGTTGTAATCCGGATCGAACCGCTGGTCGTCCGGATTGAGCGGCGAGAAGGACTCGCCGAAGTCGCGCGACGCGTTCGCGATGTCGATGCCGAGCGACAGCCAGTCCATCCCCTTGTCGATCCCGGCACGGCGGCCGGCGTCGATCTCGTTCTGCTGCTGACGCTGCTCCATCTCACGTTCGGTCACAGCCTCCCGGCCGCGCCAGAGCGCCGCGCTGCCGACGCTGCGCGCCTGGGCCAGGGCGGGAACTCCGTCGAGGAGCAGCGCCGCGCCGGCAAGCATGATGGCCGCGAGTACTCGTCGTGAAGTCATGACCGCTTCCTCCTGAACACGATGGCGCCGAGCAGTCCCGCGGCAAGCGCGCCGGCGAGGACCCAGGTGACGGTCCCGCCGCTCGCCCAGCCGCTGCCGGCGACTCTCCCGGGGTCCGCCACGATGACCGGCGTCATGGGCCGCTCGACTTCGTCGCCAGCCCAGACCACGAGCTGGAACGGCTTGCGCTCCTGTGACGACACCACGATCTTCAGATCGCCCTGCGTGCGCAGCCGCGTCGTGTAGATGCCCTCGCCCTTCGTCGTCCCCGACCGGTCTGCTTCGTCGTAGCGGTACTTCGACAGTGCCACGCGCACGTCATCGTCCGGATCCTTCGCGAGAACGGTGACCACGACTGGCTGCAGGATGCTGAGATGTTCGGCGACGAACCGCACGCCGTCAGGACCGGCGGTGCCTTCCGCCATGGCGATCTTGCCGTTCTCCAGTTCGTCGTGTGGCGCGAACACGATGCGGTAGGCCGACGGATCGTTGACGGTGCGCGCCTGTGCCGCGGCGCTGGCGTCCTGTGCCGCAGCGCCGGCGGTGGACACAGCGAGCGCGAGGCTCAGGCACACGGCCAGCCTGCAAGGAATGGAACTGCCTCTGGACACGTCACCTCCGATGAATTCGCAGGGGGCGAGGCAAGTGTAAACTGTTTCCTCCCGGTCGAACATCCCCAGCGACACGGCCCTACAGCATTTCGCAGGAGCGACATGGTGATCACTGCACGTGGGTTCACATTCCTGCTCGTGGCGGCGGCGCTCGCGGCGCCGGCGCACGCGCAAGACTCACCGGAGATTCCGCTGCGCGAGGGGCTCATGGTCGTCACCGCCATCCATGAACCCGGACGCGGCGACTACGAGTCCATCAAGCGCCTCGATGCGATTGGCGCCGACAACCTGCACATCCAGTTCTCGGCCGAGCGGGCCGGCAAACCGATCACCGGCGCGCGCACCGTGCTGAAGCACGATCTCGCGACCGCGCGCAAGTACCGCAACTACTTCAACGGCAACGAGGATCGCGCGTACGAGGGGTGGACGGCGCTCGGCCCGTCCAAGGCGGTGCTGAACGACCTCGCGGCAAAGGGGGAAACGCCCTTCACGTTCCAGATTCAAGGGGGCAGCGACAGGCATGCGATCGAGGGCACGATCAGGCGAACCGGCACCGCCGCATACCCCGTCCTCCTGAATGGCAGCCGCGTGGAACTCGCGGCGATCAAGGCCGAAGGCGTCTTCGATCACTTCAAGGTCGAGTTCTGGTTTCTCGACGCGCCCGAGCAGCCGCTCACGCTTTCGTACTACGCGTACCGGCACTGGCCCGACGGCATGCAGGAGAAGCTCGAAGCGCTTGCGAAGAAGTCCGGGCGCGAGATGCCGAAGCTGAGCGAACACCGGCTGGACGTGATCAAGATCGAATTCCCGCCCGCGGGCACCGGTTCGCCGGCCGAGCAGCCGATCGAAAACATCGAGAAGAAGCTGGAAGAGACGGGCCGCGCCGAGGTCTACGGCATCTACTTCGACTTCGGGAGCGATCGCATCAAGGCGGAGTCTGCCGCGGTGATCGCGGAGATCGCCGCGTCACTGAAGAAGAATCCCGGCTGGTCGCTCAGCGTCGAAGGGCACACCGACAGCATCGGGAGCGATGCCTACAATCTCGATCTGTCGAAGCGGCGCGCCGCTGCCGTGAAAGCGACGCTCGTCCAGAACCACGCGATCGAGCCCGGACGGTTGACGACGACGGGGCACGGCGCAGCGCAGCCGAAAGAATCGAACGAGACGCTGGCGGGGCGTGCGCGGAACAGGCGCGTCGAACTCGTGAGGCGGTGACGGGGCAAGGCCCAACGTCCAAGGGCCAACTTCCAAGGTCCAACGTCCAAGGGCCAACTTCCAAGGGCCAACTTCCAAGGTCCAAGGGGCCAACGTCCAAGGGCCAAGGCCCAACTTCCAAGGTCCAAAGGGCCAACGTCCAAGGTCCAACGCCCAAGGGTCCAACGCCCAAGGGCCAACGTCCAAGGGAGCTGCCGGATAGGTGCTGTCGAGGGGATTGTGTCAACGGCCGGGAAGGCGGCGTGGTCATCCTGTTGACGTAACGGGATGCGGAACCGTCGCTAACGCTGGTCGCGCCGCCAGTTGCTGATCAGCACGGCATCGGACCGCGTCCGCGACGGCGCCACGACGATCGTGTCGTCGTCGACCCAGGCGTAGCCGATGAACGTGCCGCGCTCGAAGCGGGAGATCTGCCGCTCTTCACCGGTGGCCACGCTGATGCCGTAGACGTTCGTGACGCCCGCGTCGGTGCGGCGGAACGTGATCGTGTCGCCGCGCGGATGCCACCGCAGGTCCAGCGCCCGGTCGATCGGGATATCGAGCACCGGCGCGCCGCCGGAAACCGGCACCACCTTGAGGTGGAGCATCTCCTGCTCGACACCGACCCATTCGGTGAAGAACACGAGCCCTCCATCTGGCGATATACCCGTTTTCATCCCGGAGTTTCGATCCGTGAGCATTCTGGCGTCGCCACCCTCGAGCCCGCGGGCCCATACCTCGGCCCCCTGACGCGCGAGATACGCGAGCATCTGCCCGTCCGCCGAGATGCTGGGATCGGTTTCGCCGGCCCCTTCGGTGACGGCGCGCAGGTTCGAGCCGTCGGCATCGATGGCGTAGATGCGGGGCGCCGCACTGGTGCTCTCCATCGAGAACACGATCGTGCGGCC
>DASWVN010000295.1:0-8151 GCA_036401215.1 Vicinamibacterales bacterium | reverse complement strand
AAAAAAATCGAAATTCAAAATTCAAGGTCTGACCCCTGGGTTTGTGCCCCCGCGGTCCGGCGGGCGAGCAGGTGGCCCATCGCGGACGGACGGAAGCCGGCGTCCTCCAGGAACGATGCGAGCGGGTGGTCCCCGATCGGGACGCCGTTGACCTCCGCGATCAGCAGCCCGGCCTCGCGCGCGATGGCCGCGAGCTGCCGCGCCAGCGGACGGCCGAGCGCGGACCGCTGCGGCTCGTCCTCCGGCAGGAACGTCAGCAGCTGCCTCGCGCCGCGCGAGAGATACGCGGCGAGCGCGCCGTTGACGAGGATCACCTGCGCCCCGGCCGTGCGCGTCGCGCCGCGCCCCGCGCCATCCGCGTCGACCTGCGGCCATTTCAACATCGTTCCGAACGGATTCGCGGGATCCGTCGCCGACAGGACGACGACCTCCGGCTCGTCCGGCGGCTCGCGAAGTGATCGCATCAGCTCGAGCGCCGCCGGGACGGCGAACTGCGTCGCGCCCACACCGCTCGCGAAGTAGCCCCGCCGCACGCGTCCCTGGTCCTCGAGCGCCTTCAGCACGTCATAGACCGCGCTGAAGCCCCCGTAGATCCCCTCCGCTCCGGCGACTTCGCGCGTGAGGACGCCGTAACGCGACAGCAGCTGCTGCGCAACCGCGGCGGACCATTCCGTCGGCGTGGCGGGCTTCCCGATCCGCTGCGCCACCAGCGTCCAGCGCCCTTCGGCGGACGGCGGGGAAACGCGACGCGACCGGAAGCTGCGCGGCGCCGGCTTGCGCTGGCGCTTCTCCGGAGGACGCGTGAACGCGCGCAACGCGTGGAACGTGTCGTTGGTCAACAGCCCCTTCCACACGAGGTCCCACAGCGCATCGACCGTTTCGGCCGGATATCCACCTCCTGACGCCTCGTGGATCGCGGCAAAGAACGACGCCCCTTCCTGTTCGAGGTGCTCGACGATCGCCCGCTCGCGCGCACTCAGTTCGGGAGCCTTGGGTACCATCCGCAGCCGCGAAAGATGGTCGGTCAGATAGAGCGCCAGGCGGCCGTCGCGTTCGCCGACCGGTTCGATTCCGCACCAGACGACTTCACCCGCGGCGCACAACGCGTCGAGATCCGCGGACCTGTAGCCGTCCACGCGGGCCGACAGGATCTCCGATTCGAACACGGACGCGGGAAGCGGCGCCCCCTGCAGATGCTCGATTGCGTCGAGCAGCGCGTCGAGTCCGCCGCGGCGTCGCGTCACTCCCTGCCAGGACGTCAACAGGCGGACGAACACCTCCGGCTCCACCGGTTCGACCTGGCGCCGCAGCTTCGCGAGCGAGCGACGCCGTACCGATTGCAGGATCTCGGGATCGCACCACTCGCGCCCGGAGCCTCCCGGACGGAATTCCCCCTCGAGCAGACGTCCTGCGGACGAGAGCGCCTTCAGCGTCGCCTGCGCCGCCGCCCGTCCGAGCCCGTAGCGATCCGCAAACTCCTCGGTCGTGAACGGACCGTGCGTGCGGGCGTAGCGGCGAGCAAGATCCACCGGCGCATTCGGCGCCGGATCGAGCAGGGATTCCGGGAGGCCCGGCGGCAGCGGGACGCCGAGCGCATCGCGATACCGTCCCGCGTACTCGACCGGAAGCACGCGCGACTCGCCAGCGATGTTCACCGTGATGGCGCGACGCGACGGGATCAACTCGCTGACGGCGTCTTCGGCGTTCACTCGCGACCGCGCCGCGATCTCGTCCATCGTCAGATCGCCCAGCCGCAGGAGCAGGTCGTGGACCCCATCGATCGACTTCGCGCGATAGTTCGGATCGAGCTGCTGCGCCTGCGCCTCGACGTCCGCGAGGGCGTCCGCGTCGAGCAGTTCCCGGAGTTCCGCGTCGCCGAGCAGCTCGCGCAACTGCGCCTGGTCGATCGCCAGCGCCTGCGCGCGCCGCTCCGCCAGCGGCGCGTCGCCGTCGTAGAGGTAGTTCGCGACGTAGGTGAAAAGAAGCGTCGAGGCAAACGGCGAAGGGATCGTCGAATCGACCGTCGCCACCTTCAGCTGCCGTGTCTCGATCCTTCGCAGCGTGTCGACGAGCGACGGGATGTCGAACACGTCGCGCAGGCACTCGCGGTAGGTCTCGAGGAGCATCGGAAAGGATCCGTACCGCGCGGCGACGCCGAGCAGGTCCGCCGCACGCTTACGCTGCTGCCACAGCGGACTCCTTCCTCCGGGCCGCCGCTTCGGCAGCAGCAGCGCACGGCCCGCGGCTTCGCGAAACTTCGCGGCAAAGAGCGCCGTTCCCCCAAGCTGGCGGACGACGAGCGCTTCGACCTCTTCGGACGCCGGGATCATCAGCGCCGGGTCGGGCGGGTCCTCGGTCTCCGGGAACCGGACGACGAACCCGTCGTCGGTCCACATCGTTTCGACGTCGAGGCCGGTCTGCGCGCGGGCGCGTTCGACCGCGGCCATCGCCCACGGCGCATGGATGCGCCCGCCGAAGGGGGTGAGGACGCAGATCCGCCAGTCGCCGAGTTCGTCGCGGCACCGTTCGATGAGGATCGTCCGGTCGTCGGGAACGACGCCCGCGGCCGCAGCCTGGTCGCCGAGATACCGCAACAGGTTCTCGGCCGCCCGCGCATCGAGGTCGTGATGTTTCACCAGCCGGTCGATTGCCGCCGACGGTGGAAGTGCGCGCAGCGTGCGCACCAGCTCGCCGATGTGGCGGCCGAGTTCCAGCGGACGGCCGGCCGCATCCGCCTTCCAGAACGGCATCTTGCCCGGTTCGCCCGGCGCGGGGGAGACGAGCACGCGGTCGTGCGTGATCTGCTCGATGCGCCAGGACGATGCGCCGAGCAGGAAGGTCTCGCCGACACGGCTCTCGAAGACCATCTCTTCGTCGAGTTCGCCGACGCGCGCGCCGGGGCCCCGTTCGCCGATGAGGAAGACACCGTACAACCCGCGGTCCGGGATCGTGCCGCCGTTGATGACAGCGACGCGCCTGGCTCCCTCGCGTGCGGTGAGTGTCCCCTTCAGGCGGTCCCATGTGATCCGCGGACGCAGGTCGGCGAAGTCGTCTGAAGGGTAGCGGCCGGAGAGCATGTCGAGCACGCCTTCGAAGACGGATCGTTTCAGCTCGGCGTACGGCGCCGACGATCGAATGGACGCGTAGAGATCGTCGACGGACCAGTCGTCCATCGCCACCATCGCGACGATCTGCTGCGCCAGGACGTCGAGCGGGTTGCGTGGATAGCGGCTGGCTTCGATCCGCCCCTCGTGCATCGCGCGGGTGACCGCGGCGCAGGCCACCAGGTCACCGCGGAACTTGGGCACGATGACCCCGCGGCTGGCGGCGCCGATCGTGTGTCCGGCACGGCCGATGCGCTGCATGCCGCTCGCGACCGACGGAGGGGCCTCGATCTGCACGACCAGGTCGATCGCGCCCATGTCGATCCCGAGTTCGAGCGACGAGGTCGCGACCAGCCCGCGGAGCTGCCCGGCCTTCAGGCGATCCTCGACCTCGATCCGCTGAGGACGGGCGAGGGATCCGTGGTGCGACCGGACCAGCACCTCGCCGGCCAGTTCGTTGAGTGCGGCCGCGAGCCGCTCGGCGATCCGGCGGCTGTTGACGAAGATCAGCGTCGAGCGATGCGCGCGGATCAGCTCGAGCAGGCGCGGGTGGATCGCCGTCCAGATCGACTGGCGTGCGGGTCCCTGCGCGGCCGGTCCGCTCGGGATCTCCTCGGGCTGCCCGAGGCGCGCCATGTCTTCGACCGGGACCTCGATCGTCAGTTCCAGCTTCTTCTTCTGGGAGGTATCGATGATGGTGACCGGCCGGTACTCGGCCGGACGGGCACGAGACTCCACGAACTCGTCGTGCAGGGTCTGCTCGGAGGGCTCGGCGGCGTTCGCTCGAACCGGTCGATTGGGTGTGGTCCTGCCGCGGCGCGGGCGCTCCCGGCTCGTGTCGGCGCCTCCCAGGAACCTCGCCACTTCGTCCAGCGGACGCTGCGTGGCCGACAGGCCGATCCGCTGAAGAGGAGCGTCCCCCTCCCGAAGCCGTTCGAGCCGCTCCAGCGACAGCGCGAGATGGGCGCCGCGCTTGGTCGGCACCAGGGCATGGATCTCGTCGACGATGACGGTGTCGACCGAGCGGAGCGCCTCACGGGCGTTCGACGTGAGTAACAGGTAGAGGGACTCCGGCGTAGTAATCAAAATGTCGGCGGGCTCTCGGGTGAAACGCGCCCGTTCTGCCGCCGGCGTATCTCCCGTTCTGACCGCGATGGCCGGAGGGTGGAACGTATCCCCCCGTGCGGCGGCGCGATTGGCGATCCCGGCGAGGGGGGACCGGAGATTACGCTCGACGTCGACGGCCAGGGCCTTCAGGGGAGAGACGTAGATGACGCGGCAGCGCTTCTTCGGCTCTGGCGCGGGTGCAAAGGTGAGCCGATTGATGCACCAGAGGAAGGCCGTGAGGGTCTTGCCGCTGCCGGTGGGCGCGAGGATCAGGGTGGACTCGCCGCGCGCGATGGCGGGCCAGCCTTCCGTCTGCGGAGGCGTCGGCGCGTCGAACGAGGCGGTGAACCACTCCGCGACGGCGGCATGGAACAGGTCGAGCACGCGCGAGCGGGTCGCCACTGAATGATTTTATCGTTCTGTCGTTGTGGAGACGGCGGCAGTCAGTGCAGAATGAAAAGACATGGGTGATGCAGGAGAAGGACTCGTAGATGCGGATGCGCGCATTCAGGAGCGCATGGAGGAACTGGAAGCCGGCCGGCGCAGACGTGGCCGTCGCGCCCAGACAGTCGACCCGGAAAAGGCGCGCGAGGTGGAGTCGCTGAAACTCGCCCGCGCGAACCTCCAGACACAGGCTGGAGCCGCCACGCATCCCGTCCGCAAACAACAGATACAGCTGGCGATCGCCGAGATCGACAAGCGCCTGGCAGCGCAGAAGCACTGATCCCTGATCACTAATCACGATTTAGTGATTGGTCATCAGTGACTCGAAGCTCTTCGCCGTAGGCGGCCGCCTGTCCGGATCCGGATCGAGCGCGGTGCGTACCGCCTCCTCGAGGTCCGACGGCACGCGTACGTCCGCCGGGAATCCCGGCACGCCGCGCGCCTGGGCGAGCACGATATCGGCGAGCGGACCTCGACCGAACGGCAGCTCCCCCGTCAGCATCTCGAAGGCGACCGCACCGAGGCTGAAGATGTCGGAGCGCGCGTCGGGCTCGAGCCCCCGCAGCCGCTCCGGAGCCATGTACGCGGGCGTACCGAAGATCACCCCGCCGGCGTTGAGGAGCGCGGGATCCGGGACCACCTTCGCGAGCCCGAAGTCGAGCACCTTCGCTTCCACCCCATCACCCGGCAGGAGGATGTTCTCGGGCTTGAGGTCGCCGTGCAGGACCCCATCGCGGTGTGCCGCTTCGACCGCCTCGCAAACCGACGAGAGAATCCGCAACGCCCGTGGCAGTCCGATCCGCCCTTCCCGCTGCAGGACAGTCCGCAGGTCTTCGCCGCGGACGAGTTCCATGACCAGGTAGGCGCCGCCGTCCGGCAGCGTGCCGTAGTCGAAGATCGAGACGATCGACGGATGCTGGAGCCCGGAGAGGAGCTGGGCTTCGCGACGGAAGCGCTGACGGGCGACGGCGTCACCGAGCTTGCCGGCGCGCACGACCTTCACCGCCACCAGCCGGTCGAGCCGCACGTCGCGGGCACGATAGACCGCCCCCGTTCCGCCGCGCCCGAGCCGTTGCTCGACCTGATACCTGCGATCGATCACTTCCGGGACGCCGGGCACGACGGGAGTCATGGGCGCCTTATTGTAGCGGCGCGGCGCCCACGCCCGGATGAGCGAATCAGGCCCGTGCGCCGGCGCGGCGCAGGATGTCCTGGATCTCGTGGGCTTCGAGCGACTCCTGCTCGAGCAGCGCTTCGGCCAGCATGCGGACCGCGTCGCGGTTCTTCTCGATGAGCGCGGTCGCGTGGCCGTAAGCGTTCATCACCACGTTGCGGATCTCTTCGTCGACGCGCTGCGCGGTCGCTTCGCTCACCGTGTGATGCGTGTCGCTTTCGAACGCGCTGCCCGGCTTGCGGAACGCGAGCGGGCCGAGCGGCGACATGCCGAACTCGCAGACCATGTGCTGCGCGATGTCGGTCGCGCGCTCGATGTCGTTCGACGCGCCGCTCGTCATGTGGTTCATGAAGATCTCCTCGGCGACGCGCCCTCCCATCAGGACGGCGACCTGCGTCTCGAGGTAGTCCTTCGTATACGTATGCCGGTCCGCCTCAGGCAGCTGCATCGTCACGCCCATCGCGCGTCCGCGCGGGATGATCGTCACCTTGTGCAGCGGATCGGCGTGCGGGAGGAGCGCGGCGACGACCGCATGCCCGGCTTCGTGATACGCGCAATTGACGCGATCCAGTTCGCTCAGGACGATCGAGCGGCGCTCGACCCCCATCAGGACCTTGTCGCGGGCCGCCCGCAGATCGGCATCCGTGACGACCGGACGGCCGGCGCGGCCGGCGAGCAGCGCCGCTTCGTTGACCAGGTTGGCGAGATCCGCTCCCGAGAAGCCCGGCGTGCCGCGCGCGATCGACCGCAGATCGACGTTCGGCTCCATCGTGATCTTGCGCGAGTGCACGCGCAGGATCGCTTCGCGCCCCCTCAGGTCAGGGTTGCCGACGGTCACCTGACGATCGAAGCGGCCCGGCCGCAGCAGCGCGGAATCCAGGATGTCCTGCCGGTTCGTCGCGGCAATGACGACGATCCCGCCGTGCCCCTCGAAGCCGTCCATCTCCACGAGAAGCTGGTTCAGCGTCTGCTCGCGCTCCTCGTGGCTGAGCGAATTGCCGCCGCGGCTCCGGCCGACCGCATCCAGTTCGTCGATGAAGACAATGCACGACTTGTGGCGGCGCGCTTCCCTGAACAGCCGGCGGACGCGCGAGGCGCCGACGCCTGCATACATCTCGACGAAGTCGGAGCCGCTCGCAAAGAGGAACGGCACGCCGGCTTCGCCCGCGATCGAGCGCGCGAGCAGGGTCTTGCCGGTCCCCGGCGGTCCGACGAGCAGCACGCCCTTCGGGATCCGTCCGCCGAGATTCGAGAACCGCTCCGGCTCGCGGAGGAAGTCGACGATCTCCTTGACCTCATCCTTGGCTTCGTCGACGCCGGCGACGTCCTGGAAGGTGATGATGGTGTCGCCGCGGACCGCGACGCGGGTCTTGCCCGACATCGAGGGGATCCGGCCGGCGGTGACGCGGTAGACCGTGAAGCCGATCATCCCGAGGAACGCGAGCCCGATCACGATCGCGGGATAGTTGAGCGCGTTGGGATCCGGCGCCGGCGCGGCTTCGACGCGGATATCGCGGCGCACGAGGTCGGTCACGAACGCCGAGTTCGACGCCAGGAACTCTGGCGGGGCCACCGTGCGCGCGACCGTCCCGTCGGTCAGCGTGATCCCCAGGTCACGCTGGTTGAAGGTGACCTGGCTGATGCGCCCCTCCTCGATCTGTTGCATGAACTCCGAGAAGGGGATCGACGCGGGCGGCGGTGCGCTCCGCGTCAGGTATACGAGCGCCGGGATCCCGGTGAGCGTGACGACCAACAGGGTCAGGAGGATGAAGCGACGACGCAGACGTGGTAGTTCCACAGGCAACGATCCAAATTACGAAGCTGCCCGACACGCATGCCCGGCGCGAACAGCTTCCGCTGACCACACGCAGCTGTGAACGGCAGACCTACTGTTGAGAAAGGACACCCCGCTGGGGATGGAATGTGTTCAGATTTTACATCGCCGCAGGAGACGTTGGTAGAGGGATGACCGCTAAAACCCGAACTCAACCGTTTGCGTGGCTCGTCCATTTCTATACCGCGTCAGGTGCGGTGCTGGCGTTTCTGGCCACGATCGCTGCCTTCGAGCACCGCTTTCGCGACGCGTTCCTGTTTCTCGTCGTGGCGGTGGCCGTGGACGCAACCGATGGGATGTTCGCCCGTCGAGCTGGAATCCCGGGCAGCACGCCCAACTTCGATGGGGCCAGGCTCGACGATATCGTCGACTATCTGACCTTCGTGTTCGTGCCGATGCTGATCCTCTATCGTGCCGGTGACCTGCCGGCGGGATGGGGGCTCTGGGTCGTGGCGGCCGTTCTGCTGTCGAGCGGCTACGGATTCGCC
>DASWVN010000294.1:0-21801 GCA_036401215.1 Vicinamibacterales bacterium | reverse complement strand
GGTCCGCGGTGCGCGGTCCGCGGTCCGCGGTGCGCGGTGCGGGGTCCGGGGTCCGGGGTCCGCGGTGCGCGGTGCGGGGTCCGGGGTCCGGGGTCCGGGGTCCGCGGTGCGGGGTCCGGGGTCCGGGGTCCGCGGTGCGGGGTCGGGGGGGTGCGCGCGTGTCCGGCTTCCCGCTTATGGCTTTAGGCTTTCGGCCAGCCTGAAGCCGGACAGAGTCGCAGCGCCGAAGCCCCTGAGTTAGTAGCTAAAAAAGAAGATCAGATCGAGCCCCGCTTTTTCCACGCGCCGCTGGTTGATGCGGTTGGCGGTGCCGGTGGTTTCGGGGGCCGCGCTCAACTGCAGCCGGAGGAAGCGGGCCAGCTGGTATTCGACCAGGAACTCGGTCGTGTTCTGTTCGCCGAACTGCTGCCGCAGCCGGAGGAACGCGCGGTCGCCGATCTGCTGGCCGACCGTGATGCCTGCGCCGAGGTCGCCGCTGTCGTTCGTGGTGGTGATCTCGAAAAGATCCAGGTCGAGCGCGCGCCCGATCGACTCGCCGAGCGGGGCCGCGATGAAGCCGGTCGCAATGCCGCCGGCGGTCGCCGCGAGCGAGGACCGCTCGCCGGTGCCGAGTTCGTTGATCGGGCGATTGAACACGATCAGCGCCAGGATGTCGCTCTCCTCCAGCGGCGGATTGCTCGAGAGTTCGAGTTCCGGTGTTTTGAGAGTACCGGTGATGTGGATGCGCGCCTCGACGCCGGTGTTCGGGATCATCCGCGTCGCCGTGATATCGAGGAACGGATTGATCTCGGTCTCCCCCACGAAACGCAGTTCTCCGCCGCGGACCAGGTCGAACCGCCGCCCCTGGAACTCGTAGGTCCCGCGCACCGTCTCGACCGTCCCGAGCAGCCGCACCTGGTCACCCGGCTTCTTGTCGATCTCGAGGTTTCCTCCGATCGTGATGTTGATGTCGCCGACGGCGGCCCGCGTCGGTCCGCCGGGACGGATATCGCTGCCGCGAAGCACGAGATTCTGCGGGATGACCAGCGTGAGGTCCAGTTCGACGGCATCGAAGAGACTCTCGGACTGCGCGGCTTGAGCGCCGGGCGTCGCCTCGGCCGGCGCCGCCCCCTTCTGGGCCCGCTGTAACGCCTGCCTCGTCGCTTCTTCGGCGCTTCCCGTCCCTTGCACCTGCCTCTCGGCGGAGACCACGTCGAGTGACCGGGTCGCATACGGGTCGTAGAAGTACGAGAGCAGGCGATCGACTTCAATGCGCCCCGTTTCGATCTCGATCCGGCCCTCGACCTTCGGGCGACGCAGCTCGCCCGTGATCGTGATCGCCGTCCTGACGCCGACGTCCCCCAACTCGTTGTCGATGAGTTCGAAGTTCTCGGAGTTGATGGTGATGTTCACCGCGCCGACCGACCGCTCGTGCACCCCAAGGCTGCCGGCGACGTTGAGCGTCGCCCCTTCTTCGTCGACGATGCTGAAGCTCTGGATGGTGGCGCGGTCGGGCGTGAGGTCGATGCGCGTGTTCAGACCGGTGTACGAGACGCCGCCGGCCGGCACGCCGAAGCTGCCGTTGCGGATGTCGACGTGCCCCTGGAGATGCGGATCGTCGCCGGAGCCCATGATCCGGACGTCCGCTTCGAGCGTCCCGGTGACGTTCGCGATCTGGTCGGTGAACCCCTGCACGAATCCCAGCCCGATCGCCGTCGACTGGATCCGGAGGTCGACCTCGTCCCCGCCGGCGGGCGGCACGTGCCCTTCGCGCTCGCTGCGGCGAAAGAGCGACAACGGCGCACTCCCCGTGACGGTAAATCGCTCGGCTGGCGTCTGCGTGAGCGCCGCATCCACCGTGAACCGCTCTCCCTTGTAGCCGATGTCCGCCGTCAACGACTCGTAGCGGTAGCCCTGCATGCCGCCGTTGACGATCTCGACGTGCCCTTCGACCGCCGGGGCGGCGGTCGTCCCCGTCAGCGTGGCGTTCGCGCTCAATCGGCCGCTGAGGCCGCGATCCTGCAGGAGCAGCGTTTCGAGCTGCTGGAGGTCGACGTTCTGCGCCGTGACGTCCAGGGCGCCGACGGGAGCCTCCCCGTCGAGCGCAATCGTGCCCTTCACCGTCAGCGACTGGTCGGCGCTCACCAGCTGGACGTCCTCCAGCTCGATGCGGTTCTGCCCGTAGCGGATCGCCGCTTCGGTGCCCGGCCTGGTCCGCCATTCGATACCCTGAGTGCGGACCGCGAGTTCCGGAAGATGGACCTCCTGGTGGTCCGGGTGCAGGATCACCTCGCCTCGCGCGTCGAGCGAGCGAGCCTCCTCCTGCACGTGCGTGTTGAACGCGATCGTCTGTCCCTCATAGGTCGTCGTCGCGGTCAACTGGTTGATCTCGAGACCGCCGGCCCTGACGAAATTCGCCTCGGTCGTCGCCTCGACCCGCGCACGCGTGAAGTCCAGATCCGGAATCGAAACCGTGTAGGTGCTGTTGAGATCGAGGGCATTGTTCTCGTTGTAAGAGAGATCGCTGCCGTTCAGGGTCCCGCTGGTCGAGAGCGCCATGCGATTGCCCGTTACCGTCCCTTCCATCGTCGCGGTTCCACCGATCCCTTCCTGCCCGGCCAGGCGCGCCAGCTCGGGCACGTCGATCGCCTCGATGCGGTACTTCAGGTTCGACGATCCCTGGTCGCCGAGCGCGATCGAGCCTGACATCTCGGCCTTCACGTCGGGCCCCTGGAGCGTGAACGTTCTGACGTTGGCGAGCTGGTTCGCGTAGTCCGCATCGATCGTGGCACCGTCGATGGTCAGCTTCGCGATGTTCGACTTGACGAGCGTGACCTGCCCGTTCGCCTCGATCGCGTCGGGGGTGATCGGAGCCGTCAGGTCCGCAATCGATACGGTCGCGTTCACCGCGCCGCTCACGTTCCCTTCCAATCGGGGCTGCGAGGCGATCCTCGCCGGATCGAAGTTCTCGAAGCCGCCGTCCACGCGGACGTTCAACGCGCCACTCGCGATGTGCGACTCGAACGCGAGGCCGGGCAATTGGCCGCCCATGATCTCCGAGTCCCTCAGCCGTCCGCTCGCATCGAGCGTCATCTCCGCAAGCGTCGACTCCCCCTCCCGTCGTCCGGCCGGACGACGGGGAACGGATCCGGTCACGTCGAACTCGCCGTTCACGCGGCTCGCGTATTCGGGGGTCGCGAGCGCGTCGACCTCGAATGCACGGCCGAACCGCTCCAGGTCGAGATCCGCGATCTGTCCCTGCGCGGAGTAGCTGATCGCGCCGGGCCGGACCTGGAACTGCGCTTGCGTCCCATCCGCTACGGTGGCCCCCTCGATGGTCGATTGATTCAGTTCCGCGGTCCCCTCGATCTCTCCGCCCGCGCCGCGCACGGTGTAGCTCGCAATCGACAGGCTCGTCTCGACGCGCGGAGCGCCGATGGACGCGGGAAGGTTGCGGAGGTCGAGATTTTCGGCGCGGCCCGCGAGATCAAAGGCCAGGGGCCTTCCCTCCGACGGCGTCACGATGAAACCTTTCGCCGTCGCGGAGCCGCCGTACGCATTGGCCCGCCCGTTGAGCCCGATGCGGCGTCCGGCGATCTGGCCGCTCACGTCGACGTTCGAGGCGGTATAACCAGCCGCGGTCACGCTCGGTCCGCGGAACGCGAAGGAACCGCTCATCCGCTCCAGCACCGGCGCGGCTTCCGGAGTGCCCGCGATCTCGAGATCGACCCTGGCGCGTCCGGTGATGTCGCTGCGCTGCGCGGGATCCTTCAGGATGGGCGCGAGGTTCAGGTTCCGGACGTCCACCTCCCCGTCGACGCCCATCGACGGGCCCTGCACGTCGGCCGTGACCTGGCCGGCTACAGTCCCCGCTTCCGTGTGGACGTCGAGGTCCAGCGCGAGGCGCTCCGCCGGACCGTCCGCGCGGACCTCGAATGCCGGATGGAGGTTGTACTCCGCGATGGCCGGAACCACCCGGCCGATCTCCGGCATCGAGACGTTTCCGGTCGTCGTCAATTTGATGAGCGGCGTCCGGAGATACTGTTCGACGACCCCGTCGACGTGCATCGAGCTGTCGGCCGTCTTGACGTCGAGATTCTCGACGTACAGGTTGTCGTCGCGGACGGCGATCGTCCCCGACAACGCGCCGAGCGCCAGGGATGGCGAACTCGCGCGGAAGCTCACATGCTCGAGGTCGATCGTGAAACGGACCGGTTCGTATGCGAAACCGGCGCGGATATCGAGGTCGGCCATCTGCTCGGGGATCCGGTAGCCGCCGGCGCCGGCCGCCTCGTCGCGAACGGTCACCTGTCCGTCGGTCACCTCGATCGACCGCAGCGTGATCGGCCGTCCCGGCCCTTCGCGGTCCGCTTCCTTCTCCTGCTTCTTCACGACGCTCGCGAGATTCCAGCTCCCGTCCTCGCGCAGCAGGACGACCGACGGCTGATTGAGCGCGATCCGGTCGAGCACGATCCCGGAGGAGATGATCCTGAAGACGCTGTAATCGAGTTCGAGGTCCTTGATCGCGACCACGCGCTCACCGGCCATGTCGAGCGCGACGTCGCCGAGCTGCACGCCGAAGAACAGGTTCCCGCCCAGCCTGCCGATCGACAGGTCGCCGTTCAGATACGGCCTCGCTTCCCGAACGATGTAGCGCCGCAACCAGTCGCGGAACCAGGGCGTCTGCGACACGATCAGCGCCACGGCGATCACGCCAACGATCAGCGTTCCGACGAGCGCGACGACCTGGATTGATCTACGAAGCCAACGCATCTGATTGGAGGAAATTCACAACTCCCAATTGTCGAATTTTCAGGCGTTAAAAGGCCTGCCCAATGCTGAAGTGGAACCGGAACCGCCGCTTTTCCGGCTCGCCGTTGACGAGCAGCCCTTCGATCGGATTGAGCTGGTAGCCCAGATCGACGCGCAACGGACCGATGGGCGTGTTGTAGCGAAGCCCCGGGCCGATGTCGTATCGCATGTCGTTCAGGTTGAAGTCCCAGGCGTTCGTCCAGACGTTGCCGCCGTCGAGAAAGATGACGCCGCTCAGATCGGACCACACGGGGATCCGCGCTTCGACGGAGAAATTCATGAACGAGTGTCCGCCGATCGGCAGGCCGAAACCGCTCAGCGGCGAGACTTCGAATCGCCCCCAGCCGCGCAACGTGGTCGCGCCTCCGAGGAAGTACCGTTTGAAGAACGGGACGAGTTCCTCCGGGTCACCCTGCGCGTCGATGGAACCGGCCCGGATCTGGCCGGCCAGCACGAGGACGTTTCCGACGTTCTGGTAGATGCGGCCCTCGCCCGTCAGCTCGTAATAATCGAACGACCCGCCGAGAAAGTTGCCCGCCTTCTCCATGTGGATCGACGCCAGGTAGCCTCGCTTCGCGTCGAGCAGGTTGTCGGTCATGTTGCGCGTCGCGTCGAGAATCAGGGCGGATCGCTGCCCCTCGGCAAAGCCGCGGCGTGGATCCAGGCCGAGCGCGATCAGCTCGTCCCGGAACGAGAGGTCGAGCAGCGCCTCGTCGGAGATCTCGTACTCCTCGTATTCGTTCGCGTAGGCCAGCGACACGGACATCACCGGCGTGTTCCGCAGGATCGTTCCCGGCGTCCGGCCGAACTGACGCGTCACGCCCATGCGGCCGCCGCGGGTCGTCAGCGAGAAGGCGGGCTCGGAGGTGTGCCAGACCTGGCCGCCGACGTTGAAGGTGTATTGCGGCGAGAAGAAGTAGGGCTGCTGGAGGTTGAGGCGGACGCCGCCGTCCAACCCGGAGTACCGGGCCCGGACGCCCGCCGTGCGGGCGCCGCCGAAGAAGTTCACGTGGCGCCAGTCGATCTCCGCGCGGGCGCGCTCCTCGCTGCCGTAGCCGACGCCGACGTTCACCCGGCGGTGCTTGCCCTCGGTGAGCGTGACCCGCGTCGGGATGATCGTCGCCTGCTCGCTGGCATACGTCTCGTCCCGGATCGGCTCGATGTTGGCGAACTGGAACACGTCGAGGCGGTAGAGACGCCGCTGACTCTCGCGCAGCTCGCTCGACCGGAACAGATCGCCGGGCTTGAACGTGAGCTGGCGCCGGACCACATCGTTGCTGACGGAGCTGTTGCCGGAGATGTTGATCTCACCGTGATACGCGATCGGGCCTGGCTCGGCCGTGAACGTGACGACCGGCCCGGCGTCGCCCGGCCCTTCGGAGATCCTGACCGACGCGTAGGGGTAACCGTGATCCCGCAGCTGTTCGAGCGCCGCCTCGCGGCTGGCCTGCAGCAGCGACCGGTCGAGCGGCTGGCCGGTCTGGAGCGGCAGATTCGCTGCGAGCCGCGCGAGTGCGTCCGCCGGGAGCGGATCGAATCCCTGAAAGTCGATCCGCCCGACGCGGACCGGCTCCCGTTCCTCGATGTTGATCGTGATGTCGACCGACGACTGGTCCTCGCTCAACTGCACGTCGAACGAGGTCACGGCGGCGTCGGGATAGCCGCGATCGGTGTAAAAGGCGACGATCCGCTTCAGATCCGCCTCGAACTGCTCGCGGTTGAAGTAACGTGCCTGCCCCCACGGCAACTTCGAACTCGCCTGCGTGGCGAGAATCGTTTTCAGCTGGTCGGTCGAGACCGCCTGGTTGCCGGTGAACGTCAGACTCGACACCTTGACGCCGCCTTCTTCCCTGCAGGCGGCCGCCAGGGTGAGAGTCAGCAAGAACGCTAGGACAGGCAGGGCTCTACTGCGCATGACGCAGCGGCATCGTACTCAAAAGGGGTGCCGTGGATGAAGCGGCGCGGCGCAGCGAACCGCCGCCAGGGAGGGGGGAACGCACGTGCGGGCAGCGCGCCCGCACCCTCAAAAGACCACTATTCCCGTGTGATCTCCGGCTTGCCGGCGGACACCGCGAGCATGACCCCGAGACCGACGGCAATCACGAGCCCGATGAGAATCCAGATCGGCGAGATCTGCCGAAGCACGCCTCCATACCAGAGCGCCGCGAGGGCCCCGATGATGAGGAGAAAGTAGCCCACCAGGTAGATGTTGACGAAACGCATGGATGTCCTCCGTGTCAACGCCCAACTGCCAACTTCCAAGCTCCCAAGATCCAACCTCGGAGTTGGGATTTTGGGAGTTGGCAGTTGGAAGTTGGGAGTTGACTCGCGTCAGTTCCTTATCTCTGCACCCTCACGACGAGCGCGGCGCGGCGATTGAGACGACGGGTCTCTTCGCGGGCGTTGTCGTGTTTCGGGCGTTCCTCGCCGTAGCTCACGGTCCGCAGGCGGTCGGCGCCGATCCCGCGTGAGGTGAGGTAGTCGCGCACCGCGATCGCGCGGCGTTCGCCGAGCGCCAGGTTGTACTCGGCCGTGCCGATGTTGCAGGTGTGCCCCTCGATCTCGAGGCGCAGCCCGGTGTCGGCCTGGAGCGCCTTGACCGCTTCGTCGAGCGCGCGCGTCGCTTCCGGCCGCAGCGAGTAGCGGTCGAAGTCGAAGTGCACGTCCTCGAAGACGATCTCCTTCACCGCCGGCCGGACGACCTGCAGGTTGACGGTCGCGGTCGCGGTCTTGCCGTCCTGCGGACAGGTCACGGTGACGGTCACGGGAACCGTGCCTTCCTGCATCGGCGCCGTCCACGGCGTCGTGCGCGCGGTCGCCGTGCCGAACGTCCCGGTCGGTGCGGACCAGTTGTAGGTCACCGAGCAGCCGATCGAGGACTGCGGCGTGGCGGTCAGCGTCGAGATCTTGCCGACGTCGACGGTGCAGGGATCGCAGTCCGCCTTGACGGTGAGGTCGTGCGCGGGCGGCGCCGCCGGCGTTGGCGGTGGTGGCGGCGGCGGCGGGGCGACGTAGACCCGGGTTCCGGGGTGATACCCGATGCGGAACTGGAACCCGAGCGAATCGCCTCCTTCGTCTCCGAACGCGCCGAAGTCGCTGCGGCTATCCACGCTCATGCGATAGTTCAAGCCGGCGCCGGCGAAAAGACCGTTGCGGCCGAGCCACGTCAGGCCGATCGAGGCCGTGACCGGCGAATCGAGGTCCGTCGTCAGCGGCGCGGTCGTCCCATCGGTTGCCGTCAGGACCCGCGACAGTTCCAGCGTGTCGTCGAAATACGCCTCGCCGTGCAGTTCGGCCGTGACGCGCAGACTGCGGCGGGTGGGAAACCCGGCGCCGAAGCCCCAGCGGAACCCGTTGCTGAGCGACGCGCCATCCGGGTCGCCGCGGAAGATCACCCCGCCGAAGCCGGAGAGTTCGACCCGCTCGTTGATCTCCTTGCTGACGATCGCATCGAGCGCGAAGTCGACCTTCCCGGTGCCCACCCCCTCGTCCTCGTCGTCTGCGGTCGGAATCTTGAGGAGACCGCGAACCGCGAAGGCCGCCGGCTGCTGGCGCCACTGAGAGGTGAGATTCACCTTGCCCCCCAGCCACAGGTCACCGAGCTGGCTGCCGGACCAGCCGCTGTTCATGAACGGGTATTCGTTGACCAGACCGCCCGCCTTGGGATCCGTGGTGAAGATCGGGCGCACGTCACGGTCGATGCGGCGCACCACCTGGAAGGCGCCGAACACCTCCGCGCGATCGCCGAGACCGGCGCTGATGGTGATCGGCCAGTTCGAGACATCCGTGAACCCCTGGTTGTAGTCGAAGTTCACGCGGTATCCGCTGACGGCCCAGCGGCGGGCCGGGAGCACTTCGCCCGTCGGTACGAACCACAGTCCCGTATCCCCCATGAAGGTGGTCGTCCCCGGTCGCGTTTCGACCGCCACCGGGGCCGCCTGCTGTTCGGTGGTTCCACCGGCCGTTGCCGGTTGCTGACCCGCGGCCGCCGGCTGCGCCCCGGTGGTGGCGGTCTGGGCAGACGCACTCGTGACGCCCACGAGCGTCACGAACGCTGCCATCGCTACCCGTTTCAACATACGCACACGCCTCCGTCCTTCCACGCCAAACGGACGTTTACTGCTGGCCGCCGGTCATCCCTTCATCGGCCGGCGACGCATCGGCGGGTGACGCGGACGGAGAGGTGGCCGGCTCGACGAGACGGCCCCTGCCGCCGCGGCTGATCTGCCCTCCCTTGCGGCCGGCCGAACGCGCCTCTTCTGAGGTCCATTCGTGCGCGGTCCCTTTCTGGTGCGCTGCGCGCCCGCCCTTGCTGGCAATCTCGCGCTGCTTCTCAGGGGACATCGATGCGAAGCCCCGCCGTTCCTTCCGTTCGCCTGGCTCTCGGCCCTTCATGTTCTCGTTCATGGTGTGCACTCGCTCTGCTGCTGGCGTCCGTGACCGCCGGTCACCACATATGGTGGCTGTGAAGGTTCCGCCGGCGGATCCTGCACGGGCACGGGTTGAGGTTCGTCCGTCGGAGTTTCCGGCGCCTCGTCTGGTGGGTCTTGCGGTTCGGGGCGTTCGGGATCCGGATGTGTCATGGCTCGTCCGGCCTCCTGGGGACGTGACTACCGTTGGGCTGCTGTTCAAACGGTGTGCCACGGGTCAATGGTTTGACACGGTAGAGATGGCGCGTAGGTTGTTGTAGTTTCCGGAGATAGGCGCAGACAAACGTCCATTGCACCTTCACACATGGAGTAATTCCTTACACTCCGGTTTACACTTAAGAGCATGAGCGACAGTGGTCCCCGCATGGTGTTCTGTCAGAAGTTCCAGCGCGAGATGCCTGGCCTCGCGGCGCCGCCGTGGCCCGGTGAACTGGGTCAGCGGATCTACGAGAACATCTCCGCCGAAGCCTGGAAGATGTGGGAAGAGCGGATGAAGATGATCCTCAACGAGTACCGCCTGATGCCGTGGCAGAAGGAGGCCCAGGAACTCGTACGAAAGCACATGGAGGACTTCTTCTTCGGTGAGGGCTCGGCCCTGCCGCCC
This sequence comes from Vicinamibacterales bacterium, assembly GCA_036401215.1. Lineage (GTDB taxonomy): Bacteria > Acidobacteriota > Vicinamibacteria > Vicinamibacterales > 2-12-FULL-66-21 > JACDCA01. Next base: position 11,976 of record DASWVN010000294.1, on the reverse strand, counting down.
GGATACGTCCCGCAGCAGTCCAAATAGCTCCAAACTGCCAACTCCAAACTCCAAACTCCCAACGCCGACCATCGAACTTTGGAGTTTGGAGTTTGGAGTTGGCAGTTTGGAGTTTGGAGTTTGAAGTTTGGAGTTTGGAGTTTGGAGTTTAAGGAGGACCCCATAATGTTTGCCCGCATCGGCCGGCTGTTTCGCGGCTTCATCGGACTGTTCATCAGCGGTCTCGAAGAAGCCAACCCCGAGGCGCTCATGGAGGCGGCGCGGACCGAGTTCCGCACCAAGATGACGCAGTACAACCTCGCGCTCGCGCGGATGGCCGGCGTCGCCGAACGGCTCAAGGCGCAGGTGAAGGGGAAGGCCGCGCGCGCGCAGGAACTCGAGCGGCGCATCCTCGCCAATCACCGCGCGGGCAACATGGAACTGGCCGGCGCGCTCGCGCGTGAGCTTCAGGAGCTGAAGGCCGACCTCGCCACGGACACGCAGGAATTGAAGGAAACCGAGGAGGCCTACGACGCAAATCTGCGCCAGGCCAAGCTCGCCCAGCGCGAGTTCGAAGACAAGGTGCGCCGCGTCGAGAAGCAGATCTCGCAGGTGAAGATCAAGGAGGCGCAGGCCGAAGCGGCCGCCGCGCTCTCGAACGTGGCCTTCAAGGTCGGCGATCTCGGCGACACGATGAAGACGGTCGAAGACATCCTCGCCAAACGCTACGAAGAATCGGCCGGCAAGGCGCGCGTCGCGCGCGACATGGTCGACATGGAGGCGGTGGAAGAGAAGGAGAACGAGCGCAAGGCGCTCGAGCAGGTGGCGCTCGCGGAGTTCCTCGCGAGCCAGGGCATTCAGGCCACACCCGCCGCTGAATCGCAGACACCGGCGGCGGCCAAGGAGATCGGACCACAGCAATGAACGACCGTCCGCGTTTCACGATCCTCGGCAAGGCGATCTCGTTCCTGCTCGTCATCGGGCTGATCGCGCTCGGCGCGTTCATGGTGATGCGCGGCGGCAATCTGCCGATGACCGGCGACGACGCCGCGGAGAGCGGAACCGAAGGGGAGGCGCCTGCGGTCAGCGAGGTGCAGGTCGAAGTGCCGCGCCTGTCACCGCCGGCCTCCTTCAACTACAAGGACAACATCGTCCCCATCGAGATCAGCGAGTACGCCGGCTACGCCGGGCTGATCGCCGCCAACGGCGGCATGGAGCCGAACGAAAACTCGGTGTTCTTCAAGAACCACGGGTTCAAGGTGAAGCTGACGATCAGCGAAGACGAGAGCTGGTCGGAGCTGAACGAAGGGAAGATCGCCGGCTCCGTCACGACCGTCGATGTGCTCGCGGCGTACGGCCGGCAGCTCCACGCGGTGGTCCCGGCGCAGATCGGCTTCTCGCGCGGCGCCGACGGCGTCGTCGTCCGCAGCGACATCAAGCGGATCAATCAGCTCAAGGGGAAGACGATCGCGGCCGCGCAATTCACCGAGGTGGACTTCTTCATCCGCTACCTCGCGCAGGAGGCCGGCCTGCCGATCCACACGCTCGGCAGCCTGGATGCTACTCCACACCCCGATCGGCTGAATCTGATCTACACCGAAGACGGGTTTGCGGCGGGGGATCTCTTCGCGTCCGAATTGAAGTCGGGCAAGAACCGGCTTGCCGGATGCGTGACCTGGGAACCGAAGGTGTCGGACGTCGTGGACGACAGCGGCGGGCAGGCGCATGTGCTGACCACGAACCGGAACCTGCTGATCATTGCCGACGTGATGATCCTGCACAAAGGATTCGCCGAGCAGAATCCCAGGGTCGTCGAGGGGCTCGTGCAGGGGCTGCTCGAAGGCAACCGGATGGTCCGCGACCGGCCGGATCAGTACCTCGACGTGATCGGACGCGCGTTCAAGTGGTCCCGCGACGACACGAAGGCCGAACTGGCGAACGTCCATCTATCGAACCTTCCCGAGAACCGCGCATTCTTCTCGGGTGCGATCGACGCGGCCGGGAGCTTCGAGGGGATCTACCAGTCAGCCGTCCTGGCCTACGGCAGCGACCTGATCAAGAATCCGCCCGATGCGACTTACTTCTCGAGGACGCAGGGTCTTGACGCGGCCGAGAAGGCCGGCCTGTTCAAGGACCAGACGATCGCGATCGCTCCGATCCGCACCAGCGCGACGGGCTCGGTCGAGACGGATCCGCTCCTCAGCAAGGACATCCGCTTCCTGTTCCAGCCGAACTCGTACGCGCTCGACATGAACAGCCGCGAGAACGTCGAGAACCTCGAGGCGATCAAGCGGATGCTCCAGGTGAGTCCGGGTTCGACGATGCTCCTCCGTGGGCACGTGGATGACGCCATGGTCCCCGAGTTCCGCAAGAGTGGCGGCGAGGCGTATGTCAGGCAGCAGGCGCTGCGGGCGATGGAGTTGAGCAAGAATCGCGCGTCGGAGATCCGCCGGCTGCTGATCGAGCGCTACAGCGTCGATCCCAAGCGCCTCGACATCGTGGGACGCGGCTGGGAAGAGCCGGCCGGTGCGGATTCGGCGGCGAACCGACGCGTGGAAGTCCAGTGGTTCACGATCGAATAGGCGTCCGGCTCCCGGCTTCCGACTTCAGGCTTTGGGCCTGATCTAGTCGGAGGCCTGGGGCGGAAGTCGCAACAACATCCCGGAACCCAAAAGAGACGGGCCGAAAGCCAAAAGCCAAGAGGCGAGAGTCGGACACGCATATGAACCTATACGCTCAACTCCATCGGCGGTACGGAAAGAAGGACGGTCTCTCGCGGCGCGAGATGATTCAGCGCTCGCTCGCGGCGGCCGGCGCGTTGTTGATCAGCGATCAGATCGCGTTCGCGTTGCCGCAGGGCAAGGCCGGACGTGTGGTCGTCATCGGCGCCGGGTTCAGCGGACTCGCGGCGGCGTACGAGCTGACACGCGCGGGCTACGACGTCACCGTCGTCGAAGCGCGGAACCGCGTCGGCGGACGGGTCCTCAGCTTCTCCGATCTCGTCAAGGGGAAGAACGTCGAAGGGGGCGGCGAGCTGGTCGGGTCCAACCACCCGGCCTGGGTCGGCTACGCGAAGCAGTTCAAGCTCGAGTTCCTCGATGTGAGCGAAGAGGACCTCGAGTTCCCAATCGTCTTGAACGGCAAGCGTCTCACCGCCGACGAATCGGAAGCGCTGTGGGAAGAGATGGAAAAGGCGTTCGCCGGGATCTACGCCGATGCCGGCAAGGTCGACGCCGACCGTCCGTGGACGGCGGCGAATGCCGAGGCTCTCGACAGGCGCACGCTCGCCTCGTGGATCGACGGCATCGACGCCTCGCCGCTCTGCAAGACGGCGCTGCACACGATGATGACGGCCGACAACGGCGTCGTCACCGACTGGCAGAGTTATCTCGCGAACCTGGCAATGGTGAAGGGAGGCGGCCTCGAACGCTACTGGACGGAGTCCGAGGTCTATCGGTGCCGCGGCGGCAACCAGCAACTGGCGATGAAGCTTGCGGCCGCGATCGGCGCCGGCAAGGTGCTCACGCGCACGCCCGTGCGTTCGATCGACCTGACCGATGCCGGCGCTCGCGTCGGGCTCGTCAACGGCAAGACGCTCGAAGCGGATCACGTCATCCTCACCGCGCCGCCGCCAACCTGGAACCGGATCGCGATCGATCCCGCACTGCCACCCGGATTGGTGCCGCAGATGGGAAGCAACGTGAAGTTCCTGATCCCGTTGAACGGCGCGTTCTGGCGGAGAGCGGAACTCGCGCCCGACCTCCTCAGCGACGGGCCGGCCAACATGACGTGGCACGGCACCGATGGACAGAAGGGGGCCGGCGAAGCGCTGGTCGCGTTCTCGGGCGGACCGTCGGCAGAGATCTGCCGCGACTGGGGCGCGCAGCGCGTCGAGAACTATCTGACCGAGCTTGGCAAGGTCTACAAGGGGATCCGCGCCGCGTACGCGGGAAGAGCTCGTTTCATGGACTGGCCGGGTGACGCGTGGTCCAAGGCGTCGTACTCGTTCCCCGCACCGGGGCAGGTGACGTCGCAGGGGCCGACGTTGTGGGACGGCATCGGCCGTCTGCACTTCGCCGGCGAGTATTCGAGCTACGCGTTCATGGGATTCATGGAAGGCGCACTCCATTCGGGTGCGGCCCTGGCGAAACGCATCGCCGAAAAGGACGGCGTGCTCGAGGGAGTTGCGGCGTGACGACCGGTCGAGCGGCGGCGCTCGCCGTGTTCGCAGCGGTCGCCATCGCCGGGTGCGAGATCGAGCGCAGCGCACGCGACGACGGCCGCAGCCGGACGGAACGCCGCATCGACGAGCAGCTGATTCCCGCGCGTGAAGTCCCGCAGAAGGAGGGGCTCGCCGCCGCGATCCTCATTGACGTGTCCGGAAGCATGGAGGACGAGGTCCGCGGCGAGAACGGCCGGGAGGAGAAGATCGAGATCGCGAGGCGCGCCGCCCGCGATCTCGTCGAGCAGTTCGCCCGGTACGCCGACGATCACCCGGACGAGCCGGTCCTCCTCGGCCTCTACGAGTTCAGCGAACGCAACGACCAGCCCGACTGCCGGGTCGTGATTCCGATGGGGCGGCCTGACCGCGAACGTGCCGAGCGTGCGCTGGCAAGGATGCGCGCGCAGGGAGGAACGCCGATCGGCAACGCGATGATCACCGCCAAGCGCGAGCTGGATGAAACCGGCCTGGTCCGAAGGCATCTGCTGGTGGTCACCGACGGCGAGAACACGGATGGCTTTGCGCCGCACGACGTGACGGCGGCGATTCATCGTCGTCCGGAGGCGGAGCGTCCATCGATCTACTTCGTGGCGTTCGACATCGAGGAGCGCCGGTTCACGCGCGTCCGCGATGCCGGTGCGCTTCTGCTCGGCGCAGCCGACGCCCGCGAACTGAACGCCACGCTCGATTCGCTTCTGCGAGGCCAGATCCTGGTGGAGAAGTAGGGAACAGGGAACAGGGATCAGGGAACAGGGAACGGGGAATAGGGATGCGCTTCTGCCTGTGCTCCTATCCCCATCCCCCATCCCCCATCCCCCATTCCCCATTCCCCGTCCCCGGCCCCCCATCCCGTATAGTGTCCCCATGTCCATCACTACTGAAGCAGACTGGCGCGGACTGCGGGACGTCGGCCACGTTGTCCACCTGACGCTCGAAGCGCTCGAGAAGCACACGGTCCCGGGGATCACGACCGGCGCGCTGGATGACATCGCGAGGGAGGTGTTCGAGGCCAACGGCACGCGGTCGGCGCCGGCGCTGACCTACGGCTTCCCGAAGACCGTTCTGATCAGCGTGAACGACGAGATCGTCCATGGCATCCCGGGGGAGCGCCGGCTGGAGCGGGGTGACATCGTGAAGCTGGATGTCACGGCCGAGAAGAACGGCTACGTCGCGGATGCGGCCAAAACCGTCGTGCTCGACGGCGCCGGAGACGTGGAGAGACGGCTGGCCGCCTGCGCTGAAGCGGCGTTCGACGCCGCCCTCGAGGTTGCTCGTGCGGGCGTTCCCGTCAACGTGATCGGCCGCGCGGTGGAGGAGACCGTGACGCGCGCCGGGTTCACCGTGGTCAAGGCGCTGGAGGGGCACGGTGTCGGACGGACGATTCACGAGCCCCCGAACGTCCCCAACTACTTCAACCGGAAGCAGAAAGACATCCTGACAGAGGGGCTCGTGATCACGATCGAGCCGCTCATCGCGGCTGGCAAAGGGGTGGTCTATCAGGACTCCGACGGCTGGACCATCCGGACGAACGACGGCAGTCCCACGGCGCACCACGAACACACGCTGGTGATCACATCCCGCGAGCCGGTGCTCCTGACGGCGGGTCAATGCTGAATGACGAATGCTGAATGACGAATGCTGAAATTGGGTAGAATCACTCGCCACCGATTCACCCCGCATTCATACCTTCCTTCGGCATTCAGCATTCACATGCGCTCCATCCCACTGACGGTTTTTCTGCTCATCTGTTCGAACATCTTCATGACCTTCGCCTGGTACGCGCACCTGCGCGACCTGTCGGCGAAGCCATGGCTCGTTGCCGTGGTCGTGAGCTGGGGGATTGCGTTCTTCGAGTACATGCTGCAGGTCCCGGCGAACCGGATCGGGTTCCGTTCGCTGGAACTGGGGCAGTTGAAGATCATCCAGGAGGTCATCACGCTGGCGGTGTTCGTGCCGTTCGCGGTCCTCTATATGAAGCAGCCGTTCAAAACGGACTTCCTCTGGGCCGGCCTCTGCCTGCTCGGCGCGGTGTATTTCATGTTCAGGAGCTGACCGGCGTCTGCTACTATCCGCCGCATGCTGAATGAATTCCGCGCGTTCATCGCCCGCGGGAACGTCATCGACCTGGCCGTCGCCGTCGTCATCGGCGCCGCATTCGGGAAGATCGTCACGACCTTTGCCGAAGGCATCCTGATGCCGCCGATCGGTCTCCTGACGGCGGGGGTCGATTTCACCGACATGTTCTATGTGCTCGACTCGACGGGCGGCGTTCCGGCCTCGCTCGAGCAGGCAAAAGCGGACGGTGTGCCGGTGATCGCCTACGGGCAGTTGATCACCGACATCATCAATTTCCTGATCATCGCCTTTGCCGTGTTCCTCCTTGTCCGCCAGGTGAACAAGATGAAGCGGGCCCCCGAGCCGGCGGCGGCGACGACGAAGGAGTGCCCGCACTGCCTGATGGCAATTCCGCTCAAGGCCTCGCGCTGCGCTCACTGCACCAGCCCGTTGTGAGCCGGGGAAACTCCGAACTATGAACTCCGAACTGCGAACTCTGATCGTTCGTAGTTCGGAGTTCGGCGTTCATAGTTCGGAGTTTCCCGACGCCCGTCTTTTCACCGATGTCTCCCACCTTCTTCAAGACTCCTCACCAATTCCGCCGCTGGCTGGAGAACAACCACGCTTCCGCGACGGAACTCTGGGTCGGCTTCTACCGAAAAGATTCAGGCAAATCGACCATGACCTACCACCAGGCCCTCGACGAGGCACTGTGCTTCGGTTGGATCGATGGCGTCCGGAAACGGCTCGACGAGGAGTCGTACGTGCAGCGGTTTACCCCGCGCACGCCGCGCAGCTACTGGAGCGCCGTCAATGTCGAACGTGTCGAGGGACTCGCGGCCGCCGGCCGGATGCACGCCGCAGGTCTGGCCGCGTTCGAGCGGCGCGATCCCGCGAAGACGGAGAAGTACTCGTTCGAACGGCAGAACCCGAAGCTGGATGCGGCGCTGGAGAAGCAGTTCCGCGCCCGGCCGAAAGCGTGGACCTTCTTCGAGTCCCAGCCTCCAGGATACCGGCGGCTCGCCGTCCATTACGTGATGAGCGCCAGGAAGGAAGAGACGCGTCAGCGGCGGCTCGAGACGTTGATCAAGGATTCAGCGGCCGGACGCCGAATTGGGCAGGTTTGAAAACCTGGGGTTCCAGGGGGTTCCAAAAGGTTTCTCGGGGGTTCCAGAGGGTTCCAGTGGGTTCCGGGTTCGGCGCCCTACGTACTCCGACCCCCGAACCCCGGACCGCACCCCGGACCGCGCACGGCGCACTGCGGACCCCGGACCCTGGACCCCGGATCCCGGACCCCGGACCCCGGACCCCGCTACATTCCTCCCACTCTCATGTCCTGGACCTTCTTCTCTCCCGGCTGCAGCGAAAGGCGGAGCGCTGTGGCCTCGAGTTGCTGGAGGAATGAGGGATCCGACAGGTCGCCGGGTTCCAGGTCGTAGACGGGGGCGAGGCGGTAGTCGCCCGGAGGCAGATTGCGGAACGTGTAGCGCCCCTCCGTATCGGGGCGCGTGTTCTGGATGCGTCGCGAGTTGGGCAACCAGTACCGGGAATCGGCGGGGAACATTACCAGCGTGTACTCGGGGGCGGGCTGATTCTTCTCGCCCAGGACGATCCCTGTCAGTTCCGTGTGCCGATCGGTGAAGGTGATCACGGCTCCGCTGATGTTCTGATCGCCCTTGATCTCGACTGGGAAGTCGGCGGCGTCCTGGCCGCCGATGGCGGCGGATTCGACCGTCCACGGGCCGGCGCCGCTGGCGTTCAGGCGGTACCGTCCCGGCACGACGCTCGGGATCGTGAACCGGCCCGACGCGTCGGCGCGCGCGCTGACCGACCCGCCGAGCGGCGAGGGGTCTACCGGCGCCATCGTCACGCGTACCCGGGTGAGATCGGTCGGGGGTGGCGTGCCGCCCGAAAAGGTGATCTGCCCAGACACCGAGATGCCGGGCTGGAGCGCGAGCATGACGTTCGGCAGGTTCCGCCCGTCGACGACGATGTCGGCCGATCCCCAGACCGTCATCGTTTCACCTCGCTGAACGAAAAACGAAGCGGATTCGCGCCCGGGTGCCGGCGCCGCTCCACGCCCGCGGCCACGCCCCCCGGTCGTGACCGTGCCTCGCGCCGTGATGCGGTACTGCCCGGGGGGGACGTTGCGCAGCCGAAAGCGTCCTTCCGAGTCGGCACGGGCGCTGATGTTCCCGATCGAGAGTGCGCCCGGTTGAGGATCGGTGAGCGTGACCGTGATGTTCCGGACGTCATGGCCGGTGCTGTTCATGACCATGCCCTCGACGCGCGCGAGCGAGGCGAGTTGAAGCTGGAAGTCGATCGCCGGGCGCTCCTCGCCGATCCCGAGGGGCACAGGGGTCGCCGCGCTGGTCGAGACGCTTCCGGGGTAGCACACCGGAGCGTACCCCGCGGTCGTCGAGTCCGGATCCGTGGGCAGGGCGGATCGCGCCTGCGCGATCTCCGCGAAAATCAATCGTGCCTGCTCGGGATTCGTGCGGGAGACGGCCTCGTAGCTGGACTCGAGGGCCCGCAAGGTGACCTCGAGCCGGTCGACGTTGCCGATGTGGGTATTTCGGGGCGTGGCGCAGACGATGTAGTCGCCGGGCAGCAAGCCGAACACCCGGTAGATCCCCCGATCGTCGGTCGTGCCGCTGCTGCTGCCCTGGAGCGTCCGCCGGCCGTTCAGAGTGACGATGCGCATCACCCGGACGGACGTCTGCGGCGACGGCTCCCCGTACTCATCGAACACGACGCCGGTGATCACGCTGCCGCGCGGGATCTGGAGATAGGCCTGGAACTTCTGGCCGTCGGAGAGCTGGATCGGCGTCCCCGGCCGGCCGGGGCTCCGCTGGCCGTAGGTCACCGTCACGTGTCCCGGCTTGCTGGCGGTAAGGTTGTAGCGGCCCGCCGGCAGCGCGGTAAACAAAAACTGTCCCTGGTCGTCAGTAGTCGTAGTACGTCCACCGCGCAGTTCGGCTCCCGATAGAGTGAGCCGCACGTTGCGGGCCGGCTGTGTGCTGCCGGCCATCGTCACGGATCCCGAGATGATGGCGGTTCCGGCGGCACTTCGCGGCGCGTCAGGCCGCGCGTCGCGGGGCGGTGCGACCTGCGCCAGCATCCCTGGCGTGAATGCCAGGACCAGTAACGCAGTGGAGAGCAAACGTACACGCACGGCAGACATTGTGCCTTATTAGACGACCCTCGCCGGTCGAGCGTTTGCCTTCGACCGGCCGTGCCGGAAATTTGATGCTATTCTCTCAGCCTCTCCCTACCGGGACGAGCCTGCGGCTCGATTGCACGACATAACGGAGGACACATGACGAAGTGGTTGGCGCGCCTCGCGCCTGCTCTGGTTCTTGCCCTGTGCCAGCTGACGCTCATGGCCCAGGCCCCCTCGACAGGCTCGGGGCAGGCCCCCTCGAACGGATCGGGGCAGACCCCGGCGAGGAGCGCGGGGCAGAGCGGCTCCTGGGCCGATGAAATTCTGCAGACGGAATCGTACGCGACGCCCCCACCGGAGCTCGCCGAGGCCGTCCTGGCCCCGCGCTATCTGAACGTGACGCTCAGCAATCTGAGTCCCGACAAGAAGTGGTTCCTCGACGAGATCGGCGACGGTCCAGTGGTCATGAAGACCTTCTCGAAGCCGTTCCACGAACTCGGCGGGGTGTTCATCGATTTCAAGGCGAACCGCTCGCGGACGCTGACCATCCGGAACAACGTCGGCATCCAGCTGATTTCGGCGGCCGACGGAACGAAGAAGCCGATTCAGTTGCCGGCCGGCGCGCGGGTGTCGAACGCCACCTGGTCCCCGGACGGTTCGACGATCGCCTTCTTCGTCCACACCGACGACGCGACGCACATCTACGTGGCGGATCCGGTCAGCGGCAAGTCGCGCCAGCTCACGAAGACGCCGGTGCTGGCGACGCTCGTCACGAACTTCGAGTTCACCGACGGCGGCAAGCAGATCGCCGTGGTGATGCCGCCCGACGGACGCGCGCCGATGCCGCCGACGCCGGCCTCCCCGGAGGGGCCGACCGTCAAGATCACGGGCCCGGGCAAGAGCCGGCTGCGGACGTTCGCGAGCCTGATGTCCACGCCGCACGAGAAAGAGCTGTTGAAGTGGCATGCCACCGGACAGATCGCGCTCGTGGACGTGCAGAAGGGCACGGTTCGCAAGTTCGGCAAGCCCGACATGATCCGCTCGATCGACTTCTCCCCGGATGGGAAGTTCGCGCGCATCACGCGGATGGTTGAACCCTTCTCCTACGACGTTCCCGTCAACAACTTCGGCACCGTCGAGGAGATCTGGGATGCCGAGGGCAAGGCGCTCGCAAAGCTGAACGAGCGTGCGCTCAACCTCGGTGTGCGGGACGATGACGATCCGCCTGCCGGCGGCGGCCGCGGCGGACAGCAGAACCAGCAGGGCAAGCGCGAGCTGACGTGGCGGGCCGACGGCCAGGGGATGACCTACCTCGAGCAGGAACCGGCTCCCGAAAATCCGCGGAACAACGCTCGCGGAAATCAGGCTGATGACAGCCAGGCCGGGCCGCCGCAGCGCGGTGGACGCGGCGCGGCGCAGCAGCCGCAGCGCAAGGACCGGCTCTATCAGTGGCTGCCGCCGTTCGACGACGCCAGCAAGAAGGTCGTGTACGAGCACACCACCCGCATGGCCGGGCACCGCTTCTCGCCAGACATGAAGGTGTTGTTCTTCAGCGAGCGCACGGGGCAGAACTCGGTCGACAAGGCCGTCTACCTCGACGACCCGACCAGGCAGTACACGCTCGCCCGCTACCGGTCCGACGACATCTATGCCAATCCGGGATCGATCGTCGGCGTGCGCGGTGGCGGCGGCGGCGGACGCGGCGGTGGCCGAGGCGGCGGCGGTGGTGGCGGCGGCGCGGTGCTGCTGTCGGGCGACTCGGAGCACGTGTTCTACCAGGGCACGCTGTACGACAAGAATCCGAACGACGTGGGTCCGAAGACCTTCATCGACAAGGTGGCGATCAAGACCGGGACGAAGACCCGGCTCTACGAGAGCGACAACAACAACGTCTACGAGCGCGTGTCGTCGATCATCGATCCGGATGCGGGCCGCTTCATCGTGACGCGCGAAGGCCCGACCGAGGTGCCGCAGCAGTATCTGATCTCGGGCGGCCAGCGTCTCCAGCTCACGCAGAACAAGGACATCACCCCTGACCTGACCCGGATGCAGGTCGAGCGCTTCACGGTGGAACGTCCGGACGGGTTCAAGTTCCGCGTGACGGTGAACCTCCCGCAGAACTTCACTCCCGGATCGAAGCCGCCGGCGTTGTTCTGGTTCTATCCGCGCGAATACTCCGACCAGGAGACCTATGACCGTCCCGACCGGACGTTCAACAAGAACACGTTCCCGAACTTCGGCACGCGCTCGATGGAGTTCTTCACCCGTCTCGGCTATGCCGTCGTCGAACCCGATTCGCCGATCGTCGGCGCTCAGGGGGCGATGAACGACAACTACGTGCACGACCTGCGCACGAACCTCTCGGTGGTGATCGACGAACTCGACAAGCGTGGTCTGGCCGACCGCCATCGTTTGGCGATCGGTGGCCACAGCTACGGCGCGTTCTCGACGGTGAACGCGATGGTGCACACGCCGTTCTTCAAGGCGGGGATCGCCGGTGACGGCGCCTACAACCGCACCTTGACCCCGCTCGGGTTCCAGAGCGAGCGCCGCGACC
>DASWVN010000293.1:0-75228 GCA_036401215.1 Vicinamibacterales bacterium | reverse complement strand
CAAGTGAAACTCCGAACTATGAACTCCGAACGTAGAACTGGCGGCCCGAAAGGGCCGCCACCCAGTTCATAGTTCGCAGTTCATGGTTCGGAGTTTCAGTGCACGTGTCTATCCCAATCCGACCGGCCACCCGAATAGACGTCGAACTTCCGGCGGAGGCGGTTCATCTTCCACTTGAGGTAGCGATATTTCACCTCAGCCATAACGCTTCCCCCACCCCCGCCCTGCCGGCCCTTCAGGTAGACGTAGCCGAACAGGAGCCCTCCCAGGTGGGCCGCGTTCGACACGCCGCTTCCGGGGGCGATCATGAACGCCAGCGCGCCCAGGATCATGACGAAGTATTTCGCCGGGATCGGGAACAGCAGGAACATCAGAATGGGCCGCTCCGGGAAGTAGAGCGCAAACGCCATCAGCAGCCCGTACAACGCGCCAGACGCGCCGATGGTCGGCACGAAGTAGGTCATCTGGAACCCGTCGATCGGTAGCAGTGACGCGACGACCGCGGTGATCCCGGCTCCGACGCCCGTGATGGCGTAGTACCTGGCGAAAAACTGCGTTCCCCACATCCGTTCCAGCTCGACACCAAACATCCAGATGCCCAGCATGTTGAACAGGATGTGCATCGCGCCGGCGTGCAGGAACATGTACGTCGCCGGCTGCCAGATCCACCCGCGCTCGAGGACCATCCGTGGCGTCAGGCCGAGGTAGCGGATGATGGGTTCCGCGAAGAACAGGGAAGCGACGAAGAACGCGATGTTTGCCCAGATGATCGCCTTCACGGCGGGGGTCACGGGACCCGGGCCGAAAGAGTACGTCATCGTCGTGGCAGGGCCGTAGCGACGCATCAGGATCAGCGAAAGAAACTATCGTACCACGGTCGTTCGAGGGTCTCCTGATTTCAGCCGTCCCCCGGGAAGCGGGATCACGCAGGCGGCCGCCGCGAGTGGAATCGCCGAGAGAACGAGTAAAGTCGACTCGATTCCGATCCGGTCAGCAATGAATCCAGTCAGCGGCACGGTCATGCCGCCGGTGCCCCACGCAAAGCCCATCATCAGCGACGATACCGTTCCGGCGCTCACGGGCGCCAGCGCCTGGCCGAACACGACGTTCACCGGCAGCGTGGACTGGAGGAAGAATCCGCCGATCGCGAGCGTGATGAAGAAGGGCCAGCCGTCGAGCAGGGGCGCGGCGAAGAGAAAGGGCGACGAGGCGATGAGCGACCAGGCGATGACCTGCTTCGGGCCCCACCGATCGGCTGCCGGACCGCCGAGAAACCCGCCCAGCCCTCCGGCGAACAGATACGCGGCAACCACGGCGCCGGCGGCGGAGACGCTCATGCCTCGCCGCGTCAGCATCACGGGCAGGAACGTCGCGAACGCAATCGCCGTCATCGTCCGGAGCACGACGATCGCATAGAGAAGCCCCAACGGCTTTGCGTACGGTCTCAGTGCGCTCAACCCGCCACGGCCATGTGAACTCCACTCGACGGCCGGCACTCTGGCCAGGAAGAGCCCGATGACGACCAGGCCCGGAAGTGCCAGGAGCGGGGTCCACTTCATGCCGAAATGCTCGGCGAACGGAGCGAACATCAACGGCCCGAGCGCGAAACCGAGCGTGCCGCCGGAGATGTAGACCGACATCGCGAGCCCTGGACGCGTGCCTCCGAGCTGGTGCGCGAGCGTCGCCGCCGGCGGATGGAACGCCGCGCCGCCGAGACCGCCGAGGACGAGGATCGCAGCCAGCATCCAGACCGTCGTCGAAACCCCGATGAAGCTGAGGACGAGGACCGAAACCACCGGTCCGGCCATGACGAGGACGCGCGGGCGCCAGCGGTCCGCGAGATGGCCGAACCCGACCTGCGCCACCGATGCGGAAAGCTGATAGAGCATCGTCAACGTGCCCGCGGCGGCCAGGCTGAGATCGAGCCGGCCGATCAGCAGCGGAAGAAGCGGCGCGAGGATGTTGCCGTAGCCGTCGACCATCATATGGGCCGAGGCCATCAACAGGACGGTCGGATGCAGACGCCAGCCGGATGACATGTCGCTTCAGCGCGTGAACCGCTGCATGACGCGGCTCGTGGCGTCGGCGAACTCCTGGATCCGAAGCACGCGTGCAGAGGCGGCGAGAACCGCGAGGGAGATACCGATCGCCCCGAAGACCCGGATCCCCTTCGCCAGCTCGCCGCCTTCGGGTGTCAGCGACGTGATCCAGGCGACGGTGTAGTGGGCCGCGACACCCATCACCAGTGAGGCTGCAGTGATCTTGATCATCGAGACGGCCACGCGGCGGCCCTCGATGCCGCCGATCCGTCCGCGGAGCAGCCAGAGGAGCACGACTGCGTTGATCAGCGCGGCGATCGCCGTCCCCAGTGCCAGCCCCCGGTAGCCGAGCACCTGGACGAGGATGAGATTGATGCCGAGGTTGGCCGCGATCGAGATCACGCTCACGGTCACGGGGGTGCGCGCGTCGCCCAGCGAGTAGAACGTGGGAGACGCGATCTTCACGGCGGAATAGCCGAGAAGTCCTGGTGCGTAGAACATGAGCGCGGCGGCGGTCGAGATCGTGTCGTACTCGCTGAACATGCGCCGCTGGTAGATCAGCGCGACGATCGGCTCGGCGAGCACCATGAGACCGACCATTGCCGGTACGTTCAGCATCAGCATCATGCGCAGCCCGCGGGAAACGGTCGAGCGGATCGCGCGCAGGTCATCGTCGGCGGCGTGGCGCGAGATGTCGGGGAGGGACGCGGTCGCGATCGATACGCCGAAGAGCCCGATCGGCAGGTACATCAGGCGAAACGCGTACTGGAGCCACGACACGGCCCCCTGCTCCTGTCCGGTCGCGAGGTGCGTGTTGACGAAGACGTTGACCTGAACGGCGGCGAGCCCCAGCGTGGCCGGCCCCATCAGCCGGAGGATCTCCATCACGACCGGATCACGGAAGCTGACGAGCGGCTTGTAGCGGAACCCCTCCTTTCGGAGCAGCGGCCACTGCATCACGATCTGGCCCAACCCGCCGAGGAGCGTCCCGATCGCGATGGCGGCGATATCGGGGAGGCCCACCCGCGGCATCAGCGGGACGAGCGCGAAGATGCAGAAGATCGAGGCGACGTTGAACATCGCCGGCGAGAGCGACGGGATGAAGAACCGCCGGAGCGAATTCAGCATGCCCATCATCGCCGTCGCGATGGCGAGCAGCGAGAGGAAGGGCAGCATGATCCGGGTGAGCTGAACCGTCAGCTCGAGTGAGCCCGGCCTGCTGGTGAACTCCTCGTCGGCGAGGAGCAGGGTGATTTCGGGCGCGAAGATGATCCCGAGCACGACGAGCACGCCGGTGACGACGAGCAGGGCGTTCATCACGAGGTTGCCCACGCGCCACGCGGCCTCGCGGCCGTGTGCCTTCAGCGTCCGCGTGAACGTCGGCACGAACGCCGCCGTCATCGCGCCCTCCGCGAAGAGGTCGCGGAGCAGGTTCGGGATCCGGAACGCGACGTTGAACGCGTCCATCTGCGGGCTCGCGCTCGCGCCGAACACGGCGGCCAGCGCGGTGTCGCGCGCCAGACCGAGGATGCGGCTCGTCATGGTCGCCAGCCCGATGAGGCCGGCGGATTTGGCGAGAGTGGAACTCATGCGGGGACGCTACAAGCTTGACACATCCGCGCCCGGCCGTTCGATTTCGAAAAGCGCGGACAGTGGTTGTTTCGAAAACGGAACGACGGGACAAAAAAGAAGGCTCCTGCCTCTCGACAGGAGCCTGATGGAGGATGGATGAGAGGCTTGTGCGTGCCTTTCAATTCGTTAGACGACAGCAACGCCACAAAAGTTTGGTGGCGGCTTACGCGCCGGCAAGCTTTCGTTTGACGAGCTCGCTCACGGCCTTGCCGTCGACGGTCGCACCGGCGAGTCTGGTCATCACGGACTTCATCACACGGCCCATGTCCCTGGGTGACGACGCGCCCGTTTCGGTCACGGCTTCGTCCACGATCCGTTCCAGCTCAGCCGCATCCATCGGCGGCGGCAGGTAGGCTTCGAGCACCGAGATCTCTGCCTGCTCCTTCTCCGCGAGGTCGATGCGGCCTGCCGCCTGGAACTGTTCGAACGAATCACGACGCTGCTTGATCAACGACGCGATCACCTGCTGCGACTCCGCATCGTCGAGCGCGCGCCCGCGTTCGACTTCGCGATTCATCAGCGCCGCCTTGGCCATGCGCAGCGTGCCCAGCTTCACCTGGTCCTTGCTGCGCATCGCGGCGGTCAGGTCCTCGCTGATCCGGTCGATGAATGCCATCCCGACTCTCCTTGTTTACGGCTGCTCCAACGCTTCAGTGTAGACCTGCCAGTAGTGGGACGCGACGGCTTTCGGCCGGAACTCGCGGTCGATCACGCTGCGCGTCGCCCGGTGCGTGCGGCGCTTGCTGCGGAGGAAGTCGCCGATGGCTTCGGCGAGCGCCAGCGGCTGTTCCTTCGGTACGATCGCAACGTCGGTCCCGAACACGTCGTTCAGCTCGAGGCCTCCCGGATTGTCACTCGACAGCACCGGCGTGCCCGCCGCGAGTGCCTCCACGGCCACCGTCGGCAACGCTTCGAGCAGCGAGGGGAGCACGAACAGGTCGGCGGCGGCGCAGTAGCGGGCGATCGCGGCATTGTCCACCAGGCCTGCGAACGTGACGTGGCGTTCGACCCCGGCCGAACGGGCGACCCCCTTCAGTTCCTCGAGCAGCGCGCCGGTGCCGCAGATGACGAGACGAGTGTCGGGATAGAAGCGAATCACCTCGTTCATCGCCTCGATCAGGTACCGCTGGCCTGCGAGAGGATGGAGGCGTTTCACGTTCAGCAGGAGGTGGGCGTTCTGGATCCCGAGCGCCGCGCGGGCGCTCGCCTGCGCCTCTTCGTCGTGCCAGGTGAAACTGTCGCTCACCGGGGGATAGATCGTCTTGATCTTCCGGCGTCCGAGGCCGAGTTCCTGCGCACGGACCATCAGCCGGTCGCTGTAGAAGGTCACGTACGACGCCGCGTTGTAGGCGCGCGTGAAGAGATCCGGCCCGAGCCTCTTCGGGGCGTAGTGCCAGATCTCGGTGCCGTAGAGCGTGAGCACGACCGGTTTGCCGGCGCGGCGCGCGAGCAGCACCGCAAGTTCGGCGAGAAGGCCGTTGCTGTGCACGTGCACGATGTTCGCGCGCGCGATGCGCGGGGCGAGCACCGTCCACATGCGGTGTGCGGCGAGCGCCGACGTGATGCGAAGGGTCCGGGAGATCGGGTTTCCGCCGGTCCTCGGGACCCAGGCCGCCGGACCTGCGAGCGGCGCGTGGCCGCCGGCACGCGGCGGGTGGGCGACGTACTCCACGTCGGCGCCTTCTTCGACTGCCCAGTTTCCGAGCTGCCACGGGAGCAGCGCGTTGGCCGCCTGGTCCGGAGGAAGATGGGGCGTGACGTGAAGGATGTGCACGAACTTATCGCGCCCCCGCCACGTAGGCCGCCCTGAATTCCTCGAGGGTCGCCGGCCTGGCGTTCAACTCGCGCGTGGCGAACGCCAGGAACCGCTCGAGGCGTTCGCAGAACGCGTCCAGCTCCGCCTGGGTCGTGTTGTACGGGCTTCCGCCGACGATCGCTTCACTCGAGTGGAACAGCAGGTTCAGCACCGGCTCGTTCCAGCGGGCGAGGTCCTTTGCCAGCCCGATCATGTCCTCGAGCGACGAATACGACGGACGGAGCCACCGCATGCGCACGAGCCGCAGCGCCCGGAGCACGCGCTTGGTCGTGTACGGCCGTGGTGCCCGTGCATAGGCGTATTGCAGCCGCTTCGGCAACGGGCGATCGAGCGCGGCCGACACCGGCACTTCGAGGACGTTACTGGATCCGGGCCTGGTCGCGTTGTCATAGGCGAGGAAATACGGCCGGAGCGGCGCTTCCACGAACTCCGGACCTCCCTTGTGGGCTTCGTAGAAGAGCGGCGCGACACTCGATTCGACCGTGTAGCCGAGGCGCTCGAGCGCGGCCACATGGGCGGCCGAGAACCCGAATCGGCCGGACCGGTACGACACCGGCGCGCGTCCCACCGCCTCACGGATCGCGGTCGTCAACGCCCCGAGCTGCGACTCGAACTGGGCCCGGGGCAGCGTCGAGGCGTACGGATGCCGCTCGATGTCTTCCGCGGTGCAGGGCGGCGTTTCCCAGGCATGATGGTGCGCTCCGATCTCGCAATCGCCGCGCTCGAGCAGCGTCCGCAGCACGTCGGCCGAGCGCGGGTCCGTCGCCACCGGGTAGGTGATGACGTACGTCGGCCTGACGCCGTGCCGCGCGAAGAGCGCGTGCAGCCGCGGCAGCGCGTAGATGTTTTCGAAGCGCTGGTTCCGGCGCGCGTCGGCGCTCCACTGGTTGTCGCCTTCGGTGTCGATGGCTATGAGGAGATGCATGTCAACGTGCGGTGTGCGACGTGCGATGTGCGACGTGCGGTGCGAACGTGCGAACGTGCCGTGCGAACGTGCGAACGTGCGGTGCGGACGTGCGGACGTGCCGTGCGAACGTGCGGTGCGAACGTGCGGACGTGCCGTGCGAACGTGCGGACGTGCCGTGCGGACGTGCGGTGCGGTACGAACGTGCCTGCGTGCAGTGCAAACGTGCCGCCACGTGCGGCGTGCCCCCCGCACGCAGCACCCTGCACGTAGCACCCCGCACGTAGCACCCCGCACGTCGCACCCCGCACGTCGCACCCCGCACGTCGCACCTAGCACGTAGCACCCCGCACATCGCACGCCGCACGTCGCACGTTTCTCACCTGTCCTGGTCCGAATCGCCCAGCGTGACGTGCCAGTCGTCGGTCTCTTCGTAGAACGACGGTTCCACATCGATCCCGTTCACCTTGACGACGAACTCCATGGTGGATTTGACGACGAAGTAGCCGGACTTTCGCAGGACGCGGCGGAAGCCGGCGTGCATGGCGAAGGTGCGGATCTTGTCGGAATCGGCCTGGCGGGCCTCGCGATCCACCCAGCCCAGCAGCGCCGCGAAGCCCTGCTCGTCGGCGGGATCGGTCAGGAAGTCCACCAGCAGCGTCACGCGTCCGCGGGGCTCCACGAAATGCCGGTAGACCGCATACCCGACGTTGCGATCGTCGCGCCGCAGCGCGGCGATCGAGTAGCGCACGTGCGGCGCGGTCACGTACTTCCAGTTCAGATAGGCGGCGTCGCGGCGGACGGCGAGGCCGAATTTCGGCGCCAGCTCCTCCCACAGCGCGGTGAAGCTGTCGTCGAACCGCGAGATCATCCGCACTTCCGCGGCGAGCGGACGCGTGCGCGCGACGATCTTCACGACCGGCAGGGTCACCGCCGACACGAGCCGGTTCACACCCAGCGGCCAGTTGGGGCGGCGCAGCGCGCGCCTCGTAAGGGGTTTGACCAGGCACGGCACCGGTCCGACATCGGGCCAGCGAAGCTTCTGGAAGAGCCGGTAGGAGGAATCCGACAGCCCGAGTCCGAGCGAGGCGCCGACGTTGCGGTCCCAGGTGCGGAACAGCACCTCGCCGAGCCCCTGGCGCTGGCGCTCGGGCGCGACCATGACGTCCATGCCCCACGATCCCTGCACTTCACGGTCTCCGACCGAGAGCCGCACCGGCATGGTGGCGTACTGTCCGACGATCGCCGGACCCTCGCGCGCGATCCAGATCTCCGGCTCCTGCCCGGGATTGTTGGGATTGCTCCGATACTGCCATTCCCAGCGCAGGCGGCTCGATTCGGCGGCATCGTGGCCGAACACACGGCGATACAGCGCGTCAACCGCGCGCCTGTCGTCGGGACGATATCGATCGATCTCTGCCAACTCTACGTGTCCGCCTTTGCCAATACGTATTCCATGTTGCTGATGAGCGGGTCCTGGGTCAACGGGCTGTGCTTCAGCCAGGCGCCGAGGCGGCGCGGCAGTCGACGAACGGTCGCGGTCTCGTACAACTCCTCACGGACGATCGTGAACCCCGCCGCCGCGATCTGATTCCTGAGCCGGCGTACTGTGACCAGCTCGAGCAGGTCGTCGTGCTTCTTCTCGCCGCGCCGGGCGGCCTTGATGAACGAGTTCTCGTTGGCCGGTTCCTTCAGGGTCCACGCGGCGTGCTGCGCGAGGAACTGGAACGTCGCAAACGCCACCCGCCGCCCCGCGATCAGGTGCAGCGGCACGGGAATCTTCAAACGCGGCAGGTGCGCGCCGGCAAACGACAGATACGGCGAAGTCGACAGGTACATGCGTCCGTCGCGCGCCAGCACCCGTGCGCACTCCCGCAGGTAGAGCGGCGCATCCGCCACGTGCTCGATCACCGCGTGTGAGAGCACGAGATCGAACGATCCTGACGGGAACGGCAGATACATCCCATCGGCGAGCGCGAAGTGCAGGTTCTTGAGCCCGCGTTCGGCCGCGAGTCTCACGCCCGCGTCCTGAAAGCGCTCCGCGGGATCGATGCCGACGACGAACGGCGCTTCCTCGGCGATGGAGAGCGGCATCCCGCCGCCGCCGCATCCCGCATCGAGCACCCGGCCGTTCAAGGCGACGCCGGACCGTTCCAGGAACGCCAGCACCTTGGCGCTCCGGTAGTACTCGAAGAGCGCGTAGTCGTACTCGGAGCGGAACCGGAGGTCCGCATGCGCCTTGATGGCGCGTTCGTCAATGAGTCGCACGACCGGTCGTCTGGGGGTTCGTGCTCGCTGTGGCGCCGAATTTGTCGATGAGCGCGGCCCGATCGTGGCCGGTGGCGGTCTCCGCCACGTCGAAAGTCATGATGATGGACCGGTTGGGATACGCGTCGAGCACGTCGAGGATGACCGAGCCTTCGTAACCGACGCGCGGCGCGACGTAGGTCAAAATATACCGCACATCGTCGCGTGTAGCCCGGTCCTCGTAGTTGCCGAACCCGCGGCCGACGAAGATCGGCCGGATCCGGTTCTCGAGCGACAACCCGTTGGCGAGCTTGCCGTGTACGAGGGTGCCGGGTGCGAGGTGCTCCCCGAGCATCAACGAGGCCTGGTAGTTCTCGAACGTCCTCGTCCGCACCCACTGCCAGTACTGAATAAGGTCACCGCTCACCAGCATCGCCGTCAGGATGAGGGCGCCCCCCGCGGTCAACTGCTGCCGCGAGAGCCAGTCACTGACCGATCGCCACCGCCAGAGCAGCACGACACTCACGATCGTGGCCACCGCCGCCGAAAGCCGGACCGCCCGTCCCACCTCGCCGAGCTGGGTGAGCCGCAGGAGGCTGCCCACGATCAGGTACGCGAACACAAAGACGAATGGCATCACGGTCCATCGAGACGCGGCCGCCGGTTCGGTCGCTCGAGGCGCAGCAGGTCCGGACCGTCCGAGCGTCAACGCCGCGAGGGCAATGAACGCCGGGATGAACATGACATAGCGTCGTTCGTTGCCCGCGTCGTGGACGACGAGTTCCGACAGACCGAGCACGACCCAGAGAACGAGCACTCGCTCGGCGGGACGCGCGGTTCGCCACCGCAGCACGATGGTGATGATCGCGAGCGCCGCGAGAAAGACGACGAGCCACATGCGGGTGAAGTAGTCGTGCACGATCGGCAGCCACGAGGCGCGATCCATCAGGGCCTTGATCGTGTACGACGGCTTGCGCGTGACCGTCATCTGCCAGTTGTAGAACTGGTACTCGGACCAGTGGGGCAGGACGAACACGGCCAGGATCACGCCGGCCGCCACGACGATGCCGCCGAGCGTCCACATGGCGGCCCGCACGTTGGCGCTCGATGGCGCGTCAATGCGCAGCAGGCGCCGCAACGGGTGAACTCTCCACACCGCGAGCGTCCAGATCGCGTCCAGCAGCAGGGCGCCGAGAAAGAACGCCGCCGCGGCTTTCGTGAACCAGGCGAGGACGACGGCGATCCCGGCGAACAGGCCCAGACGTGGCCGCCGCTCCGCCATCGCGTACGCCGCCCAGCTCGCGACGATGAAGGCGGTCATCGTCGATTCCATCAACGCCGCGCGATTCCACATGACGAACACGTAGTTCGCCGACAGCAGCGCTCCGCCGATCAGGGCCGCGAGCCGTCCGCCGATCGCGCCGAGACCGGCCGCCAGAAGAACGATCGCCGCGAGACCTGAGACGACCGGCACGGTGCGCGCCTGCCAGGTACCGACACCGAAAGTGCTGAACGCGGCGTACTCGAGCGCGGTGAAGACCGGCGCGATGAAGACAGGATTCCAGGCGTCGGTCCGCCACTCGCCCCAGAGTACGCGGTTCCGCGCGTTGTGGACCCACGCGCCTTCGTCGTGCCAGACGATGCCGATCGCGGGTTGCGTCGGCGGATCAGCCGTCAGCCATGACAATCGCAGCGTCGCCGCGACGGCCAGGATGAGGAGGCAGATGGCGATGGGAGCAGGATGCTTCAAAGTGCTGAAACGGGACGGAAGAAACGCCGAACTATGAACGCCGAACTATGAACTATGAACGCCGAACTATGAACGATGAACGCCGAACTATGAACGATGAACGTCGAACTATGAACTGCGAGTTCGGCGTTCGGCGTTCGTAGTTCGGCGTTTCCTTACGGCACGCCCACGAATCTTTCGGTGATTTATAGTACACGCGTGCTCCCGCCCGCTGATCTCACCATGGTTCTCCCGACCTACAACGAGCGGGACCGGATTGCCGAACTGACCGACGCCGTCTTTGCCGCGTGCGATGCCGCCGGGATCCAGCTCGAACTGGTGATCGTCGACGACAACTCGCCCGACGGCACCGGCGCGATTGCCGACGAGCTTGCCCGCACGCGCCGCATCCGCGTGATCCATCGGGCCGGCAAGCTGGGCCTCGGGACCGCGGTCGTCGCCGGCTTCGAAGTCGCTTCGGCCGACATCGTCGGGGTCATGGATGCCGATTTCAGTCATCCGCCGGCGCTGGTGCCGCGGATGCTGGATACCTTTCGTGAGACACGCGCCGACATCGTCGTCGCCAGCCGCTACGTTCGCGGTGGGTCGACGCCGAACTGGCCCTTCAAGCGGCGGCTGTTGTCGCGGGTGGCGTGCCTGCTCGCGCGTCCGCTCTCACCCATCCGCGATGCGGCGTCTGGGTTCTTTCTGATCCGTCGTGACATCGCCAGGGGCACCACGATCAAGGCCGGCGGCTTCAAGATCTGCCTCGAACTGATCGTGCGTGGAGGCGCGACGCGGCTCGTGGAGATCCCGTACCGATTCGACGATCGGGAGCTTGGGGAGAGCAAGATGAGCCTGCGCGAAGCCGCCGGCTACCTGATCCAGCTCAGAGACCTGTACATCCATCGCCTGTCGAAGAGTCCCATGCGCCGTTGGGAGTACCGCCAGATGGCTCCGGCCGGTCAGGATCGCTGACCGGAATCTATCGCAGCCAGTTGATCCAGGCGTCGTAGCCGACGTAGCCGGCGGCGAGGGCGAGCACGCAGGCGCTCACGCGCAGGAGGAACGGTCCGCGCAGCGCCGTCGCTGCCGCGAGGCCCCCGAGCATCACCATCGCCGGATAGGTCGCCAGCGTGACGCGGCTGATGAACTCGTGCGCGTATCGCTGGAACGATCGGTCCACCGGCGTCAGCACGACGCTGAGTACGAACAGCGCGAAGGTGGCCATCAGCGCGACGATCGCGAAGCTGAGACGGTCCTTGACCCCAAGTCGCCAGAACGGCACGAGTCCCGCGATGCCGAGCAGGAAGATCGGCCACCCAACCGCTGCCACCGTGAGCCGGGAGGCTTCCTGCACTTTGGCGGGGAAAGCCGTTTGCAGCGCTGCCGGACCCTCGACGGACGGAGCGGCCGGCGCGGACGCGGACGAGGCTCGCACGCGCATCGCGCTGCGATACGCATCGGGGAAGTGGGCGTAGTACAGCCCGACGGCCACCACCGCGGCAACGACGGACGCTCCGAGAATCGTTCTGGCGGCGGCGCGCGCGTCCGGTCCACCCCGCCACCAGTAGAGAACGGCCAGAATGACGAGGATCACGCCGAGCGTCGTGAACGTGCTGATGTGCGTGAGCAGCGCCCAGGCGGTCAGCACGGTCAGACCGGCGAACTGGCGCCACTGGCGCGGCTGCAGGGGCCAGAGCACCGCGGCCGCCAGTGTTGCGAGCGCGAGCGACTGGCCGAACGAGTTGGGCATGTTCGCGTTGCCGACGATCTCGAATGCCCGCGGGACGAGATGGAAGAGGCTGCCCGCGATCGCGCCCGCCAGGCGGTCCTGCCACACGCGCGAGATCAGCAGGTAGATCAGCACCGCTCCCGAAGTTTCCGCCGCACTCACGATGATCCGGAGCAGCAGCACGTAGTCGCCGGTGAGCAGCGTCCACGGCGCGGCGAAGACATACAGCCCGATCGCGTACGGGAACTGCACT
The DNA here is from genome assembly GCA_036401215.1 of Vicinamibacterales bacterium. Taxonomy (GTDB): domain Bacteria; phylum Acidobacteriota; class Vicinamibacteria; order Vicinamibacterales; family 2-12-FULL-66-21; genus JACDCA01. The sequence continues at coordinate 62,873 of DASWVN010000293.1, read as the reverse complement.
CCGCTTGGCATCGGCTGCGTGAAGTAGAAGCGGCCGTCCATCACCCACTGGAGCCGGTGCGCGTTGAAGATGACGTCGATCGGCGGTTTGTCAGGGTGGACGAGGGCGAGCAGCTTCAGGAACAGCACCGCTCCCGTGAGCGCGACGATGAAGCGGGCCTCGCGGCTCATCGGCCGCCGGAGGAGACGCTCCGTTCCCCACCAGAACACGACGGTGAGGCCCGCGATCCACAGCGCCAGCCGGCCCGCGAGGTCTGGGTAGGGAGCGAACGTCCCGAAACCCCAGGTGAGAGGAATCGCTTGCGCAAAAACGAGCGCGAGCAGCCCGGCGAGGGGAGCGGCAACGCCGGACGCCATCAAGGCGAAGGCCGCGCCGAACGATGCGCCGCCGAGCGCGGCCGCTTTCAGCACGCGCGATCCCGGCCGCACGAATCCCGCCTGCGCCGGCGAACAGCTCCAGCGATCCACCATGACGCCGAGCACGCGCTTGTCGGCGGAATCGGGAACGAACGTTCTGGTCGACGTGGCCGTGATGGTGGCGCCGTTGGCGTTGGGGTTCGCCGGGATCTGGACCTCGATGTCCCGATACTCGTTGGTGACCTCGTGCGTCGCGGTAATCACCCCGTCGACCGAAACGACGAGGTCAGGGAAGAGCGATTCGTGCGCGCGTCCGGCCTTGGCCCGGATCGTACAGGTCCACTCGCGGCTTCGATCCAGCCCGGGGAGCGCCATCGTGGCGTGTTCCGCCGACCACGCGTAGGTGTCCTCACCGACGCGCTCGGCGCCATACAGACCGCGGACCACCTGAGACGGATCGCGGTCCATCTCCAGCGCCAGCGTCGGGGCGATCGAGTACCGGACGAGTGTCGCCGCGGCTCCGAGCAGCGACCCGACGATCGCGCCGATGATGGCCCTGCGCAGCACCGCGCCGGCCGTCACGCTCGTGCTCCGTTCATCGAGCCCCTCTGGCGCACGGCACGGCCTCAGTCGACACGCCTGTAGAGAGTGAAGTCTTCGATCGTGACCTCATGCCGGTACTGATCGAGCAGCGGACGGAGCGCAGGATTGTCGGGCAGTTCATCGACGATCGCCGCCATTTCGGCGCCGCGCGGCGAAACCGCATTGAGGCGTTCGAAGACGAGATAGCGCGGGGGGTCGGCTTCGAGATCCGCCACGACCGCCTCGAGGGTGAACCGCGGATCCGGAAACTCGTGTGGGACATAGAAGTTGACGCGAAGGAACCGATGCGCCGTCAACCGATCCGATTCGAAGTAGACCCCGGCCCCGTTGATGCCGAACAGGTAAATGCGTTCGGACCGGTCGGTGTTCGCGCGCAGGTAATCGGCCAGTTCCGTGTTCGCACGTGCCGAGTAGCCGCGCCGATTCGCGTACCCGCCGAACCGTTCCAGGTAGGTCATACGGTCGACGCGCCCCAGCAGCACCTCCAGGTCGGCGCGAGTCCACTCGACGACCCTGGGGACATACTGCCGTTGCACGACGACACCGAGCATCAACACGCCGGTGAGGACCGCGAGCACGGCGCGAGGACGCGAGACACGAGCCGATTCGATCAACGTCCAGGCGGCGAGGATCGCAAGCGGCGGCACCGCCTGGATGAAATAGCTGTTGAACAGGCGGGCGCCGTTGACGACGATGACCAGCGCGGCAGCCGCTCCCCACAACACCGCGAGGCCAGAGGTCGGCGACAATCTGCGTGTTCTCAGCAAATCAGCGGCCGCGAGCGCCGAGCCGACCGCGCCGGCCAGCCACAAGGGATCGGTCTTCATCCGTAGAAAGACCGCCTTGGCGAAGTCCACCGCGTATGTGGCGGGATCGAATCCCTGGCCGACGTAGAACCGGTTGAAATCGACGACCGCGATCCGCGCCTCGGCCAACGCCCCGAGCTGCCATAACCAGAGGCCGGCCAGCGCCGGGAGCAGGAGCGCGCCCGGTACGGCACCGGCGAGCAGACGGATCCCTGTTCCGGCGTTCGTCCAGCCGGCCGGACGGCGGTAGAAGAGTGTCCAGAGCAGGATCGCCGGAAGATAGAGACCGGCATTCGGTTTGAGAATGATGGCGGCGCCACCGGCGATGCCGATGCAGAACGGCAGGAGCCAGTGCGGCCTGGAACCGAAGCGGGTCGCACACCACCACCCGAACGCGATGCAGACGACGATGAAGGTCTCGCAGACGCTGCGCTCGAGAAAGCCGCCGTGGCCATAGAGCCAGGATGGAATCGTGAACAGGCCGTAGAGAGCCGAGGTGAGGCCGGCCTGCACTGTGCTCCCGCTCGTCGCGCGGACGATGATCCACAGCAGCAGCGCTGTCGCGGCCGCTGCCAGGATGTCGAGCAGCGCAATCGACGCGGCCGACCAGCCGAGGACCGAGAAGCCGAGAAGATAGGTGAGGTAGATCCCGGGCGGGCGCTGCTCCCAGACGTCGGTGTAGAGCACCTGTCCTCTCGACATGCCCTTCACGGCCGATGCCCAGAGGCTCTGATCGATCCCGAGTGGTTCGGCGATGGAGACGACCCGCACGAGCAGGGCGGCCGCCGTCACCACGAGCAGTGCTATCGCGAGCGCGGAGCGGGAGCGCGCCGCTCGATCCCGGGCGAGGTCCAGCACGGTCATGGGAGCTTTCTAGTATTGCACGCCGGCTTCAGGCTTCCCGGTGCGCGGATTGCCATTGAACGCCGAACGACGTTACGATCGTCGCACCCAGCATGCCCTCCACACCCAGGGAAACGCCCGCGTTTTTTGTCCATCCTCAGGCGCTGTGTGAAAGCGCGTCGATCGGAGCCGGCACGCGCGTGTGGGCCTTCGCGCACGTGCTTCCAGGCGCCGTGATCGGCAAGGACTGCAACATCTGCGATCACGTCTTCATCGAGAACGACGTCGTCCTGGGGGACCGCGTGACGGTGAAGTGCGGCGTCCAGCTCTGGGACGGACTCCGCGTGGGCGATGACGTCTTCATCGGGCCGAACGCGACGTTCTCCAACGACAAGTACCCGAAGAGCAAGCAGTACGACCGCGAGCTGCTCCAGACGCACATCGGCAAGGGAGCATCGATCGGCGGCGGCGCCACGATCCTTCCCGGTTTGCGGATCGGACCGCGCGCGATGGTTGGCGCCGGCGCGGTGGTCACGCACGACGTGCCCCCGAGAGCGATCGTCTCGGGCAATCCGGCGCGAATCCTCGGATACGCCGACACCGTCCGGCGGCCGCAGGCGCCCACGCATCGCCTCGAGAGCGCTGACAGTGACATCGTTCACACCTCGGTGCCAGGTGTCACGCTGCACCGCCTCGCCCTGGCAGAGGACCTCCGCGGCAAGTTGTCGGCGGGGGAGTTCTCGAGTCAGATCCCGTTCGTTCCGAAACGGTACTTCATGGTGTACGACGTGCCGGGGAAGGAAGTGCGCGGCGAGCACGCGCATCGCCAGTGCCACCAGTTCCTCGTCGCCGCCCGTGGCTCGCTCAGCGTCGTCGTCGACAACGGGAGCACCAGCGAGGAGATCGTGCTCGACGAGCCGCGGGTCGGCTTGTATCTGCCGCCGATGGTCTGGTCGGTGCAGTACAAGTACTCGAGCGATGCGCTCCTGCTCGTCTTCGCGTCCGATCACTACGATCCGGACGACTACGTGCGGGATTACGACGAGTTCCTCAAGGCGATCCAGGGATAGAGCGGTCGCTGGCGCGTGCTACCTCGATCGCCGACGCGCTCCCGCCCGGCTCGAACGCCTGCGACGATCTGACGACGAAGTTCGGCCGCTTCCGCGCGTTCTGCAGCGACAGCCAGACGTATTGTCCGATGATCCCCATGCCGAGCGCGGTGAGCCCGCCGAAGAACGTGATCATCAGCGCCAACGGCGTGTAGCCGAGCACCGGCACGCGTCCAAGCGACCAGCCGATGAGCACGGTCAAACCCGCGGCAACGGCGAAGATCATTCCCGCCGCGCCGAGGACGAGCAGCGCGCGGACGGGAAGGTCGGTAAAGCTGAACACGCTGTCGACCGCGTAACGAAGCTTGCGGGCGATTGTCCACGCACTGCGTCCCTCCAGCCGTGCGCGGCGCTCGTAGGGGATGAACTTCCGCCGGAACCCGACCCAGAGGACGAGCGCGATCAGGTTCGTGTGGACCTCGTCGAGCGCGACGAGCTGATCGCGCACCTGCCGCGTGCAGCCGAACACGTCGATGCCGCCCCGTGGCATGTCGGGGACGACGAAGCGCCGGTACAGACTCCAGAACACGTTGGAAAGGAGCGTCGAGAGCCAGGGATCGGCGCGGCGGGTACGGTAGCCAAGCACCACGTCCGCCTCCCCGCTCCGCAGGGCACGATGGAACTCGAGGATGAGTTCCGGGGGTTCCTGGAGGTCTGCCGCGAGCACCGCGACGTACTCCCCGCGGGCGGCACGAAGGCCCGCGGCAATCGCGGCAAACGACCCGAAGTTCCGGCTGAGTTCGAGGAGTTGCGTCTTCACCGGCCACGCAGGCAGCCGGTCCCGCAGGACGGCGAGAGACCGGTCGGGGCTCCCATCCACGACGAAGACGACCTCGAGATCCTCATCCAGCTGCCGCGAGAGCTTCTCGACCTCGTCGAGCAGGCGGGGCAGGTTCTCCTCGTTCTTGTAGATGGGGATGACGAGCGACAGCATGTGGCGGCTCAAGGTTTCGCTCGCCAGACGGAGAAGACCGGGGTTTCGTGCTGCAGCTCGTACCCGGTCTCGAGCCAGGTGCGGAGCGGTTCCTGGCTCATGAAGAACTCCTGCGAACGCCACTCCTCTTTCTGGAGCGCGACCAGCGTCGGACGACGCCGCTGCAGATCTTCGAGGAGACCGGCGACGCCGTAGCCCGGCTGCCCCGCCGCGAGACCGACGATCACCGGCCTGCTCCAGAAGAAGCGGGAGGCGCTGGTGCGTTCGCTCTTCCAGCACACGCTTCCGCCAGAGAACCCGAAGACATAGATCGAATCGTCGGGGCTGGTGCTCGCACGCACATGCCTGACGAGACGTTCGTTCTCAAGCGCATCGTGTTTCTGCCCCTGGAAGCGCGCGAGGTAGGTGTCGCGATCGATCGTCCCACGGACGTACTGTAAATCGAAGCGGATGTTCGCGAACAGGCCGGGCATCGATGCGAAACGCCAGCCGCGGATCGGCTCATCGGCGCCGACGCGCCACAGGCCGGCGACCAGCAGCGCGGCGACCGCGATCCGGATCCCGATGCCCCGCCTCGCCAGAGTCGCGAGACCGGCACTCGCGGCCAGCGCCAGCGCAGGGTTGGCCTGCACGAAGTAGTTCGGCAGGCTGCGGCTGCCGTTGATTGCGATCGAAAGGGCGGCGGCGGCCAGCCAGGCAAGGACGACCAGCACCGCTCCCTTTCGGGGTGCCTGCGGCAGAAGCAGCAGCGTGCCGACCCCCGCCAGGAACCAGATCGGATCCACTCTCGCACGCTCGATCGGGAACGTGACCAGGTAGCGGAGCACGTGCGTCCAGCCGCCATACGTCTCGTTCGAGTACCGCAGGTTGTAATCGATCGTCGCGAGCCGCAGATCGTAGAGCGCACCGTTGGCGGCGAAATAGCCGATGACCACGGCGGCCAGCGCCAGGAATCCAGCCGCGATCCAGGACCAGTCGGCCCACGGCACACGTTTGGTGTCGTCTCTCCAGGCCCAGGCCGCCACCGCCACGGGCAGCGCGTAGGCGGCCGCGTTGTACTTCAACCAGGACGCGACACCCAGCGCGACGCCGGCAGCCACGAGATGCCATCGACGCCGGACACGTTGTGCGAGGAGGACGAGGCTCGTGATGACCGCCGCCGCGATGAACGGCTCGCATTGACCCCGGACGTAGATGCCACTGAGCCGCTGAAGGTATGGATCACCAAACAGGAGAAAGATGACGGCGGCTCCCGCTCCGACGGTCGTCGTATACCGCAGACGGCCGAGTGCCACGAGCAGGAATGCCACGACGCCCGCGGCCGCGAGGTCGGCGGCCGGCACCATCGACTCGGCGGGCCAGATGCGCCAGAGCACGGCGTACACGACCGCGATCGCCGGCGGCTTCTGGTCCCACATGTCCCGGTACATGACGTCGCCGGCGAGGATGCGCTGCCCGGCGTACCCATACAGCCCCTGGTCACCGCCGGCCGGCTGCACGAGCGATGGCAGCCGGATCAGGAGCAGCAGCAGAATGACGACGGTCCAGATCCAGGAGAACTGCCGGTCGGTTCGCGGTCGAGAGGAGGATGTCACGGTCGAGGAAACAGTCACGCGTCTGGATATATGATCACGAACAGGCCGCCGGAGCTTCCAAGCACCACACCGCGCGAGTGTTTCCGGTCCCTGCTGTCGACGAAACGTGCTCCTGTTTCACCCAACTCGATCCGTTCATGCCTCTTGAACGGCGCCTCTTCGCCGCGCTGATCGGCGCGCTGCTCCTTGCCGGAACCGCCGTTCGGCTGGCGCCGCTCGTCAGTCAGCAGCGAACCGTCGCGGCGGTCTCCGAAGACGGTTACTTGATGCTGACCGTCGCGCGGAACGTGGCGCTTGGCCGCTCGCTCACCATCGCCGAAGGAACGATCCCGACCAATGGCGTCCAACCCCTGGTCACGTTCATCTGGGCCGGTGTTCACTGGCTCGTCGAGAGCGAACGGGTGCCAGCCCTCCGTGGCGTCGTCGTCGTCGAGTTCGTCATCGCGGCGCTCACGGCGGTGCTCGTCGCCTTCCTGGCACGCGGCGCGTTCCGGAGTTTTCCCTGGCGGGACGTCGCGGCCGTGCTGGCGGGTGCGTTGTGGTTTGCCAGCCCGCTGGCGATCAGGCATACCACGAACGGCCTCGAGACCGGATTCTACGTTTGCGGGATTGCCGCCTTTCTGCTCCTCGACATGCACTGGCGCCACCGGACCATCACGCGTGCCGTGGCGATGGGTGCCTTCCTGGGCCTCCTGTTCCTGATTCGCAACGACGCGGTGTTCTTCATCCTTGTTTATCTGGTGGCCGAGTTGCTGGGAACCGGCCGTAGTCAGGGCGTCCAGGAGCGAGGGACTCGCCATCGGATCGCGGACGGGATCGTCGCCGCGCTTGCGTCGGTCGTCGTCGCTTCTCCGTGGCTGCTCTACAACGCGCGGGTGTTCGGCCACGTCGTCCCCGTCAGCGGCAGAGCGCAGAACCTCAACTTGAACACGGGCGAGAATCTCGTGGAGGTCCCGCGCGTGCTCGCCGAGTACGTCTGGATCGCGACTCCTTTGCCAGCATGGCTTGGTCAGAGCACGAGCTGGGCCGTGCTGACGGCAGCGGCGGCCGTCTGTCTCGTGGCCGTGACCATGGTCCGCGCTCGACGTGCCGGATTGACGATCGACCGCTGGATCGCCCTGCTGCTGTCGCACGGCGCCTTGCTGACCGTCTACTACGGGATCTTCTTCGGGGCGGCCTACTTCCTTTCCCGATACCTGTTCCCGCTTTCGCTCGCGGCCGTCCTGGTGCCGTGTGTCTGGGTGTTCGCTCGTCGATCGACGGTTCGTGACGTGCCGCTGGTGACGATGGCGGCCGTCATGACCGTGGCTGGACTCACGGCGCTGATGATCTGGTGGTCGTGGCGGTTCCACGCCCGATCGGCCGTCCACGATCACGGCCATGTCGTCGAGTGGGTGACCGGTCATGTCCCGCCGGACGTCTGGGTCGGGGCGCCGCAGAGCGGCACGCTGGGCTATTTTCACGATCGTACGATCAACCTCGACGGCAAGGTGAACCCCTTCGCGCTTCAGGCCCGCCGCGACAACCGGCTGTTTCAGTACATCGTCGACGATACCCCGATCGAATACATCGCGGACTGGTATGGGTTGGCCCGATGGGTAGACCGGCCGGAGACGATCCAGGAGGAGCGGGACGCCAGCCTGCTGACCCGCCACTTCGACGTTGTCGTCCGGGCTCCAGAGCGGAACCTGATGGTGCTCAGACGGCGCGGGCGCATTTCGCAATCAGGCCCGTCCCTGCACGCGAGGTTACATTTTGACTCCCGGGGAGCACTCCGGGTATCCTTGCTGAACTTCTGACACAGCCGTGGCCAGTGGCGTGTGTCCACGTCGCCGTAATTACCTAAGAAATACTGAGTGGTTCTTCCAATCGCAACGTGGATTGACGATCCCGCGGCCCGCATGCTGCTTTGGATCCGCCGTTTCGCGGCTCCGGCGCTGATCATCGGTCTTCTCGCCTTCCCTGCGCACGCACAGTCGCCTCAAAGGACCAGCACCGCCCCCGCGGGCACTCTTGCCGAGGGCTGGGCGGCGCTGGCGAAGGGGGATCTGCCACGGGCGGCTGCCGCAGCCGACCGGGCGGTCGCGGAAACGCCGCTGGATCCGGCGGCGGCCTCCCTTGCCGTCGAAGTCGAACTCGTTCGCGCCGGTGCGATGGGCGCGCTGGCGAGGTACGAACGATGGCTTGCGGGACGAAAAGTGGACGCCCCTTACGTGCTTCGCAGTATCGCGACGGCGCATCTGCAGGAGATCGTGCGTCAGCGGACCGCTGGCGCCGCGAGGCTCGACGCCCTGAAGGCGCTCGTCGCCGATGGCGATCCGGTCGCAGCCGCCAGTCTCGCGGCGGCGGGCGACAAGGCGGGACCCGCGGAAACGCACCTGATGGCATCGCTCGGCAACGAAGGAGCCGTTCGTGCGCTCATCCGGCAGCTTCAGGCGGCGCCGAGCAAGGGCGCCACGATCAAGGCGCTGGCCGACAGCGGCAGCCCGCTTGCGATCAAGCCTTTGATGGATCTCCTGTCCAGCGGGAATCCCGACGATCGCGCGGCGGCCGCGGATGCGCTGGCGCGCCTCGGGGCCGAGCAGGCGATCGATCGGATCAAGCCGCTCTTCAGCGAACAGAATTTCAATGTCCGGATGGCCGCAGCCGCGGCGCTGTACCGGCTCGGCGACAATACCGGGGCGGCGTTCCTGGAAGAGCGCCTGACGTCCGAGCATTCGCAGGTGAAGCTGTCGGCCGCCGAAGCGCTCTCGGTTCGCCCGGGTGGGGCGTGGTTGAGCGTGGCCCGGACGCTCACATCGGATCCTGACGAGGCGGTGCGGCTCGGGGCTGCCCGACTCGTGGCCCCGTACGATCGGCAGCTTGCCGAGAGCGTCCTGGACAGCCTTGGACGTTCGGGGAACCTTGCGATTCGTGAGGAGGCCGGGCGCACGCTGGCGGAGCGCGTCGCGAGTGATTTCGCGACCCTCCGGAGGCTGCTTCACAGTTCTGATGGCCGAACGAGCGTCAGCGCCGCAGCCCGGATCCTCGAGTTGACCCGTTGACGAGTGTCTACGTTTTGGCTCAGCAGTGCTAATGTTTTCGCCGTGCCCGGTCGATATCAGATAACGACGAATCCGTCATGTCGCTGTAAGCCTTAGAGAAGGTCGATCCTGATGAACATCACATCCACTCCATCCTGGCGGCAGAGATTGTTCCTGCCTGGACGGGTCGCAGCCATTGCGGCCGTTGCCACGCTCCTGTCAGCTTCTCCCGCCCTGGCGCAGTTGGGCGTGATGGGCGGAGGAGGGCTGGGCGCGGCGCCGGTCCGCGGCACCGATACCGGCTACGATCCTGTCAACAACGTTTACCTGGTTGTCGGCGGGACCGGTGGAAACACGGAGACACCCCTCTTCGGCGTCTTCGTTGATGCCGGCAACGGTCAGTTGCGTGGAGGTCCGTTTCAGATCAAGAACGCGGGCGCACACGCCTATTTCCCACGGGTGGCTTACAGTCCGCATGTCAACAATGGGGCAGGCGGGTTCCTCGTCGCCTGGCAAGGCGGAACCTGGGACAACCAGGTGCGGGCACGCATCGTCGCCTACCCGAACGGAGTGGTCAACGGCGAGACGATCCTGCCGACGACCCCCACGCACCAGGAAGTCGGTCCCGCCCTCGCGTATTCACTGACCAGCCAGCTGTTCATGGTGGCGTGGCAGTCGGGTGACTTCAAGGTCTGGGGCGCGCTCATCAACACCAGCGGGCAACTCGCCGGCGGACCGTTCCTCATCTCGGATCCCGGTCAGGGTGCTCGCGATCCCAGCATTGCGTGGAACCTTTACACGAACGAATTCGGCGTTCTCTATAGCGGCTGGAACACGACCGAAGCAACGACGACGTTCGCGCGGGTCAATACGTCGGGGATGGTCGTTCGACGCAACACCTTCCATGGGGCCGGGGGGACGTTCATCACCGACCTCGGGTTCAATCCTGCGACCGGCCGATTCGTGGGCGCGTGGTTCCAGGGTGGGACCTATGGCGCCGAGATCGATGCGAACGGCGACGTCGTCGGATTGGGCCTGGTCTCGACCGGGACCGGGTCGAGAGACGGCCTCGGCCTCTCTTACAACCCGGTCAGTGGAACGTTCCTCCTCGTCGGGCAGGGCAACAGCTACAACATCTGGGGAGCCGAACTGAACAGCCGCGGCGCGAGAACGTCTGCGGACACCGAGATCAGCTCGGGCGGAGTGTTGCCCGGGTCTTTCCATCCGCGGGCTGGCACGCATGCGAGCCTGCGCAACTGGGGCGTTTCCTTTCTTGACCACACCGGCGGGATGAGTCACCTCCTCTTGCAGACGTCCAGTTCGAGTGGCGGACCGGCCGGCACTCTGGGCACCTTCACCGGCGGTGGAGGCGGCACGCCTGCACCACCACCGCCGCCGTCCGGCGGCTGCCCGGGGACGGCGCCTTTCCCCGGCGCGGTGTGCGTCAACGGCGGGTGGATCCCGGGTGACACGGGTGGAGGCGGCTCGGGCAGCGGCGGCACGGGCGGCTCCTCTGGCGGCAGCGGCGGCTGCACGACGCCCGATCCCTTTGCCGCGATCGGCGGCGGCACCTGCGTGAACGGCGGCTGGATCCCCGGTGGCGGCGGATCGTCTGGCGGTTCCACAGGTGGCTGTCCCGGTTCGGCGCCTTTCCCCGGCGCGGTGTGCGTCAACGGCGGCTGGGTCCAGGGCTCTGGCGGTTCTTCAGGCGGCTCAGGGGGCTGCACGACGCCCGATCCCTTTATCGCGATGGGTGGCGGCACCTGCGTGAACGGCGGCTGGATCTTCGGTAATGGTGGTTCGTCGGGTGGTGGCGGATCGACCGGCGGCTGCGCGACGGGTTCCCCTGGCGCCGGCTGGATCTGCGTCAACGGCGGATGGGTGCAGGGTTCCAACTCCGGCGCATCGGGCGGGTGCACGACGCCGGATCCGTTTGCCGCGATCGGCGGCGGGACCTGCATCAACGGTGGATGGGTTTATGGATCCTCTTCTGTCGCCCCGTCTTCATCGACCAGCAGCAGCTGTTCGACGCCGGATCCGTTCGTCGCGCTCGGCGGCGGCACCTGTGTCAACGGAGGATGGACCCTCAACGACAGCAGCAGCTGCGCGACGCCCGATCCCTTTACCGCCATGGGCGGCGGCGTGTGCATCGCCGGCGGCTGGGTTCCAAAGGGATAAGCAGACCACAACGCACTCAAATGACTGCCGCGGCGGGGCGCTGGACGCTTCGCCGCGGCATTTCTCTTTTTGGGGACTTGCTAAGCCGGCTTCCTGCAGGCGACGTGATAGCCGCTGGTCATGATGCCGCGTGTCGGGTGCAGGCGGCGGCTGTCACCGAACTCGCGCGTGATCAGGAACGAGAACGGCCGCATCAGCTGTGCGGCCACCAACCATCCCGCGCGCAACGGTCCGGTCCCGAGCGTTTCGGCCTGCATGCCGAGGCGCTGCAGCAACACCGCGACGGCGCCCACGGCGGTGGTCTCCTCGTTCAGCTCCAGGATCTCGAAACGCCGGAGCAGGTAGCGCAGTCCGTACTTCGTGAACCGGAAGTAGTCATGCGGCGCGTCGTGGATGGGGAAGAGAAACCGCGTCGTCAGCAGGAGCGTGCCGCCTGGCTTGAGCACCCGGAACATCTCGTCGAGTGCACGCTGCGGTTCGGGCAGATGTTCGAGGACTTCGGTGCACAACACGACGTCGACGGCGGCGGTGGCGATCCCGAGTGCCTGGGCATCGCCGATGACGGCCACGCCCCGCCCGGGCTTGATGTCGAGCGCTATGCGATTCGGGAAGAAGGCCGCGTAGGGACCATTCTGCGCGCCTAGATCGAGCGTGCGACCGGTGCTCGCATGCGCGGCGATGAACCGGTCGAGCGTGATGCGAGTGAGCTTGCCTGACAGTGCGCGACCGACGCGCCTAGCGAGCGGCATTCCGGCCTGAGGCCTCCAGCCCCAGCGGCGGCGGCGGAGCCGGATCCGCCACTTTGGCCCCGAACACCATGCGGGCGGCGATCTGGCTCGCGACGCGCCACTTGGTCGTGGCCAGCCTCACGATGTCTCCTGCGTGGCTCGCCAGGTAGGCGGGCCGGAGAAAGAAGCGCCGCTTCGCGCGGTTGATCGCATCCATGACCGTCTGGTGATTCAGCCCGTTGCCCTCGAGCACGTAGTACGAGTATTCGAGCCGCGACCAGTCATCGTCGCCGCCGGCGGGGAGGAGCCCCTCGCGAAGGACCTTCTCGTGGAGCGCTGTCCCCGGATAAGGAACGGCCGGATAGAAGTTCGCGAAGTCCGGATCCAGTTCGATCGCATAATCGATCGTCTGCTCGATGGTCGACAGCGATTCGCCGGGGTATCCGAAGATGAAGAACGCGAACGACTTCACGCCCGCCTGCCGCATGTTCCGGAACGCCGCCCGGATCTTCTCGCCTTCGAGGCGTTTGACCATGTTCTTGCGGACGTCCTCGGACTCCGTCTCGATCCCGAGCGCGAGCATCCAGCAGCCGGCCCGCTTGAGCCGGTGCACGAATGCCGGATCGGTGAGATTGTCGGCCCGCGCGTTGCCGAACCACTGGATCGGCAGCTTCCGCGCGATCAGTTCGTCACAAAAGGCGGTGAAGCTCTTGACGTTCAGCGTTGCCGTGTCGGCCCAGAGATAGAAGAAATCGATCCCGTACTTCCGGTGGATGCGTTCGATCTCGTCGACGATCGCCTTGGCCGGCCGCTCCCGGAACTTGTGTCCCTGGTGTATCGGGGCCACGCAGAAGTCGCAGCTGTACGGACAGCCGCGGCTGGTTTCCACCATGACGTACGGCTTGTTCACGAGCGGCAGCGAATAGTTCTTCAGGTCCACCAGGTCCCAGGCGGGCTCCGGCATGGCGAGGAACTCGTTGTACTTGCCATGCTCGCGGTGCGGAATGACCGGACCGGATGGTCCCCCCGGACGGCAGGTGAGGCTGCCGACAGCGGTCATCTGGTCGAGCGATTCGAGCGATGCCAGTTGCAGGACCGCATCTTCCGGCTCGCCGACGAACATGCCGTCGACCTGCGGCACCCGTGCCATCGAGAGCGCCGGGACGGTGGAGGCGTGAGGTCCGAAGCAGAAGATCGGGGCGCCGTAGCGTTCCTTGAGCTGCGCCATTTCCGCGACATCGGCGTCGAGCGTCGGCGTCGTGCTCGGGAAGATGATCAGGGTGGGCGCGAATCCTTCGTCGTCCAGCCGGCGGATGAGCTGCGCGATATCCTGGCGGCTGGCCGTCAGATCGACGAGTCGCACCTCGTGCCCACGCTCGCGGAGCAACGCCGCGAGGAGAGCCAGCGTGTACGGAGGCTTCGTCGTTCCGAGGACTTCCTCGCGTTCCTGGCACCGCCCCTGCCGCGTGAATGCGATCCCGCCGACCATGGGCGGATTCACCAGGAGCGTCCGCTGCCCAACCATCAACACTTCCCCTTTGCGCGTACGCGCACTTGCACCGCCAGATCCTGCTGTCTCGAAGTCTTTCGGAAGCTTCTTATTGTACCGCGTCGGGCTGGCCGAACCGATGCCAACCTATCGGAGGCCGGTCGGCTGCTGCGACGGGCCCACTCGGGCACGAAGCCCCTCGAGAAACGCCCGTTCGGTGGGCCGCAGGAAACCGGTGGTGAGAAGGAGCACCCCGAAAACCGCCACGACCGTGGTTCCGCGTGCGAGCACACCGGCCCACGGCGGCAGTGCGGGAAGCGCGAGCCCGGCGACGACCGCCAGGATCCCGGCAGCGACGAGGCGGGCAATACGCGATCCCTCGTACGGAATCGGGTAATACCGCCGCGCGAAGTATCCCGCCACACCAGCCAGCGTGACGTAGGAGAGCAGGAACGACGTCGCAGCCCCGACGGCGCCGAAAAGCGGCATCAGGATGGCCCCCGTACCCAATCCGACAGCAGCGGCGGCAAACGTCGCGACGGGATAGTACTTGGTTCGTGCCGTGAGATTGAGCCCGATCGATGTCAGCAGATACACCCCCTGCCAGGCGACTCCGACGGCAATCAGCGGAATCACGACCGCGGCGGCCGCGTACGATGGATTGCCGACCAGGGCCACCAGATCGCTCGCGATGGCCGTCAGGCCGGCGACGAGCAGGATCAGAATGGCGATCCCGTAAGTCGTGATCTTGCCGAACACGATGCGAGCATCGGGCTGGCGAGCGGTCGCATAGTAGAACGGCGCCCATCCGGTTTCGAACGCCGAGAGAAAGAACTTCAGCGATTGACCGATGGTCATCCCGATCTGGTAGACGCCCAGCGCGGAGAGCGGCAGGAACAGGCTCAACAGGTACTTGTTGCCGCTGTCGAGCGCCTGCTGCGCGAGACCATGCGGCAGGCGTGGAAGGCCGAAGCGGAGGCAGCGGCGAAGTTCCTCGCTGGAAAACGCAAAGGTGAACAGCGAACCGCACCACGGCCAGAGCACCGGCAGCAGGACCAGCGTGACGACCAGATCCGCCACGACCAGGCCCATCAATCCCCAGTCGGCACCGACGACGAGTGCGAGCCGGAGCACCAGGGTTCCGGCCGACCGCGCGAACGTGAAGGCGCTGAAGGTCACCGCCTGTCCGCGCATCCGCATCGCGTGAAAGGGGAAGAAGGTAAACGTCAGAAGAAACGTATTGACCAGGACGATCCGCAGCGGCGTGAGATAACGCAGATCCCCGAACAGGTGCTGCGCGATGGCCTCCGACGCGAGGAGCAGGAGCAGCACGAGGATGCCGCTGGCCAGCAGGAGGAACCACGCCAGGGTGCTCGCGAGGCGCTGCAGGTCTTGCGCCGCCGGACGATCGAGGTAGTAGCGCATGAATGCGCCGTCCAGCCCCCAGCGGAAGCCGATCTTCGAAACGGCTTCGACGCCGATCAGCAACGCGAGCGCACCGTATTCCTCTCTCGTGAGATGCCGGATGTAGACCGGCAGCAGCAGCAGGTTGAGCGCGGAAACGGCGACGTCCCCGGCGCCGTAAATCGCCACGTTCTGCGTGAGTGAGCCGAGCGTTTTCCGCACTTCTCGATCTGTTCAGCGTCGCTCGAACCGCAGCAGGTTCAGGAAGCACCACCCCGGTACCGGCAGCAGCCGCGTGAGCGCGCGATGGAGCGGCATCAGGCGTGCGGGGGAGCGCCGGATCATGCGGGTGAGGACCGGCACCGTCGGGAAGATGCCGCGCCGCTCCACCAGGCGGAAGCCGGCGCGTGACGCCATCTCGAGATACTCCGCAACCGGGCGGTCACCCGGATGCTTGGCCTCGTTGGCCGTCCGGATCAGGCGTCCGAGCAACAGGAAGTGCACGCGCGACTGAAGGTGCGCGAGGTTGGGGACCGAAACGAGCACCTCGCCGCCGGGTCGCAGCACGCGATACAGCTCGGCGAGCGCCCTGGGCTGCTCCTCGAACGTGAGATGCTCGAGCACGTCGAGGCACAGCGCCCGATCGAAGGAAGCGTCCGGATAGGGGAGTTCGGTCAGCGACGCCTGCCGGACCCGGGCGGAGGAATAGTTCGCGTCGACGCCTTCGATCGCCAGCCGTCCCGCGTACTCGTCGACGAGCACCCCTTCACCGCACCCGGCATCCAGCACCCGGACATCCGGCGGAAGGCGGTCCAGCCATGCTCGGACGGCATTCAGCTTGGCGATGTAGGTGGGGTAGAACTCCCAGTTCGGATCGGGCTCACGGTGGTAGTCGCCGCGGGCGGCATATTCACCATCGCGCACGACCGGTGAGCTGGCTGGCATTCACGAATTGTACTTCGCTGACAACTCCAAACTGCCAACTACCAACTCCCAACTCCAAACTGCCAACTCCAAACTCCAAACCGGAGCCGCAGTCTTGAAGTTTGGAGTTTGGAGTTGGAGTTTGGAGTTTGGAGTTGTCGAGCGTCAGTTCCCCCCGCCACCTCCACCGCCAGGCTTCGCCGGCGGCGGCGGCGTCCCGAATGGGACCGGTTGCTGGGGCGCGGGCTGCGGGAGCGGACCCGGACGTGGGGCGGTCAGCGGCTCTTGAGGCGGCGTGTTGCCGGGCATCCCGGGTTGCGGCTGCATCCCGGGCTGCGTCGCGCCCTGCGGCGGCACCACCGGCGAATCCACGTCGTCGTCCATGTCGGGGATCGGCTGCGCCGGGATCGGACGCACCGGCGCAAAGACCGGCGTCGGCGATGAAAGCGGCCCGATGTTGGCCGGCGCCTGGCTCGTCGGGAGGATCATGATGCGATCGAACACCGACGCACCCGCGAGCAGCGTCGGACGCTCGGCGACCATGTAGCCGGCCACGCTGCGCAGCAGGATGTCGAGGGCCTTCCGCTCCGGCTGCTCGATGATCTGGAGGGTGACCGGCGTGAACACCTTGTCCCCGTTGACGATCTGCGTCTGCCCGACCCTCGCCCACTCGGCCAGCACGGCTGACAGGGGGACCTCGTCGGCGATCACCGTGACCAGCCCGTTCTGCATAGTGATTTTCAGTTCACCGGCGCGGGCAGGCGACGGCAGGACCAGGAGCGCGGGTAAAACGAAGAGCAGAAAGAACTTGCGCATGGGCTTGGAACTCCTGAAGCGACAACCAGTATACGCCTCGTTAGACGGCAGGGCGAGCGGGACGGGATGGGAAAAGCTCGCGTGAAACTCCGAACTATGAACTGCTCAGTTCGGAGTTCGGAGTTCATAATTCGGAGTTTCACATCAACTTCTTGACCCAGAGCGGCGAGTCCTTGCGCGGGAGATCGCAGGCGCGACACACGTCCGGGCCGCCGCTCTCCAGATGTTCGCGGCGGACGGCCAGGAACTTGTCATTGTTCCAGATCTCCTTGATCGTCGACGTATTCATGTCGCCGAGGATCGTGTGGCCGTCGAAATCGGCGCAGCAGAGCGACACCCGTCCGTCCCAGAGGACCGTGAACGTGAGCCACGGACGATAGCAGGGGTAATTCACGTCCGACTGCTGGTGCAGCGTGCCGCCCCAGTTGTGCAGGTCGGTGATGTGGATCTTGTCGGCGACCTTGCGCCAGTGCTCGATGAACGCCTGCTCGTCAGCCGAGTTGTTCTGGCGGACGAACGACAGGATCAACTTCGGGCGGCGCCTGCCAAGCTCGGCGCGGATACGGACGAGGCGTTCGATATTGGCGATCACCTTGTCGTACTTGAGTCCGATGCGGGTGGACTCGAACACCTCCTTGCCCGAGGCGTCCACGCTGATGTTGATGGCATCGAGGCCCGCCTCGATCATGCCGCGCGCGACCGGTTCGGTGATCAGCGAGCCGTTGCTGATCATCCCGACTTCCTGAATCCCTTTCTGCTTCGCGTAGCGCACCTTCTCCACGAGCTTGCGGTCGACGAACGGTTCGCCGTAGTTGTGCACGCGGAGATGGGTGATGCCGAGTTCGGCGCACTCGTCCACGATCTTCGTGAACAGCTCGAAGCTCATGATCCCCTGCTTACGGTGCATCTCGTCGCGCGGACAGAAGACGCACTTTGCGTTGCAGATGTTGGTGCTTTCGATCTGCACGATCTCGGGCAGCACGGGGGACCGTTCGCGTCCCGTCGCCAGCATCAATTTGCGGACAGGCTTCGCCTGGCTCAAAAGAACGCTTTCGGCCGCCTTGCGCATCCGCGCCTTGATTCCGATCGGCTTCGCCATTCAATTACTGCTGCCGGAACGACTCGATCACCCGGTCGAGGATCTCGTCGAGGTGGACCGTCGGCGCGTAGCCGACCAGGTTCGCCACCTTGGAAATATCGGGCACCCGTCGAGGCATGTCCTCGAACCCCGACTCATAGGCCTGATCGTACGGGATCCGGACGATCTCGGAGTTGCTCCCCGTCAACGTTCTCACTTTTTCCGCGAGATCGCCGATCGTGATCTCGGCGCCGTTGCCGATGTTGAACACCTGCCCGACCGCCTTCGGCTCGTCGATCAGGGCGATCAGCGCCCGGACGACGTCGCCGACGTAGGTGAAGCTGCGCGACTGCGAACCATCGCCGAACACCGTGATCGGCTGGCCGGCGAGCGCCTGGCGGACGAAGTTCGGGATCACCATGCCGTACTGGCCGGTCTGCCTGGGCCCCACCGTGTTGAACAGGCGGACGATGATCACCGGGAGCTTGCGCTCTTTCCAGTACGCCAGGGCGAGAAACTCGTCGATCAGCTTGCTGCAGGCATACGCCCAGCGGTGTTTCGACGTCGGCCCGAGCACCAGGTCCGCATCTTCGCGGAACGGGACCGCGGCGCTCTTGCCGTACACCTCCGAGGTCGAGGCGATCAGCACGAGCTTGTTCTTCTTGTTGGCGTGCCGCAGCACGACCTCGGTGCCGTGCACGTTCGTCTCGATCGTGTGGACCGGGCGTTCGACGATCAACTTGACGCCGACCGCCGCCGCCAGGTGCACGACGACGTCGGCACGGTCGACGAGTTCGGCGAGCAGCGGCTCGTTTTCGACCGCGTCGATGGTGTAGCGGAAGCGCGGGTGCGGTTTGAGGTGCGCGATGTTGTCGATGGACCCGGTGGACAGGTTGTCGAGGATGGACACCTCCTCGCCGCGCTCGAGCAGCGCTTCTGCGAGATGGGACCCGACGAACCCGGCGCCGCCGGTAATGAACACACGCATCGATTCAACCTTCCCGTGAGGGTTGGATGAGCTCCAGCACGGCTTCGGCCGATCGCTGGCCGGCCCGGCGTTCGTGGGCCTTCACGGGTTCGCCGAATACCACCCGTCTTCGTGCCGCCAGGTGCTCGCGGAATCTTTCATCATACAGGATGCGTCGCAGCCCGGTCTCGAGCGAGGCCGCATCGGCCGCGCCCGCGAGGGTACCCAGATCCACGAAGGGACTGAGGTTGTTCGGCAGGCCGATCACCAGCGCGGGCACATCCAGCCTGGCCGCGTCCAGCGCCACGGTCGAGTTCACCGTCACGACCGCGTCCGCGGCGGCAAGGAGCGGCGCGAGCGGCGCATCGGGCGGCACGACGGTGATGCGTTTCGCGTCGTCGAGGTACGCATCGTAAGCGGCGGACGTCTCGGCCGGATGAGGCTTGATCGCGACGGCCACGCCCGGAATGCCTGCCGCGGCTTCGACGAAGTTCCGCAGAACGCCCCGTGCTTCCTTTTCCTTCGTCGTCACCAGGACGAGGCGTTCACCTGCGGTTACGTGCAGGCGTGTCCGCACTTCGTCGATCGCTTCGGCGGAGAGCGCGAACATGTCGGCCGCCAGCGCGTCAAGACGCGGGCTCCCCGTCACACACAGGCTGGACGCGGGAAGGCGCCCGGCTTCTGCGAGGTGACGCGCGGCGTAGTCGTCGAACAGGAGCGTCCGTGTCGGATACGGGAAGGGGGGCGTGCGCGTCGCCTGCAACTCGTCGGGCTCGTGGCGGTAGTTCAGCCAGTGCCGGTAGATGAAGCCGTGCTGCAGTCCGGCTGACGGAATTCCGCGCCGCCGTGCCTCGAGGATCAGCGCGCGTCCCCAGCCGCCGGCTTCAGCGTAGGTGACGACCGCGGACGGACGGCAGGCCGCGAGTGCCGCTGCGGCTTCGTCCATCGCCCTGACCGACCACGGCCACTGCAGCCACGCAACGCCGGCGAACTCTTCACGAAGGATGTCCCAGCAGTCGATCCCCTGAATGCGCGCGGCATCGCGCAGGGCCGCGGACCGGGTCATGGCCCGGAAGTAACGGTAGCGCTTTCGCCACACGTCCTGCGATTCGCGAAGTGCACGTACCGGAGCAAATCGTTCGACGGGCACGAGCGCCCTCGTATCCCGAGTCGAGCCGAGCCGCCGATGCGCACGGAAGTTCCTTGCCGGACCGACACCGATGTAGCGGACGTCACCGCCGCGCGCTTCCAGCTCGGACAGGATCGCGCCGATGTACGACTCTGCGGACCCGGTCGCGATCCCCGGCCGCCAGAACGCGCGATGCACGAAGGCCGCGACGCGTGCCTGATCTGAACCGGGATCGGCTGTTCGCCACCGTTCGGGAGTGGCGAGCGCCGAGAGCGTGAGCGTCCGCGCCCTGGCGTCGAGCGCGAGCAGGCGGCGCCACCACGCAGCTGGCGAGACCGCTGCGGGCGTGCGCACGCGCCGCCCCATTGCGACCTGCCGGACGACATGCCTGACGAGCGGCGATCCCGTGCAGCTGATGACCTCGGCCGGACTCTCACGATCCAGTAGCGCGGTCGCCGCCGTGATGGCGCGATGGATGTCCAGCACAGCCTGGCGCTTGTGCAGGTACAGCTCCGTGAACCACCAGAGTGAATCGCCACGGGCGGTGAAGCGATCGCGGAACGTGTCGCCGTCGACCTCGAGCCGGCGAAGCCCCTTGATCCACTCGTACTCCGCCTGGTGCGCCGATTCTTCCGCGTCCGCGCCCAGGTAGTCCGGCAGCGACACCTGGCGTGTCGCGGTGCCGGAGCGGATCGTCAGGCGTGCGTCGATCATGAGGGCACGTTGCGCCGGGCGGTGCGGCACTCGTCGAGGATCGCCAGCGCCGCATCAATGACCCGGTCCGGAGTCACGAGAGCCAGGCAGTCCGGCGTCCTGCCGGTGCACCTGGCCGGCGGCAGGCGGATCCTGTTGCAGGGCGCACACGGCAAGTCCACCCGGATCACGCGATCGTGCGGTCCCCTCGGCATGTAGCGCCGGGGATCCGAGGGCCCGAAGACCGCCACGATCGGCGTACCGACGGCAGCGGCGAGATGCATCGGTCCGGTATCGCCGGTGATCATCAGATCACACTGCTCGAGGATCGCACCGACCGCGAGCAACCCGGGCGCTTTTGACGCATCGATCACACGATCGGCAGGAAGGCCTGCGCGCAGGCCTTCGATCAACGGCTCGTCGCCAGGACCACCGGTGAGCACGATCGTCGCGCCCTGCACGTCCACGAGCGTTCGAGCGACCGTGAGAAAACGTTCCGGCTCCCACTGCTTGACCGGACGGCCTCCCGCGACGTGGACGGCTACCAGAGGGCGTTTGGATCCACCGATCAGAGTCGCCGCGTCACGCCGGCTCGACTCGGGGAGTTCCAGCGTGAGGCGGGATGGCCGCGAGGGCACATCGAACACCGCGGCGACGAGCCTCCGGGCATTGTCGGTGGTGTGTTCGGACGGCTGATAGTCGAGCGCCTGATCGAGAAGGGCGCCGCCACCGCCGCTGCGGTAACCGGCCGTCCATCGGGCGCCGGTCATCGCGGCGATCAGGTTGCTGCGCACGTCGGGCTCGAAGTTGAGGGCGACGTCGTACCGTTCCGCGCGCCATCCGCGTGCCGTCGCCAGCAGCGCGGGAAGCTTCGCACCGCCAGACCCTCGTGAGAGCCAGGAAGGGTCGAGGGTGATGACCCGGTCGATGCCGGCAATCGCGCTCGCGATTTCGGCATTCCAGCTGCCGACGACGAGGTCGAGGCGCGCGGAGGGCGCGGCCGCGCGAAGATCGGCGATCGCCGGCAGCACCATCAGCAGGTCGCCGATCCGCTCCAGCCTGAAGAGCAGGATCCGCGACGGATCCCGCGGCAGGACACGCCGGCGAAACGGGGAGGCAATCGCCGCGGCCGCCGACAGCAGAGCGTCGCCGGCGGTCACGAGCGCGCGCTCGCGCCGGTCATAGATCTGCAGGGCGGCCATGGGGTCGCGTCTATTTTATCGTCACGCGATCCACCATCACGCCGAGCTCGCGGTCGTCGGGCGAGCCGAGCAGATCACGCGGATTCCAGACGGTCGACACCAGACGCAGGGTGAGAGGCCCATCCGTCGTGCCCCGCCGCGCGGCCAGATCCGCCGGCAGCGTCACGGTGTACGGCTTGAACGGACCCGGGGACACCGCGACTTCACCCAGTTGCTGCGAGCCGACGAAGATCGCGACGCGCGCGGCCGGCGCGGCGGCCGGCCGTCCGCCGTCGTTGAGGACGAGCGTCAACTCGCGCGGCTCGGGAGGCGCGCTCCCGAAGATCACGTACGACGTGTCCTGCGTCCACCGGAACGTCGTCCCGTCCGACTGCTCGGCCGAGTGGAATCGCAGCACCTGGAGGTCGTCGTGTTCCCCGATGTCGAGTTCGTACGATCCGTCCTCGTCGGCGCGCGAGGGGTCCACGAACTCGTACACGCCGAAGATGAACTTCCGGGCGGACCTGGTGGGGAACCGGTCTGTCGTGGACTCGAACTCCGGCACGTCGAACCGTTCAGAGACGAGCGGGCGGACGCCATAGGCTGGCGACACGAGATCGGTTCCGCCGCCGCCGATGAAGAAGACGCGCCGGTACTTCGTCCGGGCCCAGTCGATGAAGACGGCCATGTCGGCCTTCTGCGGCTTTGCCGACGCCAGCACGAGGACGTTTCTGGCGTAGATGTAGGCAAGCGGCGTCGCCAGCACGTGCACGTCGCCACCCGCATCGCGGCTCTCGACGAGCACGAGATCGTCATCCCCGAACCGCGCCGCGAGCGCTTCGACCTTCGGGATCAATCCTTCGTATTCGACGTGGTGCAGGACCGGTGCGCTCGTTCGCAGGAACGCGATGCCGAGGAGCACGACGAAGACGGCGCCAACCGTCCATCGGAGCGCGCGGCCTCGCCAGTTCGCGGGCGCCGTCGAGAACGCGGCGGCACACACGAACAGGAGTGCCCCCGGCAGGATCACCGGGATGAACCGGCGCGACATCCAGAAGTGTTCCGGGACGATGCGGATCTTGTAGAACATCGACGCCGCGAAGATGGCCACCGTGAGAAAGAGCGCGGGAGCCTTCCAGAACCGGTTGCGCGCCATCAACCAGAACCCGAGCAGCGCGGCGAGCACGCCCGGCACGGTGAAGTAGACGTTCGCGAACGTGCGCAGCGCGTAGGCGTCGTGAGCGGCGAGCTTTCCGCCAGGCTCGCGCAGAAACAGGGCGTAGAGACCGGCAGCCACGACCGCGACGGCGAGCACGGTGGGAAGCGTGCTCCGCACGGTTTTCGAAATGCCGGGGTTCCGTCGCGCACTCGCCAGGATCCCTGCCAGCAACACGGCGACCGCGCCGATCGCGAGGTACTGAACAGGCCCAAGGTTCACGAGGAACACTTCGTACCGATGCCAGTGCGGACGCATGGGCCCGAGCATGTAGACCGCCGCCAGGAGCGACGGCACCGCGAGGCTTATCCAGAACGACACGCGGGGCGCCTGTCGTGTCACGAATCCGAGCAGGCCGACTCCGCCGACCGCGGCAATCGCGAGCCCGGCGTCCAGTCTCAGGAACAGCAGAAGCCCGAGTATCCCGCCGGCGATCGGCGAGAAAAACGACAGCCCGTCCACGTGCGCGCGGGCGTACGCCAGCAGGGCCGCAAACAGCAGCGCCTGCATGACGACTTCTGAGTTCGGGTAACGCGCGAACCAGATGTCCGCGACGTTCAGGACCAGCAGCGCGGCGGCGGACGCCGCCGCGGCGCTGCCAAACACGCGGCGGCCCGCGAAGTACACGGCGACGACCCCCAGAATCGCCCACACCGTCGTCGTGCGAAGCGCCCCCGTCAGACCCTGGACGCCATAGCCGATCGCGATCGACGCCGGACAGAGGTGGGGAAACTGACCGACGACGCGTCCCGTGTCGGGATCGAGGACGAAGAACCCCATGAAGCGCGTGCTGTAGTAGTCGGTGCGAAGCGTGCCTTCGAGGTCGTAGTGCCGCGGGACGAACAGCTCACGCGCGAACTCGGGTATGGACGTCACCACGGGGTCCTCGATGACGAGCGACCCGCGCTGCGCGATCTGGATCCCTTCGCTCACGTACACGCCCGGATCCCGCCCCCCGATGATGTATTCGGCTGGCGGAAAGAAGTGCGCTGCGGCAAGAAGGGCGAGCGCGACCGGAATCCCTGCCGGCCAGGTGATGCGCTTCGCCTCCGGCAGGCGGAGGCGTCCACGCCAGACCGCCGCGATCGCGATGGCGATACCGGCATCGACCGCGAGCAGCCGCTCGAAGCTGTACCGTCCGATCGACGCGAGGGCAAGGACGATGGCGAGCGAGACCGTGGCGCTGAGGATGACGGCCCAGAACGCGCGCTCCTCGGCATCGAGTTTCGCCCGGCGCTCGCGGTCCAGCACGGGTGCCCGGAAGATCGCAGCCCCTGGCAGCCATCCGACGACGAGCAACATCGCTAACTGACTGATGCTCAATGTCTGACTAGAACTGGAAGTAGATGAACTCCGAGCCGCCGAAGTTCCCGAAGAGCATCGTGAGATAGAACGTGGCGGCGTAGACGGAGTATCGCACGATCGGTGACAGCTTCGGGACGACGAGCAGGTCGTCGGCGCGCGCTTCGATGGCGTGCACGAGCACCAGCGGCGTGGCGTAGAGCACGAGCGGGATCAGCAGTCCCTGGACGTCCACCGCTCCGGGATTGAAGGCGGTGAGCACGTCGACGGTCATGCCGGCGATCTGGCCGACGCTGTCGGCCCGGAAGATCAGCCAGCCGAAGCACGTCAGGTGAAGCATGACGAACCAGGACGTGATCCTCGCGAACGCCGACTGTCCGCTCGTCCACGACCGGAACGCCGGAATGCGCTCCATCCGCCGATACAGGACGAGCAACAGGCCGTGGTAGGCCCCCCAGATGACGAACGTCCAGGCCGCACCGTGCCACAGGCCGCCGAGCAGCATCGTGATGAACAGGTTCACCTGCGTCCGCGTTGCGCCTCGCCGGTTGCCGCCGAGCGGAATGTAGAGATAGTCACGCAGCCAGGTCGAGAGGCTGATGTGCCAGTGGCGCCAGAACTGCTGGGGGGTGCGAACCAGATACGGGAACCGGAAGTTCTCGATCAATTCGATTCCCATCAACTTCGACGTGCCCCGGGCGATGTTCGAGTAGCCCGCGAAATCGCCGTAGATCTGCAGCGCGAATGCGTAGACTCCGAGCAGCACGTTCACACCGGCGTGGTGTGTGCCCGGCTCGAACACGCTGTTGGCGAGCGGTGCGAGGTTGTCGGCGATGAAGATCTTCTGGAAGAAGCCCCAGGCCGTCAGCCAGAGTCCGTCCCGGATCTGCTGGGCCGAGATCTGCCGCGGCCCGGTTATCTGCGGCAGCAGACTCGATGCGCGCAGGATCGGCCCCGCCACGAGATGGGGGAAGTAGGCCACGAACACCGCGAAATCGATGAAGTTCCGCGTCGCCGGCACCTCGCGGCGGTACACGTCGATCACGTAGCTCATGGTGACGAACGTGTAGAACGAGATCCCGACCGGCAGCAGCACGCGGACGGTGACGAAGTCGAGCTGCATGCCGAACGTCAGGAACAGCTCATGGAGGCTGTCGGCGAAGAAATTGAAGTACTTGAAAAACCCGAGCATCGTCAGGTTGAAGCCCAGGCTCACCGTGACGAACCATCGTCGTCTCCGGTCGGACGTCGAGGATTCGAGCAGCCGCGCGGCCGTGTAGTCGACGATCGTCGAAGCGGCGAGCAGCCCGAGGAAACGCCAGTCCCACGCCGCGTAGAAGTAGTAGCTGGCGACGAACAGCAGCCAGTTCTGACCGCGGTGGGGCAGGATCCGATACAGCGCGTAAACGACAACGAAGAACCAGACGAAGTGAAGCGAGTTGAAGACCATCGTCTGTGCTCACTAGTGCGCCAGCAGCGACGCGTCCGCCAGAAAGCGGGCCAGGGCATCGCCCACGATCTCGTGCCCGCGCTTGGTCAGGTGGATGTTCTGCTGAAAGAACAGGTCCGGTCCGGGCGGCGCCTCGCGAAGAACCGGCAGCAGATCGAGCACCGGCAGTCCGGTCTCGCTGAGCGCCGTGGCGAACCGTTCGGTCGCCGCGTCCCGCTGCAGGTTCCCGCCGGCCTGCGCGACGATGTCTCGCAGCCGTCCGTAGTCCGCATCGTCGATCTGAAAGCGCGCGGGCATGAGGACGATCGCCGTCCGCGCGCCGGCCTGTGCGGCCTCCCGCGCCAGTTGTTCGACGATGTCGCGAGTGAGGGCGATCCCGCGGGCGATCCGCGGCGCCGGGTTGGCGGCATAGGTCTGGTGAGGCGGCTCAGGAGCCGCGGACGGCCCGCTGAACCGGCTCGTCGCTTCCCGGACTCTCAGGCGCAGCACCTGCAGCACCATGCTGCGCCTGACGGTGCGGCGAAGCCGGGTGACCATGGATTCGCCGATGACGTCGAGCGTCGCACGGTCCGCCGACAGCTTGACCTCCGATGTGAGGGCCTCCTCCGCGTCGTTGCCGACGAAGATCGTCATGATGACGACGTCGGGTTGAACGTCGGCGACGAGACGGCGGAAGAACAGCAGCTGTTCGACGGGACCGTATCCCTGCACGCCGGCGTTGATGACCCGGTAGGATGTGTCGCCGCCTCCCACCTCGTTGAGGCGCCGCTCCAGTTGTTCTCCGAAGGTCTGCTCGAACGGCACCTGCACGGAAAGGACGAGTGAATCCCCCAGGATCATGATCCGCTTCGAACCCGGCGGCTTGGGTCCCAGCTCCTCGTCGTCGCGCACACCCGTCGCGTTGATCGCGATCTCGGTGTCGAACTCCACGGTCGCGAATTGCGTGTGCGCGCCCGGTTGAAGCCGGTAGCCGATCACCGGATCGCCGGTG
The DNA here is from genome assembly GCA_036401215.1 of Vicinamibacterales bacterium. Lineage (GTDB taxonomy): Bacteria > Acidobacteriota > Vicinamibacteria > Vicinamibacterales > 2-12-FULL-66-21 > JACDCA01. The sequence goes on along the minus strand of DASWVN010000293.1, from coordinate 36,058 downwards.
AAGAGCCCCTGAAACGCTGGTGCGGCCTCGGAGCTGCCCCATTGGCGCAGGCCCACCTCGAACACCAGGAACCACGCGGCGAAGACCAGGCCGAAGAGCAAGGCTCGTCGGGCACGCTGGCGCATGTCAGAGCATTCGCAGCGCGTCGGCGACGCGGGTGACGTCAGCGTCAGCGAGGGTTGGATACAGCGGGAGCGAGAACACCTCGCTGCAGATGCGGTCGGCGACGGCGCACTGCGCCGGCGCTTCGGAGGCGAGCGCCGGCTGCCGCGGTATCGGGATGGGATAGTGCACGAGCGTGTCGATACCAGCCTGCGTCAGCGAGGTCCGGACCTCCTCGCGCCGATCGCTGAGGACGGGGAAGAGATGGTACACGTGGCCCTCGTCCAACTCCGGCGGCACGCTGATGGCTGTGATGCCCTCGAGCTGCGTGCGGTAGAGACGCGCGAGGGCACGGCGCCGGCCGGTCCATCCTTGAAGCCAGGGCAGCCGCGCGCGCAGGATCGCGGCCTGCATTTCGTCGAGCCGCGAGTTCACGCCGAACTCGGCGTGTTCGTACCGGTTCGTCTGCCCGCCATTGCGCAGGCGCCTGGCACGGTCGGCGAGTTCGGCGTCGTTGACGGTCAATGCGCCGCCATCGCCGAGCGCTCCGAGGTTCTTCGTCGGATAGAAGCTGTACGCGGCGGCCGCACCGAAACTGCCGACCGGACGACCCGCGCATGTGGCGAGGTGCGCCTGACAGCAATCCTCGACGACCGCCAGGTTGTGACGTTCGGCGATCGCCATGATCGCCTCCATGTCGGCTGCCTGGCCGTACAGGTGCACGGGAAGGATGGCCGCGGAGCGCGGTGTGATGGCCGCCTCGATCGCAGCCGGATCGATCGTGAGGCGATGGGGATCGATGTCGGCAAACACCGGCCTCGCGCCCACCATCATGATCGCGAGTGCACTGTAGGCCGCCGACAGCGGCGACGTGATCACTTCGTCGCCGGGGCCGATGCCCAGGCCGCGAAGCGCGATCGCGATGGCATCGGTTCCGGTGCCCACGCCTACCGCGTGGCGAGCGCCGCAGGTGGTGGCGAATTCCCGCTCGAAGGCCTCGAGTTCGGGCCCGAGGATGAACCAGCCGCGCTCGACGACGCGGTCGATCGCCGCCCGCACGTCGGCGGCGTCTTCTGACGGCCTGAGCTGGAGGAACGGGATCACGACGCCGCCTCGAGATACCTGGGAAGGTGGGCGCGATAGAACTCGATCGTGCGGCGCAGCCCCTCGCGCAGGCCGACCGCCGGACGCCATCCCGTCGCGCGGCAGAACTTCGAGGAGTCGGTGTAGAAGCTGCCGATGTCGATCGCCTTTTTGTCAGCCGGCCAGTCGACGAACGTCACGCGGCCGGAGCCTGCGGTCTCGATGAGCAGTTCGACCAGCTCGCGGTGACTCGTCGGTTCGGTCCCACCGACGTTGAAGACGTCGCCGTTGGTGCCGTCGCATGCTCCGGCAGCCAGGAACGCCTGCACCACGTCGTCCACGTAGACGAAGTCACGCAGCTGCGAGCCGTCGCCGTACACCTCGATCTCCCGGTCTTCGACAGCCAGGCGGATGAACCAGCCGATGAAGCCCTGGCGGTTGTGCTTCACCAGTTGTCGTGGACCGTAGACGTTGGTGAGCCGCAGCGAACAGGCGCGGACGCCGAAGACGTTGTTGTACACGAGGTGGTAGTACTCGCCCGCGGCCTTGTTGATCCCGTTGATGTCGGTCGGCTGAACCAGGTGGGTCTCGTCGACGGGCAGCGAGCGCGGCTTGCCGTACACCTGCCGCGTGCCCGCGAACACGACCTTGGTGTCGGGATTGTAGCGGCGGCAGGCTTCGAGCAGCGTGAGCTGGGCGCGGCAGTTGATCTCGAGGTCGGTCTCGGGATCGCGCATGCTGTCGATGTGGCTCACCTGCCCCGCCAGGTTGAAGATGATGTCGCGATCCCGCACGAGATAGTTCATCGTGCTTTGCTGCCGCACGTCGGCGATGTTGACGCGAACCCGCGACTCCAGGCCGTCGATGTTGAACAGGTTGCCGCCGTACTCGGGAATCAGCGAATCCACCAGCAGCACGTCGGCCCCGAGATCGACGAGCGCCCGCGCGAGGTTGCTCCCGATGAACCCCAGACCTCCGGTAATCATCACGCGCCGGCCGTGATACGAACTGTGTTCCGCTGACATGGATAAGCGCTCAATGTTATCGGCGCGCCGAGTGCAAGGCAAGCGCGTGACGGTAGGCGAACTCGAACTGTTCGGCGGTCGCGTCCCATCCGAACTGACGCTGAACCAGGCGGCGTCCAGCCTCGCCGAGCCCGCGCCGCAGTTCCGGTTCGCGCGTGAGCCGCACGATCGCGTTCGCGATCCCGGCGGCATCACGTTCGGCGACCACGAGCGCGGTCACGCCAGCCTCGACGACGGCGCCGATCCCGCCGGCGGCGGTCGTCACCAGCGGTGTGCCGCTTGCGAGCGCTTCCATCACGACGTTCGGCAATCCATCGACGTTGCCGGCATCGTCCCGGATCGACGGCGTGACGATGACGTCCGCAGCGGAGAAGAGCCGCGCGACCTCGGCTTGCGAGCGATCACCGAGCAGATGAACACGCGACTGGATCCCGAGCGCCTCGACCCTCGCCTGCAGCGCTGCTCGCAATGAGCCTTCGCCGGCGATCGCGAGGACGACGCTGGGTACCTGGGCGATCGCGTCGATGAGGTACTCGAAGCCTTTCTTGCTGACGAGCCGTCCGGCGGTCGCGACGAGAAAGCCTTCGGGCGCAACGGCCAGGTCCGCGCGGTACTGCTCGCGTGCCGTTGGATCCGGATGGAAGCTGTCGGTGTCGACGCCGTACGGCACGACGCGCGTGCGCTGCGGATCCGCGCCGAGTGCGATCCCTCTGTTCGCGAGATCCGCGCTGCAGGCGGTAACGAAGCCGGCGCGTCGAAGGGCCGCCCCTGCCGCGATCCCGGCCGGCTTGAGCCGCTCGGCGACGTAGACGTCCGACCCGTGGAGGCTGATGACCAGCGGCAGACGGGGAGCCGCTGCCGCGGCCGTGACGCCGCCGGGGATCACCCAGTGGCCGTGCATGATCGTGGCGCGATGGCGCCGTGCGATCCGCCGCGCGGCCCACCATCCGGCCGTGAGCGCGAGAGGCGCCGCCACATAGGCGGCGGCGCGGAGCCGGACATCGGCGCGCATCGCGGCCGCGTAACCGAACACGTTCAACGAGGCGACGGGCGCGTATCGATAGAAGTGGAAGTGGATCCCTCCGTCGCGGGACGGACGGCGCACGAGCGGATGCCAGGGCGCCACGACGTGAACCTCGTGGCCGCGCGCCGCCACCGACCGCGCGATCGGCTCCATGAAGGTGCCGACACTGTCCCCGGCGAATCGAGGGAACGAGCTGGTCACCATCACGATGACGAGCGGGCGAGTCATAGCCGGGAGCGAAGACGCAGGCGCCACGGCGTGATCAGCGACTCCATCAGTACCTGGCGCGACACCTTGGATTGGCCCTGGCGGCGTTCCACGAAAATGATCGGGACTTCGCCGATCCTGCTGCCGTTCTGCGCCGCGCGAAACAGCATCTCGACGAGGAACGCGTAGCCCGCCGACGCCACCCGATCGAGCGCGATCTTCGCCAGCGCATCGCGGCGCCAGCACCGGAATCCGCTGGTGCAGTCGGTCGGGGACAGCCGGGTCACGGCGCGGATGTACCGATTGGCGAACGCGCTGAGAAAGATCCGGTGCAAAGGCCAGTTCACCACGCTGACGCCGTTCATGTATCGCGAACCGATCACGACGTCGTGCGTCGCCGCGCCTTCGGCCAGTGCCGGAAGGTACGCTGGATCGTGCGAGAGATCGGCATCCATCTGAAAGATCAGCTCCGCGTCCGTCTGCAGCGCTTTGCGGATGCCGTCCACGTACGAGCGCCCGAGGCCACGCGGGCCGGTCCGGTGCAGCACCTCGATCCTGCCGGGATGGCGCGTCGCGAGTTCGTCGGCCAGCGGCCCGGTTCCGTCCGGCGAGCCGTCGTCGACGATCAGCATCCGGAAGCCCTCGTGGGCCATCACGCCGCTGACAAGCAGCGGCAGGTTCTCGCGTTCGTTGTACGTCGGAACGACGACGAGCGCGTTCATGCTCGATTGCGCCCGCGGCCCGCGATGACGGTCGAGGCGCAGACGATGACCGTCGGATCGATCACGGGTATGCGAAAGCGTTCCTGTGGAAAGAAGACCAGGTTCGTCACGAAGACCGACAGGGCGAGCAATAGAAGCGGCGACGCGGCGCCGGTGCGAACGAGCCGGAACAGGCCGATGATCGCCAGCGGCGCGAGTATCGCGTAGGGGATCACCGACCCCAGTTGGTACCTGGTCGAGTGTAGCGCATACGACGGCCCGATCGGCACCAGCGAGTAGAACGCCTTCCTGGCCAGGAGCGAGACCCACCATCCCGGATCGTCGGCGATCCGGCCAAGCGCGTCGCGATAGTAGAGCCGTTCCAGTTCCGTGGCGTTCAGTCCAGGATGCGAGCGGCGGAATTCCAGTTCCGCCGCCTTGATCGCCGGGTTCGCGGCCAGGTCTCCCTCGCCAATGGCGAGAGGATGATTACCCGTCCAGAACGTCACGCCCCCCTCGGAGGCCACGAGGACGAAGCGGCCGTACTCCTTCGCGTTGCGCACGGTCCAGGGGGCAACGACGACGAGCGCGGAGAGGCAGAACCCGAGCGCGAGCGACCACCGGCGCGAGCGAATCAACCAGAGCGCCGCAATCGGGAGAAAGAAGAGCATCCCGGGACGGACGAGAATGGCGGCTCCCGCCGCGAGCCCGGCGGCGATCGTCGCAGCGCCCCCCGCACGCGCGGACCTTCCCGCATCGGCGTGGTGCTGCGCCAGCCCGAGCAGCAGGACGCAGCCGAGAGCGAGCGGCATGAACAGCGATTCGCTGAACACGTACGCAGCGATCCAGACCAGAGGGGGATAGACGGCGGCGATACCGGCGGCAATCGCCCCGGCTCGCATCCCGGCCGCGCGCCGGGCGATGAGACCGATCATCCAGACGACGACCGCACCGAGCAGCGCCTGCGCCACCTTGACGCGCGTCGGTGCCGCCGATGCGTCCGACGAGACGCCGATGGCGGCGAGGAACACGGGATAGCCCGGCGCTCTCCCGAATTGCTGGGCGGTGCCGCTCTCGTGGCCCGGAGGGTAGTGGAACCCGCGGCCGTCGCGCAGGCTCTGAGCCAGCGCGAGGTACTCGCGTTCGTCGTGCGTGAGCGGCTTGCCGACCCAGTACGACAACCCGAACACCAGCCGCAGGATCAGGCCGGCGAGGGCTGCCGCGAGGATCAGTCGGCTGCTGAGGGCGCGGGTCACGGGCTGCTAGGGCCGTCCTTCGAAGCGCAAGGCCGAGATCTGTTCCGAGATCAGCCCGACCAGAAACACGATGACGGCGAAGATGATGAGCAACACCGACGAGTTCGCGATGTGGCTCTGGGTGGCGATCGTCCAGAGCGCGTAGCCGACGCCGATCAGGAACGATGCCGCGCTGATCGGCAGAAAGATGCGGAGCGGGCTGAAGATCGTCACGATCCTGAGGATGATCATCAGGAACTTCGTGCCGTCGCGCGCGAGCCGGATCTTGGACTGTCCCGTCCGCTGCCGTGCCTCGATCGGCTCGAAGGTGACGTTGTATCCCGCCTTGATGAACGCGAGCGTCGTCGTTGTCGGCGTGGAGAAGCCGTTCGGCAGGAGGTGAAGGAATTCACGGAGGTGTTCGCGGCGGGCGCCGCGGAAACCCGAGGTGAGGTCGGGAATCTCGCGATCGGTGAGATACCCGGCCAGCCAGTTCAGGGCCGAATTGCCGAAGCGGCGAGCGTGGGTCGCCTGGGTGGCGGACGTGCGGGCGCCGATGACGAGATCGTACTCGCCCAGCTTCGCCACGAGGCGCCGTGCGTCTTCGGGCTTGTGTTGACCGTCGCCGTCGACGATCAGGACGTACTCGCCGGTGGCGTTGCGGATCCCGGTCTTGACCGCGGCGCCGTTGCCCTTGTTGTAGGGATGACGGATGACGGTCGCGCCGGCCTGCGCCGCGCGCTCCGCCGTCGCGTCCTTCGAGCCGTCATCGACCACGATGATCTCGTGCCACGGATCGGCCGCGCGCAGGTCGGCGACGAGATCCGCGATGGCGTGCTCTTCGTTGTAGGCAGGGACGATGACCGAGACGGTCGAAGCGGATGCCATCAGCCGTCCTCGCGGCTGCGGATCTCGATCTTCCGCACGCGGTAGACGAGATCCTCGAGCAGTTTCCGGTTCGCGGAGATGACGTCCGCGAGCAGGCCGATCAAGACGACCTGGAAGCCCACGATCATCAGGACGGCGGACACGATCAACGACTGGACGTATCGTCCGCCGCCGGTGAAATCCGTGAAGTAGTTGTACAGAAACCGCAGCGCCAGCGCGAAGCCGGCGGCGAAGAGCGTCACGCCGATGTAGCTGAACACCTTCAGCGGTTCGTACATCGTGTAGATGCGGACGATCGTCGCCGCGGAACGCTTGATGTACCCGCGGATGCTGTCGAAGAGCCGCGAGTCACGCGTGCGCGGGTTCGTCGTGATCGGCACGTGCGCGATCGCCATCCGCTTTTTGCCCGCCTGGATGATCGACTCCAGCGTGTACGAGAACTCCGAGACGATGGTCATCCGGAGCGCCGCCTCCCGGGTGTAGGCGCGGAATCCGCTCGTCGTATCCGGCACCTTGGTGTTCGAGACCTGCCGTACGACCCAGCTGCCCAGCCGCTGAAGCTGCCGCTTGTGCCACGACATATGTTCGACTTCCGCGATGTTCCGGTCGCCGATGACGATGTCGGCGGCGCCGCGGAGGAGCGGTTCCAGCAGCTTCGGGATCTCCCGGCCGCTGTACTGGTTGTCGCCGTCGGTGTTGACGATGTAGTCGGCGCCCTGCTTGAGCGAGGCATCGATCCCCGCCATGAAGGCCGCGGCGAGCCCCTTGTTCGCGGTGAGACGGACGATGTGCGTGACACCCGCCTGACGCGCGACATCCGCCGTCCCGTCCCGCGACCCGTCGTCGATGACGAGGGTCTCGATGATGTCGATTCCCGGGACGGACGTCGGAAGGTCAGCGAGGGTCGCCGGCAGCGTGGCGGCCTCGTTGAGGCAGGGGATCTGGATGATGAGTTTCTTCACCGCGTGTGAACAGCGTCGATTATGGTCATTTCGACAGAATTCGCAATCAGCTCACGAGCTTTTCGATGACGCCGTCCCAGGTGATCGCCGCGGCGACGTCATGACCCGCGTCGCCGAGACGAGCCGTGCGCCGGCGATCGGCGGCGGCGGCGTTGATGGCGTCCGCGATCTGTGCGGGATCGGGTTCGCAGATCCAGCCGTTGACCCCGTCCTGGACGAATTCCTTCGGACCGCCGGAATCGGTGCAGGTGATGACCGGTTTCCGCGCGAGAAACGCTTCGAGCGTCACGTAGCCGAAGTCTTCATCGTACGGTGGGTAGGCGACCACCAGCGCGTCGGCGTACAGCTCCACGAGCTGGTCGTCGTTCACGGTCCCGAGGAACGTCACGCGGTCGGCGATGCCCGCCTCGGCCGCGCACCGTTCCACGTTCTGGCGTTGGGTGCCGTCGCCAGCGACCACCAGGCGCACGCGCGCATCGGTCTGCGCCATGGCCCGGACCAGCAGGTCCACCCGCTTCACCGATTCGATTCGGCCCACCGACAGCACGTAATCGCCGTAGTCCCCGGCGCGGAGCCGTCGTGAGAGCCGCGACGGGTGATAGAGCGGTTCGGCGGTGAGCCCGTTGAACTTCTGGAGACGCGCGGCGGTGTTGCGCGCGTTGCTGAAGATGGCGCGGCACTCGCCCAGCATCTCGGTATCCAGCGCGATCAGACGGTCGCGCAGTCCGACATCGAGGTCCGTGTGGTCGAAGTCGCTGTACTCGGTGCCGCACAGTTCGTACGCGGCGCGGTACTGGTGAATCAACCAGGCGACCTTTCTCGGATGCCGCACGAAGTAGGTCGGAAACTTCGAGGCGATCACCAGATCCACCGGACGTCCGTTGGACTCGCTGAGATCCAGCAGGCGCCAGGCGGCCGCATGGGGCAGGATCTCCTCCTTCGGGTACCACTTGAACGGCACGCTCACGAGTTCGGCGAGGTAGCCGCGCTCGCGAAGCTCACGGACGAGCTCGCGGACGTGGATCTCCGCACCCCCGTGGACGAAGGGGACCTGCGCCTCACAGACAAGGATGGTCTTGATGGGCTGAGCCAAATCTGCACATGCTAGCACGCGGCCAACGTGAGCGCCGCCCCGATTTCGCCTTCCGTTCGGGGGCGAAATTTCAGCGTAACCCCCTGCCCTGCATTATTTTGCGGTTGACATCCCCACCTACGTTCCTTAGTATCGCGGTGGAATTTTGTGGAGCGAAGTGGAGCTGGCGGCGTCCTCCGGGGGAATTATACGGCCCGGATCGATGACAAGGGGAGGCTCAAGATCCCGAACGCGTTTCGCGGCCTCATCGAGGGTCAGCACGGCGCGGACGTCTTCGTAACGAGCCTCTCGGGGGAGTCCGTCCGCATCTACCCGATGTCGGTCTGGATGGCCCTCGAAGAGAAGCTTGCCCGCGTCCCTTCGACCCACCCGGCGCGGATCAAGTTCTTCGACCGGGTGAACTACTTCGGACAGCCGGCGGCGTTCGACACCCAGGGGCGTGTGGTGATCCACCCGCGGCTTCGCGAGTCGGCCAGCATGAGCGGCGAGGTGGACGTGTTCGGCCAGTACGACCATCTGGAGGTCTGGAACCACGAACGGTTCGTGTCGAAGCTCCAGCGCGAGCCGTTCACCGACGAAGACGCGAAGGCGCTGTCGGAATTCGGGATCTGACCGTGAGCGACGCGACGCCCTGGCATGAGCCCGTGATGCCGGCGGAGGTCGTGGAACTCCTCGCGCCGTCGCGAGGCGGGCTGTTCGTCGATTGCACGGTTGGCCTCGGCGGCCACAGCGCTCTGCTGCTCGAGCACGGTGCTGGACGGCTGCTCGGGCTCGACCGCGACCAGGATGCGCTGCGCATCGCCGCTCAGCGGCTGGCCGCGTTTGGCGATCGTGTCGAGCTGGTCCACGCCGACTATCGCCAGCTCGGAGGCGTGCTCGACGCGAGGGGGATCGGCGGGATCGACGGAGCCCTCGCCGACCTCGGCGTGTCGTCGATGCAGCTCGAGGCCGAGGGACGCGGCTTTTCGTTTCGGCGTGACGAGCCGCTGGACATGCGCATGGACCGCAGCCAGGGGCCGACCGTCGCGGATCTGCTCGTGGACGTGGACGAAGAGGATCTTGCCAACGTGATCTTCCAGTTCGGCGAGGAGCGGCATTCACGGCGCATCGCGCGGGCGATCGTCCATCGCCGGGCCGCGGGGCGGATCGCGTCGGCGGGCGAGCTGGCCGACATCGTGCGCCGGGCGGTGCCGGTGCGCGGGTATCAGCGCATCGATCCCGCGACCCGGACATTTCAGGCGCTGCGGATCTGGGTGAACCGCGAACTCGAGGGGCTCGATGCGTTCCTGCACGAGACCGCGACGCGGCTGCTGGCTGGTGCGAGGTTCGCAGTGATCACGTTCCACTCGCTCGAGGACCGGATCGTGAAGCACACCTTCCGGGCGATGGCGTCGGCGGGAGAGACATGGCGGGTATTGACACGGAAGCCGGTCGTTCCCGGCGAAGACGAGACAGCACGGAATCCACGGGCGCGAAGCGCAAAGCTGCGCGCCATCGAGAGGCTCGCATGAGCACGGATTTCGAGTACGCGATCAAGAAGGACGTCCGGAACAATCCGATCGTCCGCGAAATCGACGAGGCACGGCAGCGTCAGATCCGGCGCTCGCTGGCGATGGGCGCCCTGCTGGTGGCGGTCATGCTCTTTTCGGCGTGGCAGAACGCCTCGCTCGTGCAGCACGGGTACAAGCTGCGCGCGCTTCGCCAGGAGATCGAGGCCGAGAAGGTCATCAACCGCAGGCTGAACCTGGAGATCCAGACCCTCAGCTCGCCGGAGCGGATCGAGCGGCTCGCGACCCAGATGCAGCTCGTCCCGCCGTCACGGGAGCAGGCCATCGTCATCGAGCGCGTCATCCCGTCGTCGCCGCCGGACCAGTCCATCGTGGCGTCGCGTTGAGTCAGTAACCGGAGCAGGTCGTGGCCGAACAGCAGCGTCCCAGCCGAATCAAGCTTCCCTGGAAGCTGCCCCTGCAGAGCGTCCCGCGCCGCGAAGCGGCCGGCGCGCCGTTCGAGTGGCGGTCCGTGCTGCGGTCGCGCCTCCTCGTGTTCGCCCTCATCTTCGGCGGCTGGACGGCCGCCATCCAGGCCCGTCTGGTCTACCTGCAGCTCTGGAGGCACGACGCGCTGCTCGCCCGCGCGCAGGATCAGCAGATGCGGACGGTCGAAATCGCGGCAGACCGGGCGGCGATCTACGACCGCAATGGCCACCCGCTTGCGATCAGCGTCGAAACCGACGCGATCGCCGCCGACCCCTCGATCATCGAGGAGCCCGAGAAGACCGCGCAGTCCATCTGCGCTGCGCTCGAGTCGTGCGACGCCGCGAAGCTCCGCTCGATCGTCCAGCAGCTCAGGGGCAAGGGCCGGTACGTCCTGATCGAAAGTGTCGTTTCGCCGGCAGTCGCCGAGCACGTGCGCAAGCTGAAGCTTCGCGGCGTGATCGTGCTGACCGAGAACAGGCGGTATTACCCGAACCGTCAGCTTGCCGCAAGCATCCTCGGCTACGTCGGTTTCGACAACCGCGGGCTCGGCGGGATCGAAGCGAAATACGACTCGCGGATTCGCGGCGGGTCTGGTGTGATGATCATGCAGGTCGACGGCACGCGGACGGCCCTCTCGGTTCGTGTCGAACAGGAACCGACGCAGGGTGAAGCCGTCGAGCTGACGATCGATCGGCAGCTGCAGCACATCGCCGAGCGCGAACTGCGCGCAGGGGTGCTCGAGCACAACGCCAATGGCGGGATGGCGATCATCATGGACCCCAGCAATGGAGAGGTCCTCGCGCTCGCCAACTATCCCACCTTCAACCCGAACACGTTCGCCAGTTCTGATCCCGAGGACCGGGCGAACCGTGCGGTGCAGCACATCTACGAGCCTGGATCCACCTTCAAGCTCGTGACCGCGGCGGCGGCGCTCGACGAAGGTGTGTTCGAGACGACCGACCTGATCGATTGCGCTCCGGGCTACATCACGATCCCCGGCCGTCCGCCCGTGTCGGACGTCCATCCGTACCAGACGCTCACGTTCGAGGACGTGATCGTCAAATCGAGCAACGTCGGCGCGATCAAGGCCGGCTTCCGCATCGGTTCCGAGCGGCTCGGCAAGTACATCCACCGGTTCGGCTTCGGCCAGGTCCTCTCGCCCGACTTCACGGGGCAGAGCCGCGGCATCGTGCACGATCCGGCGTCGCTCGGCGACATTGGTCTGGCCTCCGTGTCGATGGGATACCAGATCGGCGTCACGCCGATGCAGATGATCGCGGCGGTGAGTTCGGTCGCCAACGGTGGAACGCTGTACGAGCCCAGGATCGTCCGGGCGTTCGTGCGCAACGGCAAGCGCGAACTGGTGCCGGGGAAGGTCGTCCGGCGCACGGTCTCCCCCGAGACGGCAGCCACGCTGACGCAGATCATGGAAGGGGTGGTCGACCGCGGTACCGCCACGGCCGCGAAGATCGAGGGTTATACGATTGCCGGAAAGACCGGCACGGCGGCGAAGACGCTTCCCAGCGGCGGCTATTCGAAGTCGGACTACAACGTGTCGTTCGTCGGGTTCGTGCCGTCGCGCAAACCCGCGCTCGCCGTCATCGTCGTCATCGATTCTCCCCACGGGAAGGTGAACGCCTACGGCGGCACGGTGGCGGCGCCGATCTTCAAGCGCATCGCTGAGGCCTCGCTGCTGTACCTCGGCATCGGTCCGAACCTGAATCCGCCGCGTCCCGTGATCGTCGCCCGCAACAGCGATCGCCAGATCCTCCCGGCGCGGGATACGCGCGAGCGCGAACGGACGATCGCATTCGCGAGGGAAGGCCTGATGCCCGACCTTCGCGGCTCGAGCGCGCGGGAAGCGGTCCAGATCCTGACGACCGCGGGCCTTCGTCCGCGGATGACCGGCACTGGTTTCGTAATCGAGCAGTCGATCGAACCGGGCACGGCGCTCGTGCCCGGCACCAGCGTGCACATCAAGCTGGCGAGGCGGCCGCCGGCACGCGGGGGGAGCGCGGAGCAATGACGCTCGCGGAACTCGTCCGTGCCGTCTCGACCCACGCGCCGTTTGGCGCGTTGTCCGTTCCTGCCGAGGGCGCGGACGCTCCAGTCACGGGTGTCGCGTACGACTCCCGCAGGGTCGCCGCCGGGAACGTGTTCGTCGCCCTGCGCGGGCAGCACGCCGACGGCGCGGCGTTCGCGCGCGACGCCGCGGCCAGGGGTGCGATCGCGGTCTTCGCGGAAGCCGGCGCACCGACGGGTGTCTCGGTTCCGTGGGTCCAGGTCACGGACCCGCGGCTCGCGCTGGCCGCGCTTTCACACGAGTACTTCGGGAGGCCGAGCGAGCAGCTGACGCTCGTGGGCATCACCGGAACCAACGGCAAGACGACGACCTCGTACGTGCTGGCGTCGATTTTCGAGGCCGCGGGCGTGCGCTGCGGCCGCCTTGGCACGGTCGGGTACCGCATCGGCACGCGCGAGTTCGAGGCGTCGCGGACCACACCTGAGGCGCCGGAGTTGCAGCAGATGTTGCGCGACATGATCGCCCAGGGCTGCGGCGCCTGCGTGATGGAGGTGTCGTCGCACGCGCTGGTGCTGCGCCGCGCGGACTATCTGCGGTTCGCGGCCGGGATCTTCACGAATCTGACCCGCGATCATCTCGATTTCCATCGCGACATGGAGGAGTACTTCGCCGCCAAGCGGCGGCTGTTCGAACTCCTCCCCGACGGAGCCGTGGGGATCACGAACGTGGACGACCGCCGCGGCGCCGACTTCGCGACCGCGGCCCGGCGGGTCGTGACCTACGGGATCGACAACCCCGCCGACGTGTCCCCCGACGGGATCCAGCTCTCGCTCGACGGCCTTGCGTTCGACGTGAAGACGCCGCGCGGGACCGTCGCGATCCGCTCGAAGCTGGTCGGACGGCCGAACGCGTACAACATCCTCGCCGCCGTCGCCGCGGCGATGGCGCTCGACTTGCCCTTCAGCGCGATCGAGCAGGGGGTCCGCGACCTCGAGCACGTCCCCGGCCGCTTCCAGGTGGTGTCGTCACCGGCCGACGACGTTCGTGTGGTCGTGGATTACGCCCATACGGACGATGCCTTGAAGAACCTGCTCGAGACGGCGCGGCCGCTTGCCGGCGGGCGTGTGATCACCGTGTTCGGGTGCGGTGGCGACCGTGACAAGACCAAACGTCCGCTGATGGGAGCGGTTGCCGCGCGGCTGAGCGACGTCGTCGTCGTGACGTCCGACAATCCGCGGTCCGAGAATCCCGAGCAGATCATCGAGGACATCAAGCGCGGCATCGTCCTGCCCCCGGACCGGATCGGGCCGAAGGGGCAGGGCCCGAAGTCGACCCCGTGTCTGGCGATCGTGGATCGCAAGGCGGCGATCGAGCGCGCGGTGCGCGACGCGAAGCCGGGAGATCTCGTCCTGGTTGCCGGCAAGGGGCACGAGAAATACCAGGTCATCGGCGATCGGACGCTGCCGTTCGACGATGTGGAAGTCGCGCGCGCCGCGCTGGCGGCCAGGCGCACCGGCGCGAAGGTTTCCTAGGAGTGCCGCCGGTTTCGCTGACCGCCCGGGACGTGGCCGCCGCTGCCGGTGGACGCGTCATCTCGGGCGACGTGTCCACGCCGATCGGGCGGATCTCGATCGATTCGCGGACGGTGGGTGCGGGAGAGTTCTTCGTCGCGATCAGGGGCGAGCGGTTCGACGGTCACGACTTCGTGCCGGCGGCGATCGAGGCGGGCGCGGTGGGCGCGCTGGTCGACAGGATCGACGTCGCGGCGCAGGTGCCCGCCGGCACGCTGCTGATCGCGGCAGATGACACGACCAGGGCGCTTCAGGATGTGGCCCGGTACGTTCGCCGGCGATCGGGTGCGCGCGTCGTCGCGATCACCGGCAGTGCGGGAAAGACAACGACCAAGGAAGTGTGCGCCGCGTTGCTCGCAGCGCGGTATCGCGTGTTTCGCAACAAGGGGAATCTGAACAATCACATCGGCCTTCCGCTCTCGCTGTTCGAACTGCGCGAGGGTCCCGAGGCAGCAGTCGTCGAGCTCGGCATGAATCACCCCGGAGAGATCAGAACGCTGGTCGGCATCGCGGAACCCGAAGTCCGCGTGTGGACCAACGTGGGTGATGCCCACATCGGGTTCTTTCCCTCGTCTGATGCGATTGCGGATGCGAAGGCCGAGATTCTCGAAGGGGCCACAGCTGACACCGTGCTCGTCGCCAACGCCGACGATCCGCGCGTGATGACGCGCGCACGCGGGTTTGCCGGGCGGACGATCACCTTCGGGACGGCTGAAGGCGCGAGCGTCCGCGCGTCGAACATCCAGCTGCTGGGGCTCGACGGCGTCCGTGCGGCGGTCGACACGCCATCCGGGCGTTTCGATCTCCAGAGTCCGCTCCTGGGCGCGGGCAATCTCTCGAACGTGCTCGCGGCGACCGCCGTCGCGATCGAGTTCGAGATCCCGCTCGACGAGATCGCCGCGCGCACAGCGGCGCTGCGTCCGGCGTACCACCGCGGCGAACTGCTGCGCCTCCGCGGCGGCGTCAACGTGATCGATGATTCCTACAACTCGAGCCCGGCCGCGCTGAAGCGGTCGCTCGAAGTGCTCGACGCGGCACGCGGCAGCGAGCGCAAGATCGCCGTCCTCGGCGAGATGCTCGAACTCGGTGAGCATACGGACGCGCTGCATCGCGAGTGCGGACGGGCGGCGCAGGCCGCCGGCGTCGATCTCCTGGTCGCGGTCGGTGGTTCGCCTGCGGAACAGCTCGCCGACGCCGCCCGTGCCGCCGGTCTGGCGCCTGATGCCGTCGTGTTCGTGCGGGACCGGGAGCAGGCGATCGAGGAAGTGCTCCGGCGCGTGCGCCCCGGAGATCTCGTGCTCGTCAAGGGCTCGCGGGGGATCGGGCTCGACGCCGTCGTGGAACGGCTGAAGGCGGAGTTTGCCTGATGCTGTACTACCTCCACGAGCTGTCGTCGGTCTTTCCGGTGCTGAACGTGACCCGGTACATCACGTTCCGTACGGCAGCCGCGAGCCTGACGGCGCTTGGGATCGGCCTGCTGCTCGGACCGTGGATGATCCGGAAGCTGCGAGAGTTCCAGGTCGGCCAGGTCGTCCGGCAGGAAGGACCGAGCACGCATCGCACGAAGGCGGGAACGCCGACGATGGGTGGGCTTCTCATCCTGACGTCGGTCCTCGTGCCGACGCTGCTCTGGGCGGACCTGTCGTCGCCGTTCGTCTGGATCGCGGTCGTGTCGACCGCCGGATTCGGGGCGGTCGGGTTTGCCGATGACTACCTGAAGATCGTCCGGCGCGATCATCACGGGCTGCGGCCACGGTACAAGATGTTCTGGCTCGGCGTGATCGCGATCGGCGTCGGCATCGCGGTCGTGTCGCTCGCGCAGCAGGCCCCGACGCTCTACAGCACCCGGTTGATCTTCCCGTTCTTCAAGACGTGGATCCCGGACCTGGGCTGGTGGTACATCCCGTTTGCGTGGCTCGTGCTCGTGAGCGCGAGCAACACGGTCAACCTCACCGACGGTCTCGACGGCCTGGCGATCAGCGTCTTCGTCGTCGCCGCGGCAGCCTTCACCGCGCTCGCGTACGTCTCGACGCACGCCGAGTTTGCGAGCTACCTGCAGCTCCTGCGGCTCACACCTGCCGCGGCCGAGCTGACGATCTTCTGCGGCGCCCTCGTCGGCGCCAGTCTCGGCTTCCTGTGGTGGAACTGTTATCCGGCGGACATCTTCATGGGAGATGTCGGTTCGCTCGGGCTCGGCGGCGCCCTCGGCACCACCGCGATCCTCATCAAGCAGGAACTGCTGCTGCCGATCGTCGGCGGCGTCTTCGTCCTGGAAGGGCTCTCGGTGATCCTCCAGGTCGGCTCGTTCAAGCTGCGCGGCAAGCGCATCTTCAAGATGGCGCCGCTGCACCACCACTTCGAACTGATTGGATGGAGCGAACCGAAGGTGATCACGCGCTTCGTGATCATGGCGATCATCTTCGCGCTCTTCAGCCTGACGACCTTGAAGCTGCGATGACGACGACTGGCGAGTTCTCCGTTCGTGGCAGGCAGGTGACCGTCGTCGGCGCCGCGCGCAGTGGAGTCGCCGCGGCCCACCTGCTCGCGCGCCGCGGCGCGACGGTGGTGCTCGCGGACCTCCGGCCGGACATCCCGGAAGCCGCCGGACTCCGCGCGGCGGGCGTGCGTCTCGAACTCGGCTCCAATGCGGCGGATACGCTGCGCCGTTCGGACCTCATCGTCCTCAGCCCCGGCGTGTCGCCCGATGAAGCGGGCGTCGCCGCCGCGCGGGCGGCCGGCGTGCCGGTGATCGGCGAGCTGGAGCTGGCGTCCCGCTGGCTGCGCGGCCGCATCGTGGCGATCACCGGGACGAAGGGCAAGTCCACGACGACGACGCTGACCGGACGGATGCTCGAGGCGGGCGGGTTGCGCGTTCGCGTCGGCGGCAACATCGGTGTGGCGTTGAGCGCACAGGTCGACGATTCGACCGACGACACCATCCACGTGGTCGAGGCGAGCAGCTTTCAGCTCGAGACGACCGAGACCTTCCGTCCCTGGGTGGCGGTGCTGCTCAACTTCTCGCCGGACCATCTGGATCGGCACGTGACCGTGGACGCGTACGCCGCCGCGAAGTCGCGAATCTTCGTCAACCAGACGGCCGCGGACTGGGCCGTCCTCAACGCCGACGACCCTGCCGTCCTGCGGATGGCGGCAGCGGCGCCGTCGCAAAGGCTGGTGTTCTCCATGTCGGATTCACTTGCGTCGGGCGTGGTGCTGCGAGGCGACGAGATCGTTCGAAGAACGGAGCAGGGAGACCAGCCGCTCGTGCCGCTGTCATCGGTGCAGCTGCTCGGCCGTCACTTGATCGCCGACGTGCTCGCCGCGTCCGCGGTCGCCTCGATTGCCGGTGTCGATTCCGAGGCGATGACGAAGGCGGTCGGAGCGTTCAAAGGCCTGGAACATGCACTCGAACCGGTGGCCGAGATCGCCGGCGTGCTCTTCGTCAACGACTCCAAGGCCACGAACGTCGAAGCCGCGCGTCGCGCGATCGAGAGCTTCGAGCGGCTCGTCGTGATCATGGGCGGCCGCTTCAAGGGCGGAGATCTGAGGGAACTCCGGGAGCCGCTGGCGCGCCGCAAGGCCGTCGTGGTGGCGATCGGCGAAGCGCGAGGCTTGATCCGTTCGGAACTGGGTGATGCGGTCCCGGTGCACGAAGCCGATGACATGCACCGGGCGGTGAGAACGGCATTCGCGAGCGCGCCGCCGCGCGGCGCGGTGGTGCTCGCTCCGGCGTGCGCGAGCTTCGACATGTTCCGCGACTACGCCGAGCGCGGACGGGTGTTCAAGGAGGAAGTGGCGCGGTTGCAGGAGGAGTGGGGCGTCGTGCGTGAACAGTGAGCAGTCATCAGTCCGGGTGGCGCGGTGAAGAACCGTCCGCTGGGAACACAGGCTGCCCCGGCCTGTGAGGGCGGTGTCTTGATCCCCTTCCGGCTGATGACTGCTGACTGTTCATAGCACAAAACGGCCGCTTCGCGGCCGTGCTGGGTGCTGCGTGCTGGTGCTGGTGCTGTGCTGAGGTGCTGTGTGCCGAGTGCAAATATGCGAACTATCAGGCAGTCCGAAAGCACGTCGCACCTCGCACGCAGCACGTGGCACATCGCACGTCGCACGTGCTTATGTGTCGGTCCCAGCGGTTTCGATCTTTAACAGTCCCGGTTCGACGGTATGGCGCGAAAACTGAAATCTGACAAGTTCCTGTTCACCGCGATGCTGCTGCTCGTGTGCACCAGCGTCGTAATGGTGTACAGCGCCTCGGCCGTCGTCCTGGCGCAGAAGGGTCAGAGCCCGTACCTGCTGCTGTTCAAGCAGGGAACCTTTGCGCTGATCGGACTCTTCCTCGTGCAGGTCATCATGCGGATCGACTACCGCAACTACCGGCAGCCGGTAGTGATCTGGACGGGGCTCGTCGTGGTCGGGCTCGCGCTGGTGGCCGTGCTCTTCGGGCGTCCGGTGAACGGCGCGACCCGATGGCTGAACATTGGGCCGCTCGGCATCCAGCCGTCCGAGCTGGCCAAGGTCGTCGTCATCTTCTTCACTGCGGCGCTCCTGGAACGCCGAATGGAACGGATCGACGAGCCCGGGTACGCGCTGCTGCCCATCGGCGCGGTGCTCGGCGGGATCATCCTGCTGGTCCTGATCGAGCCCGACCTCGGGACCGCGGTGTCGATCGCGATGATCGCCGGCGTCATGATCTTTGCCGCCGGGATCAATTATCGCTACGTCGCGGCCCTCGGGACGATGGCCGTCGCGGCTTTGTACCTTCTGCTGCAGATTCAGGAGTACCGCTGGCGGCGTATCGAGGCGTTCCTCGACCCCTGGGCGAATCCGCGCGAGGAAAGCTACCAGATGATCCAGTCGATGATTGCCGTCGGCGTCGGCGGATTGTTCGGCCGCGGCCTCATGGACGGCATGCAGAAGCTGTTCTACCTGCCGGAACCGCACAACGACTTCATCTACGCCGTCCTCTCCGAGGAACTCGGGCTCATTGGCGCGACCGTCATCCTCGGGTGCTTCTGCGTCATCACGTGGCGGGGATTGCGCACCGCGGTGCGCGCGCCGGATCGATTCGGCGCTTTCCTTGCACTCGGCCTCACGACGATGGTGGCGTTCCAGGCGTTCTTCAACATCAGCGTCGTCCTCGGCCTGCTTCCGACGAAGGGCATTCCGCTGCCGTTCGTCAGTTACGGAGGATCGTCGCTGCTGATCAATCTGGTCGGCATCGGGATCCTCCTGAACGTGTCGCAACATGCGTCAACTTCTCACGTCGTCACGACGACGCTGCCCACGGCGGATGCATGACACCGCTCAGGATCGTGATCGCCGGAGGCGGCACCGGCGGCCATCTCTACCCGGGGATCGCCGTCGCGCGGGAGTTTCTGCGCAGGCTGCCCGATACGGTCGTGACGTTTGCGGGAACGCAGCGCGGGATCGAGTCGCGAGTGGTTCCGCGCGAAGGCTTCGAGCTGGACGTGCTGCGGAGCGCCGGACTGAAGGGCACGTCGCCAACCGCGCTCGTGCGAGGTCTCGCGTTGCTGCCGCTCAGCGCGCTGGACGCGTGGCGCATCCTCTCGCGGCGGCGGCCCGATCTCGTGATCGGCGTCGGGGGCTACAGTTCGGGACCGGTGGTCGCACTCGCGGCATTGCGTGGGGTGCCGACGCTGCTGCTCGAGCAGAACGCCGTGCCTGGCTTCACGAATCGGCGGTTGGCAAGGGTCGTCAGCGCGGCAGCGGTGACGTTCGAGTCCACGGTGGAGTTCTTCGGGAGGAGGGGGTTTGTCACAGGCAATCCGGTCCGACCAGAGTTTCTGGCTGAAGCTGGCGACACCGCGGCCGGTGGGCCGCCCAGGGTTCTGATCTTTGGCGGCTCCCAGGGCTCGCACGCGATCAACGTGGCCGCTGTGGAGGCGGCGCCGCTGCTGGCAGCAGACGGTCGCCGGCTGGCAATCACGCATCAGACAGGAGAGCGCGATCTGGAATGGGTCCGCGATGCCTACACGCGGGCGGGGCTCGATGCCCGGGTGGAACCGTTCCTCTTCGCCATGGACAGGGAAATAAAGGCCGCCGACCTGGTGATCAGCCGGGCCGGCGCGACGACGATCGCGGAGTTGACGGCCGCAGGGAAGCCGGCGGTGCTCGTGCCGCTGCCGACGGCGGCCGACGATCACCAGCGCAAGAACGCCGAACTCCTTCGGGAGGCGGGCGCCGTCGAGGTGATCGAACAGAAGGATCTGACCGGTCAGCGGCTCGCTACGCGAGTGTTGGAGCTGACGGCGGACGCCGATCGGCTCGCGGCGATGGCGTCGGCGGCGCGGCGCCTCGCGCGGCCCAACGCGGCAAAGCTGATCGTCGATCGCGCGCTGGAACTGGTGAGCAGGTGAGCGCGTGCTAGGCCGGACGCGAAGGATCCACTTCGTCGGGATCGGCGGGATCGGCATGAGCGGCATCGCGGAGCTGCTCGCGAATCTCGGCTACGAGGTGAGCGGCTCCGACGCACGAGCCTCGGACGTCACCGCGAGGCTGGAGGGATTGGGTGTGAGGATCGCAACTGGACACGATGCAGCCCACGTCGGCGATGCCGATGTGGTCGTCGTGTCCTCGGCGATCAGCCCGGAGAACCCGGAGGTCGCCGAAGCACGGCGCCGGCGGATCCCCGTCATCCCGCGGGCCGAAATGCTCGCGGAGCTGATGCGGCTTCGCTACGGCATCGCGGTCGCGGGCGCGCACGGCAAAACGACGACCACATCGATGATCGCGCTCGTCTTCGACCGCGCGGGTCTGGATCCCACGGCCGTCATCGGTGGACGGCTCAGCGCGTTCGGGAGCAACGCCCGGCTCGGCCAGGGCGAATACGTGGTCGCGGAGGCGGACGAGAGCGACCGTTCGTTCCTGAAGCTGTCCCCTTCGGTCGCGGTGATCACGAACATCGACCGCGAGCACATGGAGAGTTACGGGACCTGGCAGAACCTCCAGGACGCGTTCGCGGAGTTCGCCAACAAGGTGCCCTTCTACGGAGCGGTGGTCGTGTGCGCCGACGACGAGGCCGTTCGCGAACTGCTTCCGAGGCTGAGCCGGCGGGTGATCACCTACGCGCTCGATCGTCCCGCCGACATCGTCGGAACGGAGATGCAGCTGGCGGCGTTCGGGTCCACGTGCACGGTCCAGGCGCGGAACGCCGACGGCACGGTCACCGAACTCGGCAGGATGCGGCTGCGTGTCCCAGGACGGCACAACGTGCTGAACGCGCTTGCCGCAGTCGCGGTTTCGATGGAGGTCGGGATCTCGTTTCCGCGGATTGCCGCGGCGCTCGAAGAGTTCTCCGGAGCGGAGCGCCGCTTTCAGACGCGTGGCGAAGCAGACGGCGTGCTGGTGGTGGACGACTACGGCCATCACCCCACCGAGATCGCAGCCGTTCTTGCCGCCGCACGCGCGGGGATCGACCGGCGCATCATCGCCGTCTTTCAGCCGCACCGCTACAGCCGCACCGCGCAGCTGCTCGATGAGTTCGGCCCGGCGTTCCGCGGCGCAGATCACGTCGTGCTCACCGAGATCTATGCCGCCGGCGAAGAGCCAATCCCCGGCATCACGGCCGAGGCGCTCGCGGCGTCGCTGCGGCGCTCCGCCTCGGTGCCGGTCGATCTCGTCCCGCGCCTCGATGACGTGCCCGCGGCCGTCGCGGCGCTCGCACGGCCCGGGGATCTCGTGATCACGCTGGGGGCCGGATCCATCGGCAGTGTTGGCGAGCGCGTGCTGGACGCGATCCGACGGAAGCGAGGGACGGCGTGAAGGTCAAGGCGCCAAGCGACAAGAACTTCCGGCGTTCCCGCACGGCCGTCAGACCCGTCCGCAAGCGCAGTGTGTCGTGGTGGAAGTCGGGGCGCGTGATCACGGCCTGCGCGGCGTGCCTGGTCGGACTGTACGCCACTTACAAGGCGTACGACCTCGTGCTGCACGCCTCCGCCCTCCAGATCCAGCGGATCGTCGTCCACGGCCAGGTCCGGCTGTCGAGCGGCGAGGTGGAATCGCTCATCGGAACACTGCGAGGCTCGAACATCCTCATGGCCGACCTCTCGAAATATCGCGAGCGTCTGCTCGGGTCGCCCTGGGTGGCCGACGCCGTTCTGCGCCGGGTGTTGCCCTCGACCGTCGAAGTCGTCGTCGCGGAGCGTGAACCGCTGGCGCTGTGCCGGATCCGGGGGGAGTTGTACCTGGTCGATCGAACCGGAATGATCATCGACGACTTCGGTCCCAGGCACGCCAACTTCGATTTGCCGATCGTCGACGGCGCCGCGACGGAGCCGGCCGCGGGTGAACCTCTGGTCGACGTGGCGAGGATCGCGCTCGCCGCCCGGGTGATCGACGATGTGGCCGGCGACAGCGCGTTGGCCCGCCGACTCTCGCAGATCGACGTCTCGGACCTGCACGATGCGGTCGTCCTGCTCGATGGCGATCCCGCGCTGCTGCACCTCGGCACGAGCCGCTTTGCCGAGCGGTTGCGCGACTACACGGGGCTGGCTGCGCGGTTGCGCGAGAGCGTGCCCGAGATCGATTACGCGGACCTGCAGTTCGATGGCCGCATCTATGTCAAGCCGGCAGGGGCGACCGCACGGCGGGCGCTGTCGCTGCCGGATCGGAACTAAGGGGGGAGCTGTGGCGCGCAAGGAACGGTACCTGGTGGGTCTCGATGTGGGCACGTCGAAGATCACGGCGATCGTCGGGGAGACCACCGACGACGGGGGGCTCGACATCATCGGGCTCGGCCTGGCGGATTCGAAGGGCATCCGCCGGGGAGTCGTCGTCAATCTCGAGGCCGCCGTCGAGTCGATCAAGCGCGCCATCGACGAAGCCGAGCTGACGGCGGGCATCGACATCGACTCCGTTCACCTCGCGCTCTCCGGAGCGCACGTGAAGGCATTCAACAGCCGGGGGGTCGTGGCGGTGGCCGGCAAGAACCGCGAGATCACGCGCGAGGACGTCCGTCGTGCGATCGAGGCGGCAAAGGCGGTGGCGCTGCCGAGCGGACGGGAGATCCTGCACGTGCTGCCGCAGGACTTCGTCGTCGACGAACAGGACGGTATCGGCGCTCCCGTCGGCATGACCGGGTCCCGGCTCGAGGTCAACGTGCACGTCGTCACCGGCAGCGCATCGTCGACGCAGAACACCGTGGCCTGCGTCAACCGCGCGGGTGTGGCGGTCGTCGAGACGGTGCTCGAGCAGCTCGCCGCCAGCGAAGCCGTCCTCACACAGGACGAGAAAGAGCTGGGTGTGGCGCTCGTCGACATCGGCGGCGGCACGACGGACTTCGCGATCTTCGAGCGCGGCAGCCTGTGGCACACCGGCGTCGTTGCCGTCGGCGGGGATCACTTCACCAACGACATCGCGGTCGGCCTGCGGACGCCGATCCCCGATGCGGAGAAGATCAAGCGGCGCTGCGGATGCGCGTTGTCGGCCATGGTCGACGAGGACGAGACGATGGAGGTCGCCAGCGTCGGCGGCCGCAAGCCTCGCGTGATGGCGCGGCGGATCCTTTCAGAGATCCTTCAGCCGCGCGCGGAGGAAATCTTCCATCTCTTGTGGGATGAGATCAGGCGCGCCGGGTTCGAGAAGTCACTCAACTCCGGCATCGTGTTGACCGGCGGAGGCGCGCTGCTCGAGGGCATGTCGGAGATTGCGGAACAGATCTTCGACCTGCCGATCCGCCGCGGCACGCCGGCGGGCGTCGGCGGGCTCGCCGACCACGTGAACAGCCCGGCGTTTGCGACCGCGGTGGGTCTGGTGATGTACGCGCACCGCAACCAGGCGGGCTTGCCCACGCAGCCGGTGGGTGCCGGTGCGTTCGGCCGTGTGGCCGGACGGCTCCGGGGGTTGTTCAAAGAGTTCCTGTGAGAGTGGCGGGCGGCAGCCGGCAAGAGTTCAGGGGTCACGTAACAGAGTAGGGGGGCGAATGGCGGACATGAAAGACACACTCGACGCGGCAATGCTGCGATTGAAGCTCGACGAAGAAACCCGCAGTGGCGCGCGCATCAAGGTCGTAGGGGTGGGTGGAGGCGGCAGCAATGCGGTGAACCGCATGGTCGCCGCCGGCTTCGACGGCGTCGAGTTCATCGTCGCCAACACGGACGTTCAGGCGCTCCGGCTGAACCCGGCGCCGGTCAAACTGCAGATCGGCGGCAAGCTGACGAAAGGGCTCGGCGCCGGCGCGGACCCGAACGTCGGCCGCCAGGCGGCGCTCGAAGACACCGAGAAACTCATCGAGGCGCTCGACGGCGCCGACATGGTCTTCGTGACCACCGGACTCGGTGGCGGCACCGGCACCGGTGCGGCGCCCGTCATCGCCAGCCTCGCCAGCGAGCTTGGCGCGTTGACGATCGCGGTCGTGACGAAGCCGTTCCGGTTCGAGGGCAAGAAGCGGGCGGTGCAGGCCGAGCGTGGCCTGGAGGAACTGCGGGAGTGTGTCGACACCGTCATCACGATCCCCAACGAGCGGCTGCTCGCGACGATCGGGCGAAGCACGTCGCTCACCGACGCGTTCGCGACCGCAGATGACGTGTTGCGGCAGGCGATCCAGGGGATTTCAGACCTCATCCTGGTGCCTGGTCTGATCAACCTCGACTTCGCCGACGTGAAGACGATCATGTCGGGGATGGGTTACGCGATCATGGGCACCGGCATGGCCGAGGGCGAGGAGCGCGCCATGATCGCCGCCAACGCCGCCATCTCGAGCCCGCTGCTCGAGGACGCGTCGGTCGCGGGGGCGCGCGGGGTCATCATCAACGTCACCGGAGGAAACGACCTGTCGCTCATCGAGGTGAGTGAAGCCTCGGCCGTCATTCAGGAGGCGGCGCACGAGGAAGCCAACATCATCTTCGGCGCCGTGGTCGATCCGCGCATGCAGGGCCAGGTGAAGATCACCGTCATCGCCACCGGCTTCGAGCGCGCGAGCGTGCACCGCGACGTCGCCGCGTCCGCCACACCCACACCGGTGGATCTCAGCTCGTACACGGCGCGAAAGCAGGAATCGACCGAACGGATCGCGGCGGCCGGCGGCGGCGGATCACGGATGCCGATCACCATCAACCGTCGAGCGACATTCGAACTGCCGTTGATGGTGGCCAACGGCTCGAACGAGGGCGAGCAGGGTGATGATTTCGAAGCGTCCCCGCTCGACGTTCCCGCGTTCCTCCGGCGGCAGAACGACTAGCAGCCCGTAGTGAACCCCCGCCGTCGCACGAGAACGGCGAGGTGGAGACGGGATGCATCGTTCGGATGCAGGCGGGGTTTCACCCCGCGCTGCTCCCACGCGGCTATCGGATCTTTATTGACCGTGAACTCGCCCCGGCCGTGGGCGAGTTCACCTGGTCCGTTCCCGGTCAATTGCCCAACTGGTCCCGGGACCAGTTGGCCGGAGCACGCGTCACCGAATACCCTGAGCCCAGCCTGAGTACAATCCCGATGCTCCCCGCAGAGCGGTCATGGTCAGCCTGCGAGCCTTTCGCCGGGCTCGAAACGCCCGCCAGAACGGCCATTCCGGCTCTGCCGGCGCCGCCGACGCGCGTGGTAGACTAGAAAAATCCACGGTACACGAGAGCGCCGCCGCTCGAGCTTCATCGCGCGTACCGTCTCGACTTTCCCGAGAATCCCGCGGCCGTGAAATGTCGGGCCGCGCATATCAATGAAGAAAGACCAGGTTCGTGATCGGGCGCGCGAGATGTTGTCGCGCGAAGTCGGATACGTGCGTAAACCGCACGGCGGCCGGTTGCGGGTGGCTCTCGCGTTTCCGAACACGTATTTCGTCGGCATGTCGAGCCTGGGATACCAGACCGTCTACCGGCTCTTCAACGAATTGGACGACGTGGCCTGCGAGAGGGTGTTCCTGCCGCCGAAGCAGGAGCTTCAGTCGCAGCTCGCGTCCGGAACGCCCCTCCTCACCCTGGAATCGCAGACGCCGGTTTCGGAATTCGACGTGGTTGCGTTTTCGGTGGCGTTCGAATGGGACTACACGAACGTCCTGAGCCTGCTGCGTCTGGCAAAGATTCCGCTGCGCGCCGAGGCCCGCACCGCTCGCGATCCGCTCGTGGTGATCGGTGGTGCGGTGACGTTCGTCAATCCTGAACCGCTTGCGCTTTTCGCCGACGTGATCGCGGCCGGTGAGGGAGAGGTCCTCATTCCGGCGTTGGTCGATGCGATCCGCGAGGCCGCGGACCGCCAGGAACTGCTGCAGCGGCTCGCCACCAGCCGCGGGTTCTACATTCCGTCGTTCTACGAAGTCCGCTACGCGCAGGACGGCTCGATCGCGGCGTACGAGCCGAAGCCCGGATCGAGCGCTCCGCCTGTCGTCAAGAAGGCCGCCGTCAAGACCACGGAACGCCTCGATCCCCCTTCGACGTCGATCTTCACGCCGGACACCGAGTTCGGCTCGCGCTTTCTCGTCGAGGTCGTTCGCGGGTGCGCCAACCTGTGCCGGTTCTGCTGGGCCGGCTACAACTATCTGCCCGTGCGCGCCTTCAGCGCCGACCGGATCCTCGAACTCGCGCAGCAGGCGAAGGTGCACTCGTCGAAGGCCGGCCTGGTCTCGATCGCGCTGTGCGACCACCCGGAGATCGAGCGGATCCTCAATGGTCTGCTCGACATGGGCTACTCGATCAGCCCGGCATCCCTGCGCCTCGACGACCTCACGCCGCCGATCATCGAGCTTCTTCGCCGTAGCGGTGAGCGGTCGATCACGATCGCGCCTGAGGCGGGCTCCGATCGTCTGCGTCGTGTCATCAACAAGACCGTGACGAACGACGAGATCCTGCACGCGGCCGAGTTGATCTTCGGCGGCGGCATGGACAACCTGAAGCTCTATTACATGATCGGCCTGCCGACCGAATGCGACGAGGATCTCGAGGGGATCCGCGACCTGACGGTGCAGATGCGCGAGATCATGCTCGAGCACGGGAGGAGCCGCGGCCGCGTGGGCCGGATCGTCGGCAGCGTCAATCCGCTGATCCCGAAACCCGGAACCGCGTATCAGTGGCAGCCCATGGAGGATCCCGCGGTCACCGAGCGGAAGGCGAAACGCCTCCGCCAGCTGCTCGCCGGCCTCGACAACGTCTACTTCAACATCAAGTCGGAACGTCATTCTTTCTACCAGGCGCTGCTGTCGCTCGGTGACCGCCGCGTTGCGCCGGCGATCGAAGCGGCAGAACGGAACGGCGGCAACTGGCGGGCCGCCGTTGCCGAGGCCGGCGTCGACGCCGCGTTCTACATCTTTCGTGACCGCTCGGCCGACGCCGTACTGCCGTGGGACATCATCGACGGCGGCATGAAGACGTCGTTCTTCCAGTCGGAGTTCGAGAAGGCGCTCCGTGCGGAGTGGACGCTCCCGCCCAAGCGACAGAAGGAGAACGCCAGGTTCCTGCCCGTCATCGGGTGAAACGGGGTGAAACGGTGAAACTCCGAACTATGACTTAACCGGGGGACTTCGTCCCCCGGACCCCCTTACACGCTCTCTCGCGAGCCGCTTCGCCGGCTCGCTCCGTTCGCGTGGCTCGCTCGCGGTGCTCGCTCGCTGATCATTTGATTCAGGGCTCTCCAAATTTCGGAGTTCGGCGTTCGTAGTTCGGCGTTCGGCGTTCGGCGTTCGTAGTTCGGAGTTTTCCCGGCTCTTCTATGCCGTGGCCGGTTCCGCGTGCTCTGCCTCGTACGCCGCATAGGCCTCGAGCACGAGGTCGCGGATCCGCCCCTGGCCGGTCGAATCGACGACCGGTCGAAGCAGCGCGAAGCTGCGCCGCTCGCCGTTGACCGAGTACTGGCGCGCCGGGAACGTCACGTTGCGGCCGTTGCCGCTCTTGCGCTCCCAGACCGCAAAGCCAATCAGCTTCAGCCCCTCGAGCGGGCCGGACGTGAAATGCAGTTCGGCTTCCGCCAGCTTTCCGGCAGGGTTCCCCTTCTCGTTCGGCAGGATCTTGATCGTCATGGTCGTCTGCTCCAGTCAGGTCCGTAGGTCCGTGCAACCCGTGAGGAGCAACCGCGCGGCCATCAGGTCCGTGGGTGCTGGGGATCGTGGATCCTCTTGACCTGACGTGAGTTGTACGCGCCCTTCGAGAGACGGGCGCGTTCAGGCGGGATCGGCGAGGGGGAAAACCGTCAACCCGAGTGGTCGTCGCGGCCGAGCAGCATCACCTGCGCCATCGCCAGCGCGTCGGCATGCGTGATCGTGAGCAGCGATTTCCGGACGTGCATCGATACCGCCACGCGCTGGGCGCTGCCATGCAACAGCAGTTGCGGCGCACCATCGTCACGGACCACCTCGATGTCCTTCCACAGCACGCCTTGCGTGTGGCCTGTCCCGAGCGCCTTCATGCACGCTTCCTTGGCGGCGAAGCGGCCGGCGAGATGCGCGGCGGGATCATGGCGCCGCGTACAATAGGTGATCTCCCCTTCAGTGAACACGCGCTGAAGAAAGCGGTCGCCGTAGCGCTTCAACAAATCGGCGACGCGCGGGATGTCGGTCGCGTCGAATCCCAACCCGATGATCTCCATGCCTGGTCCTCAGCCTAGCGACGGTTTCGCATGGACGCAAGCGCCGTGGGGCGCCGTGCTCCGGTGTGCGCCGCTCGCGGAAGTCGCGCCGCACCTCTTCACGGCGGCGACGCTGCGTCTTCGAGACGACAAAAGCGAATGGGAGCGGATCGCGGAGTATGCCGGTGTGGACGCCGGCCGCCTCCGCCTCCTCCACCAGGTCCACGGCCGGCGCGTCGTTGTCGCCACGCCGGACGGACAGGCCGAGCGGCCCGAGGCGGACGCCATCATCAGCGATGATCCAGCGCTGGCGCTCGTCGTCCGTGTCGCCGATTGCGCGCCCATCCTGATGGCGGATCGCCGGCAGGGGGTCGCCGCCGCGGTCCATGCTGGATGGCGGAGCACGATGCAGCGCATCGTCATGCACACGGTCGCCATGCTGGAAAGCACCTACGGCACGAAGCCCGGGAACCTCGTCGTCGCCATCGGTCCGTCGCTCGGCAGCTGTTGCGGCGAGATGGGCGAAGAGGTGGTGGATACGTTTCGTCGAGAGGGCCACGATGAGGGAACCCTGAGCCGCTGGTTCGTCAGAGAGGCGGGCCGGCGGCCTCACTTCGATCTCTGGCGCGCCAACCGGGAACAGCTCGAAGCGGCCGGGGTGCAACCGCACTCGATCCATGCCAGCGGCCTGTGCACCAGGACCTACCCGGAGACGTTCCATTCGTATCGGGCCGCAGGTCAGCAGGCCGGCCGGATGGCGGCGGTGATCCGGGCCGACCCGATGGCATAAGCCCTCGTCTAAGCCGGGCGGAGGGTCCCCCGTGCTGCACGACGTCCGCCTCGCCCTGCGCTCGCTTCGGCGTGCGCCTGCATTCACCACGACGACGATCCTGACGCTCGCCCTCGCCGCCGGCGGCGCGACGCGTCCGCGGATCACTGGTTTCGGCCGAGATTGCGTTCGCCGTCGTTCTCGCGATCGGCGGTGGGCTGATGCTGCAGACACTCTGGACGCTGCGGCAAGTGGATCCCGGCTTCGACCCGCGTGGTGTGCTGACGCTGCATGTGCAGCCCTCCGGAGCGAAATATCGAAACGCCTCGATCGCCGACTATTACGATTCCGTGCTGCAACGGGTCCGCACGTTGCCGGGCGTCCGCGCCGCCGGCGCGATTCAGCATCTGCCGTTCAGCGGGTATGCATGGAGTGTCTCGTTCGAGCCGGAGGGATTCGTCACGCCGACTGGTGCCTCAATGCCGGTCGCGGGTGGGCGGATCGTGACGCCCGGGTACTTCGGCGCCATCGGGCAGCCGCTGCTTGCCGGCCGCGACATCGAGAGGGCCGACAGCGTGCGGTCCGACGTCGTGATCGTGAACGAAACCTTCGCAACGAAGTACTTCGGTTCGGTCAACCAGGCGATCGGCCGCATCCTTCGACTCCGGTCACCGCAGGGCACGATGAACCCGCTGCGCATCGTCGGGGTCGTTGGCGACGTGCATCACTCCGCGCTGACGTCGGCTCCGGGGCCGGAGGTCTACACGTCCGTATCGCGAGGCTCGATCAACGCGATGATGCTTGCCGTCAGGGTCGACGGGCAGCCGCTCTCGCTCGTTCCCGCGCTCCGCGAGGCAATCTGGTCCGTCGATCGTGACGTGCCTCTGTCCGACATCGAGACGATGGACGCAAAGATCGGCGCGAGCCTGGGGAGGCCGCGCCTTCTGCTGGTGCTGCTCGGGGGATTCGCGGGGCTGGGCGGTTTGCTGGCGCTGCTGGGCGTCTACGGCGTGGTCGCGTACTCGGTGGCGCAGCGCGGACGCGAACTCGGGATCATGATTGCGCTTGGGGCGGGTCGCCGACGGATCGTCGGCAGCGTGCTGCGGGAGGCAGCGGTTTATGCGGCCGCCGGGCTTGCGATCGGGATCCCCGGTGCCGTGGCCGCCAGCCGGTTGCTCGAGACGCTGGTGTTCGGGATCAGCCCCACGGATCTCACGACCTACGCGTCGATCGCGGCAGCCACGATCGTCACGGTCGTTACGGCTGCGGTCGTCCCCGCGATCCACGCCTCGATAATCGATCCGACGCCGGCGTTGAAGGCCTGAGTCCGGGCGCGTTCAGAACAGCTCTCCCTGCCCCTGAGCGTTGACGGGTCGGGGAGGGTGCCGGAGCGCTTCTTCGGCCTCGTCCATGCCGACGTTCGACAGCCGGTCGGCGTGTTTGTTCTGCTCGCGGCGAACGTGCTGGAAGGTGACGCGATCGAGCTGGCCGATGAGCTTTCGTGCGCGGGCGGCGAGCGGCTGCAGCCCCTCGTTCTTCACCTTGTACTCGCCGCGCATCTGCTTGACGAGCAGCTCGGAATCGGCCTTGATCCTCACGACGCGATGGCCGTGTTCCACGGCCCATTGCAGGGCCGCCAGCAGGCCGTTGTACTCCGCGACGTTGTTCGTCGCGATTCCGAGCGGGCCGTGGAGTTCCTCGACGGAGCCGTCGGGAAGCTCGATATACACGCCGTAGCCCGCCGGGCCCGGATTGCCCCGCGCGCCGCCATCGATGTATGCGGTGATCAACTCTGTACCGTCGGGGCTGGAGCGGCTGGTGGAACGAAGTAGAGAATGCGAGTGCAGCTTTCGCACTGGATGATCGCCGAGTTCCGGCGGACCTCGTTGAAGATCTGGGGCCGCAGGCGGACGTGACAGACGGTGCAAAGCCCGTCCCGCGCCTCGGCGACGGCGATCCCCTTGCGGCCGTGCCCGGCACGCTCGAAGATGTCGAGCGCCTCTTTCGAGATCTGCGACGCGAGACTGGCGCGCTCGGTTGAGAGCCTCTCCAGGTCCGCTTCCAGCGTCGTCCTTTCGGTCTCGAGCGCCTTCTGCTCGGCGGCGATCGCGGCCTGTTCCGACTTCATCGCGGCCTCGGCAGCCTTGAGATCGGCGGACTCCTGCTCGCTGACCTCCATCAGATCGAGCAGCCGGTCTTCCTGCGACCGCACGAGCCCTTCGGCCGTGGCGATCTCGGTCTGCATCGCCTGGTATTCCTTGTTGGTCTTCACCGCCATCAGCTGATCTTTGTACTTCGACAGGCGGCTCTGGACGGCCGCGACTTCCTTCTCGATGTCGCGGCGGCTGGCGTTGGTTGCGGCGATGCGGTCCTTCACGGCCTGGACGGCCGCGGCGGCCGCCGTCGACCTCGACTCCAGCGACTCCTGCACCCCGGGGATCTCGGCGATGCGTCGCTTCGCCCGCTCGATGGTGGAGTCGAACTCCTGGAGCTGGATGAGGCGTTGAAGGTCAGGCAGCATGAAAACTGAAGGATCACTGAAGTGTATCATCCAGCTGCCTGCATGCTGCGCCGCCACGCGTTCCTGCTCCCGGCCGTGATGATCCTGCTTGCCCCTGGTGCCGCCGCCTTCGCACAGGACAGGCTCACGCCGCTGGTCGATCCGTTCATCGGCACCGGCGGCCACGGGCACACCTATCCAGGTCCGTCGCTGCCGTTCGGCATGATCCAGCCCGGCCCCGATACGCGGCTGACCGGCTGGGACGGCTGCTCGGGCTATCACTACAGCGACACGCGTCTTTACGGGTTTTCGCACACTCACCTGAGTGGGACCGGCATCCCCGATTACACCGACATCCTGTTGATGCCGACGGCCGGCGAGGCTCATCTGAACAATGGTGCGGACGGTGAGCCGGGCTACTCGTCCGCGTTCAGCCACGACGAGGAGGTGGCGCAGCCTGGTTACTACGCCGTCACGCTGAAGGATTACGACATCCGCGCGGAGCTGACGACCACGCTGCGGGTGGGTCTGCACCGCTATCGCCTTCCAGCCGGCCGCCCCGCGCAGGTGATCGTGGACCTCGAGCATCGCGACCGCCTGCTGGAATCCGCCCTCGACGTCGTG
Source organism: Vicinamibacterales bacterium (assembly GCA_036401215.1). Lineage (GTDB taxonomy): Bacteria > Acidobacteriota > Vicinamibacteria > Vicinamibacterales > 2-12-FULL-66-21 > JACDCA01. The sequence goes on along the minus strand of DASWVN010000293.1, from coordinate 3,773 downwards.
AGCCCGACCGAAGTCGCGGGTGTGAGGCGATCGAGCAGCTGGGCGCGGGACCAGGTCGTCTACTTCGTGATCCGCTTCTCCCGTCCGTTCACCACGTCGTCCGAGACGACGGTCGCCGGACGGAAGCAGGCGTTTCACTTCGGCGACACCGGTGGGGAACTGCTGGCCAAGGTGGCCATCTCCGCGGTGAGCATCGAAGGCGCGCGGAAGAATCTCGAGACCGAACTTCCACACTGGGACTTCGAGGCCGTCCGCGGGGCGGCGGATGCCGCGTGGGAGAAGGAGCTGTCGAAGATCCGTGTCACCGGCGGCACGCGGGACCAGCGCGTCACCTTCTACACGGCGCTCTATCACGCCATGCTGGCGCCGAACGTCTTCATGGACGTGGACGGCCGCTATCGCGGCCGCGATTTGCGGATCCACCAGGCGGAAGGGTTCACCTACTACACGGTGTTCTCGCTCTGGGATACGTTCCGTGCGCTGCATCCGCTGCTGACGCTGATCGATCGCGAGCGGACGCGTGACTTCGTCCGGACATTCCTGCGTCAGTACGAGGATGGGGGACGGCTTCCCGTGTGGGAGCTGGCCGCGAACGAAACCGACACGATGATCGGCTATCACGCCGTGCCGGTGATCGCGGATGCGATTGCGAAGGGCGTCGACGGTTTCGACGTGGACCTGGCGTTCGAGGCGATGAAGGCCAGCGCCGAGGAGGATCGCTTCGGCCTGGCGGCGTATAAGCGCCACGGCTTCATCGATGCGAGCGAGGAAGCGGAAGGGGTCTCGCGCACGCTCGAGTACGCGTTCGACGACTGGACGATCGCCGAGGTCGCGCGCCGGCTTGGACGCACCGACGACCAGAAGCGGTATCTCGCCCGCTCGCAGTCCTGGAAGCATCTGTTCGATCCGGCGACAGGCTTCATGCGCGCACGTGTCGAGGGCTTCTGGATGACTCCCTTCGATCCCGCTGAAGTCAACAACCACTACACCGAGGCGAACGCGTGGCAGTACAGTTTCTTCGTGCCTCACGACGTCGGAGGACTGATGCGGGTGATGGGTGGCCCCGAGGCGTTCGCACAGAAGCTGGACGCGCTCTTCACCGCCGATTCCCGTACGAGCGGTCGGGATCAGCCGGACATCACCGGCCTGATCGGGCAGTACGCCCACGGCAACGAGCCGAGCCACCACATGGCGTACCTCTATGCCTACGCCGGCCAGCCCTGGAAGACGCAGGCCCTGGTGCGCAGGATCCTCGACACGTTGTACGCGCCGGCGCCCGACGGCCTCTCGGGCAACGAAGATTGCGGGCAGATGAGCGCGTGGTATGTGTTCAGCGCGCTCGGTTTCTATCCTGTGGCTCCGGGGTCCACGCAGTATGTGATCGGCAGCCCGCTGTTCGAGAGCGCCACGATTCAGTTCGAGCATGGAAGCGCCTTGACGATCCGGACGCGCGGCGACGGGCCTTACGTGCAGCGCGCCGCACTCGATGGCCGGGCGTATGAGCAGGCGTTCATCGATCACGAGACGCTCATCGCCGGTGGAGAGCTGGTATTCGATCTCGGAGTGAGCCCGAACACGCAGTGGGGATCGGCGGTCGAGGCGCGCCCGCGCTCGTTCGTCGAGGGCGTCCGTGTGATCCCGGCGCCGTTCGTGGTTCAGGGCACGCGCCTGTTCCGGGGATCGCAGCAGGTCACACTCGGCAGCGCAGAACCGGCAGCCGCGATTCACTACACGCTCGACGGATCGGAGCCGGCACGCACGTCCCCCCGCTACGCCGGTGCGGTGAACGTCGACGCCAGCCTGACGCTACGGGCGCGCGCCTTCCTGGACGGGGACGCGAGTCCGGCGATCGCCGTGTCGTTTCGGCGGCTCCCGGACTATCCGCGAATCGCCCTGAGCGCTTCCTACGCACCGCAGTACGCCGCCGGCGGCGATGACACGCTGGTCGACGGACTGCGCGGCAACGACAGTTTCAAGACGGGACGATGGCAGGGCTATCGTGGGCACGACCTCGACGTCACGCTGGACTTCGGAACGCCACGCGAGATGACGTCCGTGGGGATGGGCTTTCTGCAGGATGCCGGTTCCTGGATCATGATGCCGCGGCGGATCAGCGTCGAGATCTCGGACGACGGTGAACGTTTTCGCGAGGTGGGGAACGCCCGCAGCGACGTGGACGAGCGCGAGATGCGCCCGACCGTCCGCGATCTCATCGTCGAACTTCCGTCGGCGGTCCGGGCGCGTTACGTGCGCCTTCGTGTGACCACGTACGGCAAGCTGCCGGCGTGGCATCCTGGGGCCGGTGAGGACGCCTGGTTCTTTACCGACGAAGTGATCGTTCGCTAGAGAGATGAAGCTGTATACCGAGCTTGCCGCATGGTGGCCGCTGATGTCGGCGCCCGAGGATTATGCCGAGGAAGCCGCTTTCTACGCCGCGCAACTGAAGAGCGCCTGCAGTATCCCGCCCCGTTCGCTTCTCGAACTGGGGAGCGGCGGCGGCAACAATGCGTCGCACATGAAAGCGCAGTTCGAGCAGGTCACGCTGGTCGAGCCGTCGCCCGGGATGCTCGCGGTGAGCCGTTCGCTCAATCCTGACTGCGAGCACCTGCAGGGGGACATGCGGGACGTGCGGCTTGGACGGCTGTTCGACTGCGTGTTCGTCCATGACGCCGTGATGTACATGACTACGGAGGACGACCTGCGGCGTGCGATCGAGACGGCGGCCGTGCACTGCCGTCCGGGCGGCGCGGTGCTCATCGCGCCCGACGCGCTCGAGGAGACCTTTCGCTCGTCGACCGAGTGTGGCGGTCACGACGATGGCACGCGTGGCATACGCTACCTGGAGTGGACCTGGGATCCGGATCCGCACGACACCACCTATCTCGCCGACTACGTCTACGCCCTGCGTGACGAGCACGGGGCAGTCGAGATCGTCCACGATCGCCACGTCGAAGGGCTGTTCACGCGCGACACCTGGTTGCGGCTGCTGACTGAGGCCGGGTTCGACGCGCGGCCGGTTCCGTTCGACCACTCCGAGCTCGAACCCGGCACGTACGAGGTGTTCGTGGGGAGAAGGCGTTGACCATGGAGCGGCAGCACGGGGTCCTGCATTCGATCCACGTCTCGGATGGCGGTGTGCCCAAGCTTCCCCGGCCCTACGCGCGGATTCATGCGACCGGGGTCGAAGGGGACCGGCAGGAGGACCAGGTGTTCCACGGTGGCCCTGACCGCGCGGTGTGTCTCTATTCGTTGGAGCTGATCGAGGCGCTGCAGGGCGAGGGGCACCCGATCGTGCCGGGGGCCATCGGCGAGAACCTGACGATCCAGGGGATCGACTGGATCGACATCCGCCCCGACACGCGCCTGGAGATCGGTGAGGTGCGGCTGGAAATCACGCGGTCGACCACGCCCTGCTACAAGATCGCCGCGGCGTTCGCCGACGGCGTGTTCACGCGCGTGTCACAGAAGGTACACCCGGGATGGAGCCGCTACTACGCCCGCGTCTTGAGAGAAGGGCTCGTAACGTCGGGAGACCGCGTGCTGCTGGTGCCGCCGCCGCTGCTGTTCTGACGACCTGCCCGGGCACGGCCCTGCCACGAGCGAGACAGCGACGAGAGTCGCCGCCGAGTCGAGTGGTGGGCCCACCAGGACTCGAACCTGGAACGAGCCGGTTATGAGCCGGCGGCTCTGACCATTGAGCTATGGGCCCGTGGGGGATTCTGACGCGGGTCAATGCTGAATGCCAAATGCTGAATGCTGAACCAGATCATTCA